>DHSM01000028.1:33157-60266 GCA_002408465.1 Firmicutes bacterium UBA5286 | reverse complement strand
GTATAGTAAATGCAGAAGGGGGCCTCTTTGATGAAGAAAGTAATTATCTGCGAATGCACTCAATATAATCCCCAGCTCTTGGAGAAGAAGCTCAACGCCGGCATGGCCCTGCTGGGCGGCTGGGATAAATTTGTTGCCCCGGGGATGAAGGTGCTGCTCAAGGTCAACTTGATTGGTCCCAAATCCCCGGAAACGGCGGCCATCACCCACCCGGAACTTGTCCGGGCCCTGACCCGACTTTTGAAAGCCCGGGGCTGCCAGGTTTGGATCGGGGACAGTTCCGGCGGAGCCATTGCGGGAATTGCCCCCACCGCCCGGAGCTTTAAGGTCTCCGGCTTGGAACAGCTTGCCCGGGAAGAGGGGGCGGTACTCAAGAACTTCGACCGGGAAGGTGTGACGGAGGTTACTACTGAGGCCGGGGGGAAAATGTACCTAGCCAAGCCTATGTTTGAGGCAGATTTTGTCATCAATCTGCCCAAGATAAAGACTCATTCCGCCGCAATCTACACTGGGGCAGTCAAAAATCTCTTTGGCTGCGTCCCCGGCTTGCGTAAGGCCGAGTATCACCGCTTGGCCCCGGATCCCCGGGATCTTGGCCAGGTGCTGGCTGACATCCATCAGGCAGTGAATGTGAGTTTGCATATAATGGACGGGGTAACAGCCATGGAGGGAGAGGGACCCACGGCGGGGACTGTCTATCCCGCAGGCAAGCTGCTTATGAGCACCGATCCTTTGGCCCTGGATACAGTGGCTGTTGCCATGTTGGGTTTGAATGTAGAGGATATCGCAATCCTGCAAACTGCCCGTGCAAGGAACCTTGGCACATCCGAGTTGCAGGAAATAGTAATAGCCGGGGACTATACGGCTCCGCCCCGGCTGCGAGGCTTTAAGCTGCCTAAGCGTCTGCGGCGTGTTAAACCCAAAAATTATAAAATAGTAATCAGGGTAATAGACCTCCTTAAGGCCAGGCCCAGGATCAATCTGAAAGCTTGCAAAGGCTGCAATATGTGTGTGGAGAGCTGCCCGGTCCAGGCAATAGACAGAGAAACTAAGAAAATAGATTACAGCGCCTGCATTGAATGCATGTGCTGCCACGAGCTCTGTGAATATAAGGCTGTTGAACTGCGGCGGGATAACCGCATCCTGGATTTCTTTGGCCGGTTACGAGGGACGTGGTCATAATAGAAGTCATAGTCCGGCCAAAATGAATTTGTCTTGAAGAACTACCAATGCTATCAAAGTAATATTCCCCTGTGTTTGTTTAGATACCTGAAATTACAGAAATTCAGGACTACGCATAGGGGATTTTTTTGATAAGAACCTCATATTGATTATGGGAGTTAAGTTTTGGCAGTTAAGAAAAGGCAGCCAAATTAGCATGGCCCTTGAGGAGAGTCCAGCAATTTGTGTTGAAAGTTACGGCAAAATATATTAATCTTGCTTTTGCAAATAAAGTCTTGACTGAAAATTCCTGCCATTGTATAATTAACTGGACTGGGAGCATATTTTTTGGGAGGGATAATTTCCTTATGTAGAAATGGCTTCTTTTATTAAGAGTAACATCAGTCCTGGCAGTGCTAATTATGGCTTTCGGGACGTTTACATCTATTTTTGCCTGGGAATTTCCAAACTATGCCTTCAGCGTAGAACATTCGCAGGTGTATTTTATCGGGACAGTGCAGTGTCAACCCTCTTTCAACGATGGAGGTTTGCATGCTATGCAGGGTTACTTTGTATATCGAAATGGCCTAGTTGGCGAAAAGTGGTATTATACAGAAAGGGGATCCAGTATAGCGGACACTAGAATCCTCAGGAAACAGAGTGGACCGTATTTTGATGACCCCTTTAACCCAATTAAAGTTACCTTTAATTACAACTTTAATTGGGTTCCACATGATCCGAATATTTCGCCAATGAGTGTTGGTGACTAAAGCATAATCTCGCTTGCTCCCAGTTCTATATTTGGGAAGGAGGAGAAACTTGAGACGAAATTACATCGTAACGGTACTAATAAATGTATTTGCGGCATCAGCCCTAGCCTTTTTACTTACACATTTGTACTCTAATTATAAATATGATTACCTGCCACCTTTCGGATTGGATGAAGACTATGTGGCTGTCCAAGTATCAAAATCAGAACCGGCTTCAGAGGAAGTGCCAGGCATCATTGCTGAAATGCACAGAATTCTGCAATCTGGGGAGGCTCTAGTGATTCTGGAAAAGAACTGGCCTCCGGAACTTGGAGTATATGATCCTCAGATGCATTATGATTTCCAGAATCACATTGAAGGAAGATATTTTAATCCTGCAGACTTTAAATCAACAACCAGGTCAGTTCTTGTGAAAGCTCAGTCCTCATTTCATGTGCTACTTAATAAAGAAGGCTTTACCCTTATTAACGGAGCGCTGGTGCCGGTAATAGGGGTGTATGACGAGGACTTTGCGCTGAATCGGTTTCAAGACTACATATATAATCTGCTCAGCACATCGGATTTACGGGGAACTTATTACTTTGCTTCCGAAGATCAAAGTGCAGCAGAACAGGTGGTAAGGCTATTAGAAAAACATGGATATGCAACAAACTCTATTGAGAGGCCTTCAAAAATGGTTATCCTAGTGAAGAATTGGGTTCCATCAATGCTATGGTGTATGCTTTTTATCTACATTAACAGCGCCATAATTTTATACATCCTATTAGCAAGGCATACGGAAGAATTTAAGATACACCAAAGATTCGGAGCGACAAAAGTTAAGTTTTTCCGGCACTATATCGTTGGGGATTTAGCTGCGGTGTTTATCGGCACCCTTCTGGGATTGCTTCTTTTTTTCGGAATATCGAATGCCTGGTTTAGTTCATTGTTGTCAGCGCATCGATTTTCGTTTGCGGGAATAGTGTTTTCCGTAAACACAATATGCATTGGTTTAATTATTTCCCTCGTCTTCAGCGCTCAGAAAATATGGAAAGGTATGTCCAAATCATGAAAACACAAATATGGTTTTCTGTAAGGGATGTATTGAAAAAACCGGGAACCTTCATCGCCTTTACTTTGCAGCTATTGGTTTCATTAATTTTTATTTCTTTGATATTTGTCTATTTCACACACTCGGGGAGTAACTTCCGGGAAATAAAAAGACACAGCGACTTAAATCTAATATACTTTCAAGAGGTTTCTGAGGGTGGTCATCAACTCCGCCCGGAGATAAATGAAAATTTGAGAAGATACCTTAACGCCCGGGAGGATAAGTATTATTCTTTGGTTACATTGTATTCTGACGAGTTCACTGATTTCGAAGTTCTTGTTGGGCTTGGCGCTTTTACAAAGGCTCTCAATAAAGACATTCGCCTTAAGGCGGATAAGGATTTCAATGTGTTTATCGGTAACAAAGTTAAGGACTATAAGGTTGGCGATAGTATTAGTTTTGGGAAACTAGAAAGAAAAAGTTTAACTATCACCAGCCGCTTGCCAGCAAACACCTCGTATTTATTCCGGGGCACATCACAGAGCTTGGATAATTCGGTATTAATTCTTTCAGAGTTGGATTCTATGTACCATTATTATGGGGGATTTGAGGAAACGAACATAGTTCTTGGCACTCATCTGTTAGCCCCAGACAATGCAGTCTTGTTAGACTTTGTCTTTATCGCTGCGGAAAATGACATTACCTTAAACGCCGTTACTATGAATTCTTATTCAAATCAAATTGAGCGCAATCATGCTGTGAGCGCGATGTTCTTTTACCTGATTGCCTCGACATTTACTTTAGTTGGAATTGTGGTCAATGTGCTTCAGCTTATTGAAATAAATAAATATGAATATGCAATACATCTGCTCTATGGGGCGAGAATTCAACACTTGAATGTCAGAACGGCTTTTTACGTCTTTTGGATTGTTAGTCTGCCCCTGTGTATTTTCTGGTGCTTTTTAGTTTGGATTGGCTTCCCTCTGCCCTCACCGTTATTGATACTGTCGATTACTATACTTACCTTCTTGTTGGCGTGGGTACCATTGTTAAATTTAAAGCATCGGGACTTATTCTCTTATTTGAGGAGTGACGAGAAATGATGTTAATCAAGGCTGTATCTCTGCAGAAGGAGTTTGTTCACGGAGACAACAGAACTCATGCTGTCAAGGATGGATCACTAGAAATGACAAATGGTGAAAGTATTGCAATTACAGGTCCTTCAGGTTGCGGGAAAACTACTTTGACAAACATGATTGGATTGATCTTAACTCCTTCTAAGGGAGAATTATATATTGAGGGAAAAGATGCAAAAACATTTTCCACGAAGCAGACTGCCGAATATAGGAACAAATTTTTCGGCTACATTGTTCAGGACTTTGCTCTGCTAGAAAATTATACCGTGCGCAAGAATGTTGAGATTCCCCTGTTATACAGCTCGGAGCGCCTAGGGGCAAGAGAACGTAAAAAGAGGGTTCAAGAAGTCTTAACTAAAGTAGGTTTGACCGATAAAATCAATGTATTGGCTCGGAACTTATCTGGTGGGCAGCGGCAAAGGGTTGCGATTGCCCGGGCCCTAGTTAACAATCCACAGGTGATTTTGGCTGATGAGCCAACAGGGTCATTAGATTCTGAGACAGGACAGGGAATCATCAAACTCATTATGGATTTAGTAGCTGAGGGTAAGGGCTTACTTATGGTGACCCACAATCCTGAGATTGCCAGGCAGTGTGATTACCAAATCAATATGATAGATGGTATGACTAATTTGATGTACGCATAAGGGCGACAGACTTTGTGAGAAAGTTTTAGGTTAATAATCCCGCTACAAAATAGGCATTAGGTCAGCTTTCCGCTGGCCTAATGCCTATTTTGTGGACTATATACTTTAAATAGCAATAACAAGGCTGGTTGGCACAGCGAAAATTGCAGAAGGAATTGGCATCTCCTGGCTATTTGGAGAACAGGGTCAACCAAAGTTAAATCCAGTGGCGCATAAAAGTTTTCCCCTAAGGGGTCTGTCTGGCGGAAGTACGCCAGGAGGATAAACTCCAGCTCTCGGGAAATCCTCAAATGCGAAATGTACTATCTCCGCACCTTCCAAGATTACGACAGCCTGGTAGCAGCTATTAAGGATTACATACACTTCTATAACTACGAACGGCGGCAGAGAAAACTGGAAAAACTAGCCCCGATGACCTACCGCCAATTGGTCGAAAATGCTGCATAAAAAAACTGGGCCCCGTCATTAACGAGGTCCAGCCAAACAGTTTTACTTATTTCACCTGTCTACTTGACAGGGAGCAGTTCACTCCTCCTGCAGGTTAACCTGTCACATTCACTGCATATTGAAGTTTTATCCTGGCTTGGGGTGGCGGGCAGAGGGCATGGTTATGCTGGAGAAAGAGGAAGTGAGTCTAGGCAGGACAAGCAGCAGTAAACAGGGCTGTTGTTCTTCTAATGGGCAAAAGTGTATAGTAAATGCAGAAGGGGGCTTCTTTGATGAAGAAAGTAATTATCTGCGAATGCACTCAATATAATCTCCAGCTCTTGGAGAAGAAACTCAACGCCGGCATGGCCCTGCTGGGCGGCTGGGATAAATTTGTTGCCCCGGGGATGAAGGTGCTGCTCAAGGTCAACCTGATTGGTCCCAAATCCCCGGAAACGGCGGCCATCACCCACCCGGAACTTGTCCGTTCCCTGACCCGAATTTTGAAAGCCCGGGGCTGTCTATCCTGCCGGCAAGCTCCTGATGAGCACAGATCCCCTGGCCCTGGACACCGTGACCGTTATGTTGGGCCTGGGGGTAGATGATCATCATCCACACGACAACTAACCTGACATACAGGGGCAGCATCTGTTGTGCCTATTTTCGCTTTTACTGTTTAACGCCAGTTAGGGTTCTAATTTCATGATTCACCAGTCACATACTTAATGAGATTGTTTTTAAAGGGGAGAAAAAAGAAAGTGCGGAGTAGTAAAATATTACTCAGCACTTTGTAAATAGGATCAGATATTTCTTTTCAAGATACTCATTACAATAATTGCTGTGATTATCATGGCAATCAATAGTAGGATTGGCTTTGGAAATAATTCCTTTAAGAGATCTAGGAAGCTAATTTCAGACTTATGTTTCTTGATAATTCCTCTAACAGTGATTATCATAGCTGCAATTAATAACAGGGAAATTCCTATCCATGGTTGCTTCATGTTATTGACTTTTCACACTAAAGACGAAAGCATAGGTCATGGTCATGACGACACCTGTATTTGCTGCGTTGTGGTAAGCTGCTCTTGACGCTAGCAACAGGATATATGCTGTAGGTACACCAATATAGGCTGCTACCGGTCCACTGAAGATTGCTGCAAGTACAGATGCTCCTCCGCCAATAGCTGCATAAGTATTAAGTTGCGCTACAATTCTATTCGTTTCACAAGCACAAGCATGTCTCCTATATCCCCACCAAAACTGTTCAGATTTATTAATGCCTTTTGAGCAAAAAATAGAAAAATCCGAGTCGCCAGCATTACAGGTACATTCAATAGAATCTTCAATGTTGAATATTGATTTTATAGTTATGATGTTTAGATTATCATCTGTTGTGATTTCTCCATTCAAGATCCTTTGATTAAGTGAATGTAAATGATCTTGCAATGCTTTTAAGTCGCATCTATTATATCCTGCTTGAATGGCTTTCCCAAGCTGGAGATGTAAAGTCCCATTCCCCGCACGGTGGATATACTGTTCTAGATCTTCAATGACATCGTACATATTTTCTTCTGTAATTATGATAGAATCAGTAGCTTGTGCAACATTTGCTGGAATAATTATTAGAACCAAGCAAGTTATTAAAACAAGACAAATCCATCTCCTATTCATACAAGTTTTCCCTCCTTTTAACAGCTTTACCGATATAATACTCAAGCTAAGCGCCATTGTCAAGGGAATAGTTGGCAATAACCAAAACAATTAGGAGCGTTGGAAAGGGGGACTTCCTAGGATGTCCCTTGAAAGAATATCAGCTAGCCGGGCTGTCTCTTCTGGCGGCAAGGGCCGAACTGCGGAAGGACAACTGTTTCCTGGATATTGTCATCCGCTTTTTCACCCGGCAACAACGCTAGAAGTGTTTGAGCCTTCAACTTAATACACCAGAGACGAATAAAGGGGGCGGTTCTTCCGCCCCCTAATTATATGCTCTTATGCCAATGTGTCTTGCTGGCTGCATCGGGTCGCTTCATATACCTTGCGATTTACCGCTGATGGAATTGCAATGAACCCGATGATTGCCGCCATTGAAATCCCTGTAAACAAAACCACAGTCTTTCTGTATCCCAGCAAATCCCCTACATAGCCTGCGCTCAGCTGGAACACAATGACAGCAAAACTGACGGCCACATTAAAGATTGCATTTACCTTTGCCCGCATATCGGGAGGCAAATAGGATTGGACGCTTGCTTCCCGCAGGGTGAATGAGGTTATTCCAAGAACGCCGCAGATAAACCGATTGACTAACATAAGGGGATAGGGCATGAACAATAAGAGCATGTCCAGGGTCTCATAGGTGAAGTAGACAAATTTTGTAATGCCAAAGCGTTTTTCCGGCTTGACATTAACTTTGTATTGCACCAGTCCGCCCAGCATTCTTCCCAGGGTTTCTGCTGTGCGCAAGAAGGCCAGCATTGCTACGGTTAGAAACTGCACGGTTTGGAAATAAGCTTGCACCATTAATTGTATTCCTGTCGCCACCCCATTGGTGATGGCCATATAGGAATAGATATTTCTCAGTCCTTTTTCCCGGCGCAAATATTTAAACCCGGCTTTACAGTCGGCTATATATTCTCGCCAGCTCCAAGTTCCTTCTTTTCTCCTGAGACCCTGATTGCCGATAAACAATTCAAAAGTGGCAGCAATTAAGGTCAGAAAACCAATCAGGACCAAGAGCAGGTGTATGGGCATAACTTTGTAGAGCCAGGCTGCAACTGGGCTCATAACCATAACGACAGTAGGGTAGATGGAAGAGGACACAGCAAAACCTTGCTGCTCAAAGCCAACAGGGATAATATCCGGATACCAGGCAGTATACGTCAAATGATAGATCGAGCCGATAATGCCGGCAATGAAGCTGAAGGCCACAAAGAGCTGATAATTGAAGCCTGTTTTCGAGATAATCAATGCAACAAGCAAATACAGTACACCTGTGAGATAATCCAGAGTAATAATTGTTCTTTTTTTATTGCCCCGGTCGATGAGAGGGGCGATAAAAAGGGGGAGGATAAAATTCGGCAGCATGCCGCTTACAAACATAATGGCTGACAGTAACGCCGACTGTGTCTCATCAAATACCATTAAACTAAAAGGCAGAGATATTGCTTGTCCGGCGATTGCGGAAATTATGGTTCCTATGGTTATCAGGCTGAAGTCTTTTGACCATACATTCTTTCGTATCATATTAATCACTGTCTCCTCTGGGGTCATATTATTACAGGGGACGGAATTGCGAGTAAGGGAATTGACCTTATATTATCATGCTGCTGACAGAAATGCAGCTGCTGGGCGAATATAATAGTGAAACCTCCGGAGGTGCATTATGGATGATGTAAAGATAGTTGAGCTCATGCTAAAAGGGAATACCCGGGGCCTGGAGGCGCTGATTGAAAAATACCGCGGCCTCGCTTGTTCAGTTGCTCTGGCGGTGCTGGGCTCAGGCCATCAGGAGGATGTAGTGGAATGTGTCAATACGGCCTTTTATGATGTCTGGCTGTCCATGCCGGATTATAACCGGCAGCGCTCGTCTCTGAAGGGCTGGGTCGCCCTCCTTTCCCGGCGCCGGGCCATTGACCAGCTGCGCAAGAATCTTCGGCGCAATCAGGTTCGTATCGGCGATTTTGCGGAAGAGGTCTTTGTTTCCCCGGACAGCTGTGACCATTATCTGCAAGGGGAAGCTTTCCGCAGGCTGTTCAGTCAGTTCGTCCGGGGATTGCCGGAACCGGACAGAAGCATTTTTGTGCGCCGTTTCTTTGCCCTGGAAACAATCCCTGATATTGCTCATCGCTATCATCTGACCCGGGGGGCGGTGGACAGCCGCCTGTCCCGGCTGCGCAAATCCTTGAAAGAAACTTTAGAAGGGAGCAACCTATGAAAGATCGAGACATAATCAATATGTTTGACCATGTTGACCCGGAAACCCTAGCAGAAACTGACCTAGGAAGCGGGCAGGAACTGCTGGGACTGGAATCCGTAGGCAAAGGCGCCCTGGAAAAAGCCAGGACAGCCGCCAGCCAACCTCCAAAAAACAGGCTCTTGGTGAAACCTGCTTGGAAGGGGATGGCGGCTGCGGCGGCAGCCCTGGCAATAGTGATCCTCAGCGTTTTTTCCGCCAACGTGCCTCAATCGGCCCGGGCCATTGCCAGCCCTGAATACCCCGAGGGAGTCTCTTACTATGATTATGCTGGCAAAAGGGCAAAACATCAGGATTTAGACCAGGATTTTTTAACTAGTCTCGGCCAATTTGCCTTTTCTTCCGCAGCCGAGGTTTTTGCCCAAGGCGACCGGTCGATGAACTCGGTTTATTCACCCCTCAGCTTGTTTTATGCCCTAGCCCTGGCCAACGAGGGGGCAGAGGGTGAAACCCAGACTGAACTGCTGCAGGCGCTGCACATGCCTGACATCAATCTTGTCAACAGTGAAAGCGGCAAACTGTTTAAGAATTTGTACACAGACAATGAAATCGGCAAGCTGCTTCTGGCCAATTCCCTCTGGCTCAAGGAGGATGTAGATTTTAATAAGGCTTTTTTAGAGCGGGCCGCCCGGGATTATTTCGCCCATTCTTTCAGCGTGGACTTCGCCGACTCGGAAACAGCCAAGCAAATCAGCCGCTGGGTCTCCGAAAATACCGGAGGCAAGCTGGGGGATGACCCCAAGGAATTCCAGGCCGGTCCCGAGCAAATGATGTCCATTATTAACACCGTTTACTTTTATGATCAGTGGAGTGATGAGTTTGACCGGAAACTGACCAAGGATGACATTTTCAACTTGGCGGACGGCAGCAAGGTGAAAGTGCCTTTCATGAACAGAACCTTTATGGGCGAATTTGCCCAAGAGGAGAACTGCCTTGTCACTAGCCTGGGCTTCAAAAATGATCAGCACATGCTTCTGATTCTGCCCGATGAAGGTGTATCTCCTTATGACATTCTCTCTGACCCTGAACGGTTGGAACGAGTGCTCACAGCCATAGATTCAGAATCAGCAAAAGGCGGGAAGATTATTCTCTCTGTTCCAAAATTCGATTTTAAAGCTCGGAACAATCTCAAAGAGGTTCTGACAAAGCTTGGGGTAGAACTGGCCTTTACAGAACAGGCTGATTTCACCGGCCTGGCCGCAACTGAACCCCTGTTCATCTCTGATGTCCGCCAAAATCTCTCCATTTCCATCGACGAGAAGGGCTGCGAAGCCGCTGCCTATACCGAAATTCGCTTTCTCGGTTCTATGCCCCCGGATGAGACAATCGAGATGAAACTGGATCGGCCTTTTATCTTCGCCATCACCGGCGGCGCCGGCGATGCTCCGCTATTTATCGGGGTGGTCAATAATCCCGCTGCCCACTGATAGTAAACCAGGGAGACTGTCTCCCTGCCCCAACTCTAGTGAGGAGGCAGGTTATTGGCAGTGGAGGCTCGCTCGATTCCTGAACAAAGGGGCTGTCTAAAATCAGTAAATAGCTGACGAGAGTCAGCCTTTTTTCTTTCGGTGACCAAGCGCCGCCCCTATGCAAAACTAAAAGCGGCTCGCATTCTTCGCGAACCCCAGCACATATTGCGGAGTGAAGACAGACTGTTGTCAATATGTCTTGGTTATCAGATTCCCCTTGGATATCAAAATCAGTAAATGCCCACAGCTGCATCCCAAAAGGCCAGCTCCTGATGGCAGGGCTGGGCTTTTCAGCTATCTTAACTCCCGAACGACCTGGAAACTAGGTTTAGAGATATATGCTTTGAAATTCACTTTGCCGGCAAAGGCCAGGGCATCTAGAACCCGGACTTTCATACCCTCTGCCTGTATTAACTCTAATGCCTGGTCAGGAGGAAGCCAGGCCACGGCCAGAGATTCTGCACTGGTCTGGGCCTGACCGCCTGTGGGTTCCCCTTTGAACACCAAGCCGAATTTGGCCTCACTGCCTGGGGAACCGGTATTTTGCACTACTGATAATATGCCGGTAATTTTCACATCATAGCCTGTCTCTTCTTTGACCTCCCGGACAACTGCAGTGATGGCATCCTCACCCAATTCCACAATTCCTCCAGGCGGTTCCCAGCCCGGCCGGTATGAACTCTTAATCATCAAGATTTCTCCCTGCTCATTTTCAATAATACCCGTTACGTAGACAATGTGTTTGGGATATTGCACTATTAACTCCCCTTTCCTGGGTGTTTAAGGTTTAGGCAAATATTAGTTGGAGGCCCACTTCCAACCCTGGGAAGAACACCGATTGGGCGTGTTCTTCGCCCTTAAAGGTGAGGATGTTGGCAAGCTTGTTATCGGTGAAGGTGTAAATATATATTTCCTGAGATTGGGTATTTACTACCCAGTATTCATGGATTCCGCTTTCCATGTACAAATCCAGTTTCTGCACCAGGTCTCGGCTGCGGGTGGAATTGGAGAGGACTTCCACCACCAGGGCTGGTGTCCCTTTATACTTGCCCTTTTCATCAATCTTATCCTGGTCACAGATGACGATGATATCCGGCTGGACAGAGTTAATTTTATCAGTGTTTCCCAGGCGATGAAGAATGACGTCGAAGGGAGCATCCAGGGGCTCGCAGTCCTTGTCCTTAAACCACAAACTAAAGGAAACAAGGATTTCTCGAATTGCTTTCTGATGGGGGTAAAGGGGGGAGGCCAGAAGGATAATTTCGCCGTCGATGTATTCGTAGCGGTTTTCACTTTCCTCGGTCATCTTTAAGTACTCTTCGTAAGAAACCCGGATGCCCTTGGCGCTGTACCTGGAGGAACCCTCGCTGATTAGCCAGCGCCCCAGGGGCCCGTCCTCGGTAAAGGGCAGCAATTTGGCCACTTTCTTACCGTTTTTGGTAATGATGACCTCCTCATTCTGGCACAGTTGCAGATACTTGCCAAAGCTGTTTTGTAGGTCCGTGGTAGTGACAATCATGGTTACTACCTCCAAGTATTTGAATTTGTACCTATAATAACGGCAACTTTAGCTAATGTCAACAAGATATTAGCTAAAGTAAAATGTGCCAACGCCGTTTCCTATTGTCAATAAATATTTATTGTTTAACGGTAAAAGATGATTGCGCCACGATAAAAACCCAGTCCCTTTGTGTGGGCTGGGATTAAGAGCGTTGTTTGCCAAGATTCGGAAGGCGGAAAAACAGTCCCTATGCTTCCAGTTCCAGGATGACGGGGCAGTGGTCGCTGCCCATGATTTCCGAGAGGATGGCCGCATCGGTCAGGGACTCTTTCAGCCTGTCCGAGACCAGGAAGTAGTCGATGCGCCAGCCCACGTTGCGCTCCCGGGCATTGCTGAAATAGGACCACCAGGAATAGGCGTCTTTCTTGTCGGGGAAGAAATGCCGGAAGCTATCGATAAATCCCTGATTTAGCAGTTCAGTCATCTTTGCCCGCTCTTCGTCGGTGAAGCCGGCATTTTTCCGGTTAGAGGCGGGGTTTTTAATATCTATTTCCTTATGGGCCACATTGAGGTCGCCGCAGATGACGACAGGCTTAGTCTGATCCAGCCGCTTCAGATATTTTCTGAAGACGTCTTCCCATTCCATCCTGTACTCTAATCGGGCTAAGCCCCTTTGAGAGTTGGGGGTGTAGACATTGACAAGGTAAAAGTCGTCAAATTCCAGGTTTAGCACCCGTCCTTCCCGGTCATGTTCCGCCTGGCCAAGGCCATACTGAACAGACAGGGGGTTGAGGCGGGTAAAGACAGCGGTGCCGGAGTAGCCTTTCTTGACGGCATAGTTCCAGTATTGCTGGTATCCCTCCAGGTCCAAATGTATCTGCCCCTCCTGAAGCTTGATTTCCTGCAGGCAGAAGATATCGCTGTCGGCTTCTTGGAAGAATTCAAGAAAGTCCTTGTTTAAACAGGCCCGGAGCCCGTTGACGTTCCAGGAAATTAACTTCATTCTAATGCCCCCCTAATTTAGTCTTGAGACGGCTTGTCCCCTTTTATTATAATCTATTACCCCTAGGGGGCGATACCCCTTTTTAGGGTCTTGTTCAGGGACATGGGGCAAACTAAAAGGGGTGATAATATGGATTGCGGATTTTCCCCTGCTTTGTGGCCGGAGATTAGTCCTCCGGCAAAGGCGGTAAACTGTCAGAAGTGCGAGTTATGCAAACAGCGCTCCAGGGTAATCTGGGGGGAGGGCAACCCTCAGGCGCCGATAATAGTAATCTTGGACAATCCCGGCGCCCGGGAGGATAAGGAGGGGAAAGAATTTGTCTGCGGCGCCCGGCAGACTCTGCAAGCAGCGGCTTGCCAGGCCAGCCTGAAAATGGAGGACATGTTTATTACCTACTTGCTAAAATGCCGGCCCACTCGCCGTTACAATAAACATGAGGCCAGGGGCATTTGTAAAGACTATCTCCTGGAGCAGATTGAGATTCAGAGGCCGCAGCTGGCCTTTTGCCTGGGGGACACTGCCAGCCAGTGGTTCTTTGGCAATATGGACGCCCAAGTGAAATTCCTTAGGGGAAAGTGGCATGATGTCCGAGGCCTGCCCACGGCCGTAAGTTACCATCCCCTGGCTGTCCGGCGGCGGCCCAATTTATTCTATCTATTCCGGCAAGACTGGGAGCTGCTGGCCCGGCGTCGCTTCCCAGAAAGAATCTGACCCACCGGAAGTCTGCTGCCTGGTATGGCTCATGGCGTTGACAATAATCCCCGAATTTGATATAAAAACATTAGCACTCGTCAAGGGAGAGTGCTAATGTTAATACTGCAAAGCTCTTAGCCAAGGAGGAGATTCTCGTGGAAATTAAAGAGTTTCAGGCCGAATCGAAAAGGTTATTAGATCTGATGATCAACTCAATCTACACCCACAAAGAAATCTTTTTGCGGGAACTTATATCTAACGCCAGCGATGCCGTGGACAAAATATATTATAAGGCTTTATCGGATCAGTCAATCCAGTTTAAAAAAGACGATTACTATATCCGGATCACGGCAGACAAGGAGAACAGATTGCTGACCGTCTCCGACACCGGCATCGGCATGACCCGGGAGGAGCTGGAAGCAAACCTGGGGGTCATTGCCCAGAGCGGTTCCCTGGCCTTTAAGCAAGAAAATGAGGCCCAAGAGGGCCATGATCTCATTGGCCAGTTTGGCGTGGGCTTTTATTCGGCCTTTATGGTAGCCGATGTAGTCACTGTGATCAGCAAGGCCTTTGGCGGGGACCAGGCCTATAAATGGGAATCCAAGGGGGTCGAGGGCTATACAATCGAACCCTGGGAAAAAGATTCCTTGGGCACTGATGTCATCCTCAAGCTCAAAGAAAGCACTGAGGATGAGAATTATGACGAGTTCCTGGAAGAATACAGGTTGCAAGAGGTAATAAAAAAGTACTCAGATTTTATCCGCTACCCGATAAAAATGGATGTAACCAAGTCCAGGCTTAAAGAGGGCAGCGATAAGGAGCATGAGGAGTATACCCAAGAAGAGATTGTCAACAGCATGGTCCCCATTTGGAAGAAAAACAAAAATGAACTTAAGCCTGAGGACTATGAGAACTTTTATGCCGAAAAGCGCTACGGCTATGACAAGCCGTTAAAGTATATTCACACCAGTGCCGAAGGCATGGTCAGTTACAATGCCATCTTGTATATTCCCGAAACCATCCCCTATGATTTCTATACCCAGGAATACGAGAAGGGCCTAGAGCTGTATTCCAGCGGCATTCTCATCATGAATAAATGCCCCGAGCTCCTGCCGGATTATTTCAGCTTCGTCAAGGGCATGGTGGAATCTGACGACCTGTCTCTGAACATTTCCAGGGAAATGCTCCAGCACGACCGCCAGCTGAAATTGATTGCCAAAAATATTCAGAGCAAGATTAAGGGTGAATTGGCGGATTTGCTTAAAGAGGACAGGGAAAAATACGAAACCTTTTTCAAGGCCTTTGGCCGGCAGCTGAAGTTTGGGGTTTATGCCGAATTCGGGCGCAATAAAGAGGTGCTCCAGGAGCTCCTGCTCTTTTACTCCTCCAAGGAAAAGAAAATGGTCACCCTGGAAGAATATATTTCCAGGATGCCTGCGGACCAAAAATTCATCTACTACGCCTCCGGGGAATCGGTGGAGAGAATCGAGAAACTGCCTCAGACGGAATTTGTCCTGGACAAGGGCTATGAGGTTTTATTCCTCACCGAAGATATTGACGAATTTGCCCTGAAGATGCTGGGTAGTTATAAAGAAAAGGAATTCAAATCCGTATCCAGCGATGATTTAGGTCTCGAGGCCGAAGACAAAAAGACTGAAACTGAAGCAGAGAAAGAGATGTTTACCGCAATGAAAGAAGCTTTAGGGGACAAGGTTTCAGCGGTGCGGGCCTCGAAGCGGCTTAAGACCCATCCCGTCTGTCTGGCCAATGAAGGGGACCTGTCCATTGAAATGGAGAAGGTCCTCAGCGCCATGCCCAATGCCCAGGGCATCAAGGCCAGCAAGGTCCTGGAAATCAATCCCGACCATTCGGTTTTTAAGGCCTTGCAGCAGTCCTTTGCCGGGGATAAAGAGAAGTTTAACTTGTATACCGAGCTCTTGTATAACCAGGCCTTGCTCATTGAGGGCCTGCCCCTGGAAGACCCGGTGGACTTCGCCAATAAAGTTTCCCAGATGATGATCTAAGAAAAACCGCTTTCAGGCTGAGGCTTGGAAGCGGTTTTTTGTGCAAGAACCCACTGGCCGGTAATTAACTGCGAAGACATGAGTTGACAAATCAATATGACGTGGTATAGTACATTGCAGGACTAATGCACTATGTTGCTTAAGGGGGTGACGGCCGCTTGTTTTTTTCAGACAGCTTAAAGCCAATTTATCTGCAGATTGCCGAATGGCTGGAAACTGAAATTCTTGCCGGGAATTTTGCAGTGGATGAAAAGGTGTATTCCCAGTACCAGCTGGCCCAGATGTATAATATTAACCCTGCTACTGCGGCCAGAGGCCTGAACATCCTGGCCGAGGAAGGGATTCTTTACAAAAAACGGGGTCTGGGCATGTTTGTTGCTCCCGGGGCCATGGAGTTGGTGCGCAAACGCCGCCGGCAAGACATCCTGCGCCAGCTGGTTGTGGAACTGGTTGGGGAGGCTGACCGCCTGGGAGTCACAGATGCAGAACTGGCCGGCCTCATTGCCGCTATACGCAGAGAAAAAGAGGAGGGACAAGAGTGAATGTAATTGAGTGTAACGAGCTTGCAAAGAGCTTTGGCAAAGTGGCTGCCCTAAGCAATCTTTCCTTGGCCATTGAACCGGAAAAGATTACCGGCATTATTGGACCAAATGGCGCCGGCAAGACCACTTTTTTAAAGATTATATCCGGGTTCCTAGCGCCGTCTGCGGGGGAGATCAAGGTTTTCGCCGAGAACCCTTTTAACAGCCTGCTGGTTTCTGTAAATGCAATTAATCTTGACGACAGCATGCCGCTGCCGGCAGCTATGCCCCTGGCGGATATCCTCGATGCCGCCGGCGCTTTTTATCCCGGCTGGGATGGCGGGCTGGCCAAGCGGCTGCTTGCCTACTTTGAGATCAATCCCATGGCGACATATCCCGCCCTGTCCCGGGGGAAAAAAAGCACTTTCACCAGCATTCTTGGTATTGCAGCCCGCTGTCCCCTGACAATGTTTGATGAGCCTACAACCGGCATGGACGCTGCTGTGCGCAAAGATTTTTACCGGGCTCTGCTTAAGGATTATCTGCAGCATCCCCGCACGATTCTGCTTTCCAGCCACCTGCTCAATGAAATCCAGGATATCCTGGAGGATGTGCTGCTGATTAATGCCGGAACCAAAGTGCTGCACCAGCCTATTGCCGAGCTGAAGGAATATGCAGTCGGCCTGCGGGGCAGAGCAGCAGAAGTAAGCCGGCTTGCGGCTGCAAGCCAGGTCATTCGCAAAGAGAGTTTCGGCAAAGACAGCATTTATGCAGTGGTAGTCCGCTCCGAAGGTATCAGGGAGAGGGCGGCAGCGGCGGGGGTAGAAACCGCGCCGGTTCCGGCAGCAGATCTCTGTGTGTATCTAACTGCCGGCAACAAAGGGGGAATAGATGATGTCTTTAGCCAGAACTAGTCTGTTGGCCCTTGCAGGCAGACAATACCTGTATAAGCTCAAGGCTCATGCAAATCTGCTGACCACTTTGACAGTGGTCCAGTTAATCGCCCTGTTCTTTACATTGCTGGGGGGCACGGGTATGGTAAACACTGGCAATGGCCATTTGAATATCACGGTAACCACATTCTCCAGCGCTAATTTTATTGTCTTTACCCTGACCTGGGCTTTTGTGGCTGCAATCGTCCTCACGGGAAAGTCAGCCCTTAATCTGGACTTTGCCTTTGTCTCCACCAGGCTGAGCCGCAGCCTGGCCAACGCTGCTTTGCTGCTGACCATGGGGGCCTTAGGCGGGCTGGTGATAGCGCTGGGGGGGATTCTCATGCGTGTCATCTTCTTTATTTCCGGCAGAGGAGCAGATATTATCGGCGCCGATTTCTATTTGCCGCCGGGAGATTTGCTGCTGGGGACTCTAGTGGCAGCCCTTTACGTCACTCTAACAGCAACACTGGGGTATTTTCTAGGCTCCCTGATCCAGCGCCGCAAGATTCTCGCAGTAATTGTTCCCGCCCTCCTGGTTGGAAGCCTGATGCTGGAGGTCAGGAATCCGAATATCCGCTTAAGCTTAACGGCAATGAAGTTCTTTACAGCAGAAACTTCACCAGGCATCTTTGTTCTCAAAGCTTTAGCGGCATCGGGACTGTTACTGCTGGGTTCGATTGTGGTTTCCCGGAGAACGGAGGTGCGCAGATGATTAGCAGGTATTACAAAGTGCCGATGGCCTATGCGGCTGTGCTCTTGATTGCCCTCATTGCCTTTTATGCCCTGCCGCAATATCCGCAATCCCCAGACATTTTTAAGGGGGAAGAATTCTCATCTCTAATTGAAAAGGCAGTTGAAGGCAAATTAGCTGAGGCCGAAGGAATTGCGATGGTCGGGAGCTGGGAGTTTCAAAGTCAGGAAAAGACTCTGACAGTGACCAGCGCAGCAGATAATATGGGTACAGTGGTCGTGGTAAGCAATACGGACACTGAGCAGGATAAGATTATCATCAATGAGTATATTAATAGCCCCCTTATCATCGGACGCATCCCGCCTTACAAGCTCAGTCTCAGGGGGAAGGAGTTGGTAATAAGCAGTCCCCCGGAGTTAAAAATTAAGCTGTATTCGTTCTCCAGGGACATCCTGGCCCAATTTTCCCCTAAGACTGAGCAATCTCATTTGGAAATCAGCGGCTTTTTACCTGATGTGCTTTTATACCTGCAAGTGCCCGCAGGGATGGAAGTAAAGGCTGATGAATTTGGGCCAGTTCACCTGATATTTGCCGAAGAGCAATGATCCCTCTAGATGAATATCTGTAGAGGCAGGGTCTTCCGGCCCAGAATGTAAAAACCCGGCTTGGCCGGGTTTTTCTAATTTCGTGCCGGTGGGACAATAGGGGACGTTTCTCTTTGTCCCGGGAAAAGGATGAATAAGGGCGCTGAATGTAAGCTTAATATTAACTAGTTGTGAAGACTGTCTCGATCCCTAGTTGTTGCTCATTTTAATCTTTATGTTGCCTGAACTGGTATTAATGTTAATAGTATGCTGGCTGTCGCCTACTCTTCCTGACAAGCTGTTTTTGGTATTTTGGGAAACCGTAATTGGAAACTCTACAGCTATATTCCCGGAGGAAGTATTTGAATTTAAGTTAAATTCCGCCACAGCGGGCAATTGAATTTCAATATCTCCTGAACTGGCGGCCGCGTTGATATTGTTGGCGAATTGCGCAAAGTGCAATTTAATTTTTCCGGAGCTTGATTTCCCGTTAAAATCTCCACTAAAGTCCTGCACAATTATATCGCCGGAAGAGCTTTTGGCAGCCAATGTCTTGATATTGCTGGCTGCGATTGTAATGTCACCGGAACTGGCAGAAAAGCTTACATCGGTAAGTGCCAGATCGGATAATGTTATGTCCCCAGAAGAAGTGCTGGCCTTGATTGCATCTTTATATCCATCGGGAATGTATAAATCCAGTTTTGCCTTGGAATTCACATTGCTGTTGGAATTCTTCTGGGCAAGGGATATGGAAAGGGTGCCAGCTGTTTTTTCAACTGTTAGTTTTGGAATATCACTGGCCCTAATATAACCGTTATAGTGAATCCTCAGGTCATCACGTTTTTCTGGAATCAGATTCACATCCACAAAGGAAGAAGTAATCTTAATAATTTTTACATCTACCAAATCAACAATTTCCTGCTCATTGACGGTTTCTTCGATTAATTCCCCCGGTTGCTTCCCGCTAAATAGGAAACTAAGACCGGGGCCAATATTTATTGAACTACTGCCATCATGAATCTTAATTCCGCCCGGACCAATGTTGACAAGATCATCACCATCTTGAATAAAGATTCCGCCCGGACCAATCTGGACAGAAGCATCATTCGAAAATATGTTTATTCCTCGGCCTACTCCATTGTCATTAAATTTGATGCCATAGTGAATTAAAGAGATAAAGCCAATTCCAAAAGACACTAGCATTATGCCAACTAAAATGAGGACTGTTTTTTTCATTGCTCTTTCCTCCTATTTGGTGATAACATCCAAATTCCATCTTAAGTATTTAAGCGTAAGTTGGTATAAGAATTTAGTTAAATAAAAACTGCCAATTAACAGCAATACTCCTAGAGCAGTTAAGCCAGTCCCTATACTTATAGAAGTAATAGGATGTACTCCAATATGTATGCCGGAAAAAAATGGAGCTGCAAGTGTGCTAAGTATAGAGCCCATCCCGCCTGCAACAAAACCAATAGAGATCCCATACAAACCAAAGAGCAAGCCGATTACACCAAGAAATGGCCCGAGAACGAAAATCAAATTGAAAAAACCTAATGTCATCGCCGCTAGCAACGCCTTGATAAGATTTGAGGGAGATGGGTTTTTTTCCGCTTTAGTTATTTTAGCGTTGACTCTATAGGATTTCGCTATAGTTTGGGGGTTGCCAAGTTCCAAGGCTATTTCTTCTTGAGTTTTTCCTTTGGAAGAGCCGATTTCAAAATGCTCATTGTAATCATATAGAATATCCGCTATTTCGCTTTCAGGCAATCCAGATAGCCCCTCACGCAACTGTTCAAAAAATTCTTCCCTATTCATTTAAATCCCCCCTAATGATTTCATTCACCCTGGCAGTGAATTCTTCCCATTCCTCCAGCAATTCCTTAAATGCCTGCCTGCCGTCTTCTTTAATTTTGTAATACTTTCGTGGCGGTCCTTCTTGGGATTCTTGTAAGTAGGTAGTTACATATCCGTCGGCTCTAAATCTCCTGAGCAGAGGATAAATAGTCCCATCAGAGATATCTATATGTTGGGATATATACTCTACCAACTCATAACCGTAAAAATCCCGTTTGGTTAGCAGTGATAAGACACATAGCTCAAGTACTCCTTTTTTAAATTGAATGTTCATCGGCATTTCCTTTCAGTTTATGCAACTGCAGATATTATACATTATGCTATAGTATAATGCAAGCTACTGAAAAAAATAAGTTACCGGGCAGCCAAAGCAAAATCGGCCAAAAAAAATGTCCCCATTGGACCCTTTGGTAATATGAGGAAGATGCTCTGATATTATTGACAGGATGCTTCGTTGCTATATAATCAATATATGAACTATTTAGTTTGGAGGAGAATAAAGTGGGAGATAGTTTACACAGGGATGTCTACTGGCTGTTAAGAAGGACTTCCTTTCGCCTGAAGGCTGAGCTACGGAAAAAGATTGAGAAGCACGGAATAACCTGGCCTCAGTTTCATGCCCTTTTTCATATTGGCGAGCAGGGCCTGCCTGCCAATGAGCTGGCCCGGGTGCTGCAGTGCAATGCCAGCAACATGACCGGCCTCGTGGACAGGATGAGTGAGAGCGGCTGGGTCTATCGGGAGCATTCCAAAGAGGATCGCCGGGTCTGGCTGATTAAGCTTACGGAAGAGGGGAAGAAGCTCCTTGCAGAAGTCCAGCCCCAGCACAGGAGAAATATTGAGGAACGCATGGGGCGGTTAAGTGATGCTGAGCTGAAAACCATGGGCGACCTGCTTGGCAAATTGCTGGGAGAGGACCCGTGGGAGGAAAATTAATGAAAGAAATTAAAGCCTTAGTGCCCTTTGCAAAACCGTATAAATGGTGGATAGTGCTGGCGACAGTATGTATGATTTTTGTCACTGCCGCCAGTTTAGCTGGCCCCTGGGCCATTCGCAATTTAATCCAGACGATAACCATCGACGTTCAGGGGCAGGGGGATTTTCGCCAGGTCACCTTGCTCGCCCTGCTGGTGGTGGCAATTTATACAATTAGGGCCGTAACCAAGTTTGGCACCGATTACATCTCCCATTATGCCGCCTGGAATATGGTCAAAGAAATCCGCCAGCATATGTATGACCGGGTGCAAAGAATGTCTTTGCGGTATTTCAGCGATAAGCCTACCGGGGAATTGATGTCCCGGGTTCTCAACGATACCCGTAATTTTGAAATTCTTTTTGCCCACGCCATCCCCACAGTGGTGGTCAACGGCATTATGTTAATCGGGGTTTTTGTCATTTTGTTTTCCATGAGCCCCGCCCTGGCCCTATATACTTTGATTCCTGTGCCCCTGCTGGCCTGGCTGGTAATCCGCTTCAGCAAGATATCCCGGCCCCTGTTTCGCAAGAATCAGGAAAAAGTGGGGGAGCTGAACGCCATCCTTCAGGACAATCTTAGTGGCATCAAGGAAATTAAGGCCTTTACCCAAGAAGAATATGAAAGCAAGCGGACAGGGCATTCCCTCAAGGCTCAGACCAAGGCGATTTTGCGGGCCCTGAAAGTGACCAATGCCTTTCATCCTGGCATAGAATTTGTCTCCAGCCTGGGGACGGTAATTGTCATCTTCTTTGGGGGCCGTCTGGCCCTCACAGGCGCTTTGCCCCTGGAGGACCTGGTGGCTTTTCTGCTCTACCTGAATATTTTCTATCAGCCTATCACAGCTCTCGGTCAGATCAACGAAGGGCTGCAGCAGGCTCTAGCCAGCGCCGAGCGGGTGCTGGAGATTATTAACCGGGAGCCGGAGATACAGGAGATTCCAGAGCCAATTATCTTGGCTAAAGTGTCTGGGGCTGTAGAATTTCGCAATGTCTGCTTTTCTTATGTGGACAACATTCCTGTCCTCAAAGATATTTCCTTTAAGGTCAGCCCCGGGGAGACCCTGGCTCTGGTGGGGGCCACCGGTGTGGGCAAGACCACTATCGCCAGCCTCATTCCCCGTTTCTACGATTCTACTGCCGGGGAAATCCTTGTGGACGGAGTGGATATCCGCGATCAGGCCCTGGCCAGCCTGCGGGGGCAAATCAGCTTGGTCTCCCAGGATATATTCCTCTTTAACGGTACCGTCAGAGAAAATATCCTCTATGGATCCCCAGAGGCCTCGGAAGAAGAAATGATTGCCGCCAGCAAAGCAGCCAATGCCCACGAATTCATTGGGTCCCTGGAACAGGGCTATGACACTCGGATCGGCGAGAGGGGAGTCAAGCTGTCTGGGGGGCAGAAGCAGAGGATATCCATTGCCCGGGCGATTCTCAAAGATGCTCCCATTCTCATTCTTGATGAAGCCACCTCGGCAGTTGACACCCAGACTGAGCGCCTGATTCAGGAGGCCCTGAGCAAACTCAAGGCAAACAAGACTGCAGTGGTCATCGCCCACCGCCTGTCCACTATCCAGGATGCCGATCAAATCATTGTCCTCAAAGACGGGGAGATCCTGGAGCAGGGCACCCATGAATTACTTTTGCAAAATGGCGGACTGTACAGCAAGCTCTGCCGGGCCCAGAGCGCAGCCCCTGACCTTGCTGGCTAAGCCGTTTATTGGCTTTTAGTATATAAGAAAAGGCGGGAAGTATTAATCCCCGCCTTTTTCGCTACCCTGATTGCGCAGGGTGTAAAGGATTGTCCGGGTCAAATCCGCAATATCTGAAAAGAAAGTGTCAATTACAGCAAGGACTTCTTTCTTAACTGGTATTAGAATAAGTTAGTACTCCATTTAGGTATGGAGAAATCCACGGAAAGAAGGGTTACTTGTGAAAAAATATGTGGCATTGCTGCTGCTCATGGTATTTTTAGTTGCCACCTTGTCTGGTTGCGGGCTTATTAAAAAGTTTATTCCTGGCGATCTTGAGGATTTAATTCCAAGTGAGGATCCTGATGGCAAGGATCCTGATGGCAAGGATCCTGATGGTGAGGACCCCGATGGTGAGGACCCCGATGTTGAGGAGCCTACGGACGGCGATGTAGTGGTAGAAGGGAATATCTTTTATCCCGCAGACTGGAAAGATATCTTGAACACCTT
Source organism: Firmicutes bacterium UBA5286 (assembly GCA_002408465.1). Taxonomy (GTDB): domain Bacteria; phylum Bacillota; class Proteinivoracia; order UBA4975; family UBA4975; genus UBA4975. The sequence continues at coordinate 36,678 of DHSM01000028.1, read as the reverse complement.
TGCGGAATTTGGCTTTAGCTACAAAGAAGTCCGAGAAGACGGCGAAGAATCTACCTGGTCAATGCATTATGTTTCCGAGGGAATTGAGGAAGTTGACGGGGTGGATGCTGAGGTCATCCTCCTAACCAAAGTCGAAGGCAGCACTGAAGAGACAAGGATCTGGTTTGACAGTGACTGGGAATGCTTGAAGCTGGAGATAGACGGCGAAGAAGCTGAACCCTGGGGCAATCCCTTGGGAATGTTATTGATGATCTATGTAAATTTGGTTAAACTTACCCAGATGACCCTTGCGACCGATGGCACCATTGATACTTCTGCGTATAAACTTGAAGAGACCTCAAGTGAAAGCACAGAGCTGGGAAGTCTGGATGTGTATTCCTTTGCCAGTCTTTGGACCACAGTGGTCAACCATTACGGGTTCCATCAGGATGGGGATTTATACTTCGCCCTGATCAGGAATACCATTAAAGGCGCCAACCAGCTGTTAGAACTGCGTATCACCCACTTAAATCCCAGGTAAAAAAAACCGTGCCGGCAGGCACGGTTTTTTATTGCTTTTTAGGGAATTTACGGCCGGTAATCGGGGAGGCCGCTGTCTTCCAGAAACAAGCCGTGGGTTTTGTCAGCCAGATTAATCTGCCATAAATCATCGCCGTCGCTTTCCTCAACCAGATAATTGATCTGGCGGCCCTCAGGGGACCAGTTAAAAGGCAGAGCCAGGAAGGGTATTGGTTGCTCATCTCCGCTGACACTGTATATATTTGCCAACAGCATTTCCGGATCTCCTTCCCGGTCTAATCTGACCAAGTCCCAGACTCCTTCCTGTTCACCAAAGTCCCCTTCTTGGGTAAGGGTGAAGCGCAGGGCTGCGAGGGAGTTGCCATCTGGGGCCCAGGCAAACCAAAATGGATAGCTGAATTCCGAGTAGGTAAGGTAAATATCCTGAGTCAACAAATCAATCTTTTCTGGATAGGCTTTGGTAAGGCCTGCATATTTTTGTAAGAACAAGGAGCCTGCATTGGAGACTGCAAAGTATTTTGCATCAGTGTTCCTTGATGGCTCCAGAGGGTTCCAGGAGAAAAGGCAGAAATCAGGATTTTCATTGTATACCTGGCGGACATTGGCGCCGTCAATCCCGGCATGCACAATTCCCGTATAGTAGAAACACTCCATGATGCCGTCAGGATCATATTCTCCAGATACTGCAAAGATTCCGTCGTTTATGGGATAGGGGCCTGAGGTGTCAGGCAGAGTATTGATTACGTCACCCATGGTATTGACAATAACCAGTGAGGGTCGCTGGCCGGAGGAACTGTAGACAAGGCAATCGTTTGACAGCCAGTAGGGACCCTGTTCAAGCTCCAGGTCTATCAAAAAGCTGCCTTTGCCTTGACCTGGTCCGGCAACGCCGATTTCGGTTCCGTTATTTACTCCATAGGCCAGTTGAGTGCTGTCAGGGCTCCAGAGAAATCCTCTGGAATTCAGCCAGGCGGGAATTGCGACTACATCATGGTCTACGAGAACAGGGGTGTCACCGGGAACAAGGGTGTTCAAGCTATAGACCCCGGCATCCAGGGTTGGCGTTCTGAGAAAGGCAATTGCATGGCCGTTAGGAGCCCAAACTGCTTCAGCAACATCGCCGCTGTCAGTCTGCCGCCAGAGGTGGGTGCTGTCGGTGCCCAACCACAGGTCGCCTTTGCGAATTACCGCGTAGGTGATATTGGCGGCTGCCCCTTGAGGCACTGGGGTAACCGGGGCGGTCATCTTAATGTCCGCAGGATCGCTTGACCCGGAATTACCGCCTGGATCCTCGCCGGGATCTTCCCCTGGGTCTTTTCCGGCAGGGGTTTCATCCTCTGGGGGCGGCTCCCTTCGTGCAAATGGGTTTGAGCAGCCAAAAGCGGATAAGACCATCAGAATTAAGAGAGTCCAAGCCAGAACTGTCAGCTTCTTTTTAATGGGATTTCACTCCTTCATAGCGAAGTGTCTAAATTATAACATGATTCATATTAAATGGGTATAGTCAAGGGAGGTTAAACACCCAGGTTCCTAGAGGCGGGCAGGTATTTTATGTGGTGTGGCGAAATACTATAAGACTATACAGGAGGGATGATTATGTTGAAAAATTTAAATCCAATTTGGGACTTAGACTCTATTTTCCCGGGGGGCAGCGAATCACCCCAGCTCAAAGAACATATTGAACAAGTGGCAAGAGATGTAGAAGGTCTGGAAAAATCCATTCCTGCAGGGGATGAGCCGGAGCAGTGGCATGAACTGTTCGTAAAGTTTCAGGATATTGCCGCCAGACTCCGGCAGGCAGGGGCATTTATCGGCTGTCTTAACGCCCAGAACACCAAAGACACCCAGGCCAAACTCCTGGGCGGCCAGTTGCGCCAGGTGTCAGCGGCCTTGGGTTCTGTGCTGACTTCTGTGGAGGAGCGGCTGCTGCAGATGGACGATACCGTCTGGGCTAAGCTCCTGGAAACGCCGGCCTTTAAGCCTGTCGCCTTCCCCCTGGATGAGCTCCGGCAGAAAGCCAGAGATAAGATGCCATCGATACAGGAGAAACTGGCAAATGACTTGAGCATCGACGGCTATCACGGCTGGTCCGACCTATATAACATAATCACCGGCCGCATGGTTATTCCCTGGACTGTCAACGGCAAAGAAACAGATTATTCGGTGGGGCAGTTTTCCAATCTTTTCTCTGACCCCAGTCCAGAGGTGCGCTCTCAGGCAGGAGAAAAGTGGGAAGCAGCTTGGGCCGAGGAAGAAGAACTGTGCGCCAGTGCCCTCAACCATCTGGCGGGTTTTCGCTTGAATCTTTATAAGCATCGGAGCTGGGAGTCCTTCCACAAGGAGCCCCTGGAGTACAACCGGATGACGGCAGAAACTTTGGCTGCCATGTGGGGTGCCATTGAGGAAAGTAAAGCAGTATTTGTTGAGTACTTACAGCGCAAGAAAGAGCTTCTGGGTCTGGAAAAGCTGACCTGGTTTGATGTCTCTGCGCCCTTAGGCCAGGTGAGCAAGGCCTACACTTTTGATGAGGCCGCTAATTTCGTCGTTCAGCATTTGCAGCCAGTCAGCCCTAAAATGGCGGAATTCGTCACCAGCGCTTTCAAGCAGCGCTGGGTGGAGGCAGAAAACCGGGGGCATAAGCGGGCGGGAGCCTTTTGCACCAGCTTGCCCTATTCAAAGGAAACCAGGGTGTTCATGACCTTTATGGGCACTGCCGACAATGTCGCCACCCTGGCCCACGAGCTGGGCCACGCCTTCCACCAGCATGTCATGACGGATCTGCCGGTGCTGGCGCAAAACTATGCCATGAATGTGGCTGAGACAGCCTCGACTTTTAACGAGCTGGTGGTGGCCGATGCGGCCCTTGCCAATGCTGCCAGCAAGGAAGAGCGCATTGCCCTGCTGGCTGCCAAGGCAGATAACAGCGTCAGCTTTTTTATGAACATCCATGCCCGTTTTATCTTTGAAACCAACTTTTATGCCGAACGCCGCCGGGGGCCCAT
>DHSM01000028.1:23418-32920 GCA_002408465.1 Firmicutes bacterium UBA5286 | reverse complement strand
TTTTATATCACCGGAGTGCCATTCTATAATTTCCCCTATACATTTGGCTATTTGTTTAGCTCCGGCATCTATGCCATGGCCAAAGAAGGCGGGGCGGATTTTGAGCAGAAATACATCAACTTGCTGCGGGATACCGGCAGCATGAAGGTTGAAGATTTGGCTTCGCGTCACCTGGGTGTTGATCTCACTAAGAAAGATTTTTGGCGGCAGGCTGTTGAAATGGCTGTAGCCGATGCCCGGGAGTTTTTGCAGATAACTAAATAACTGTTGTGCCCCCTCTGCTCTCTGTCCCTTGATTTTACGACAAGGAGTGTCCCTGATGCGGATAGTGGTTTTTGTGGTGGTGATTTGTCTGGTCCTTACGGCTGCCGGCGGCTGTGCCCGGGAGGCTCCGGAACAGGCGCTGGCCGCCTATATTGAGCTGTGGTGGGCAGGAGATTATGCAGGCATGTACAATCTTCTCTCTGTTCAGGCACAGGCGGCCTGCGAAGAAGAGGTTTTTGTCAGCCGCCACCGGAATATTTCAGAGGGCGTTGGTTTGACCAAGCTCACTCTGGCGTTGAACAATTGCACTGAAGGCAAATTAAAGTATCAACTAGAGTTTGATACCTCCACTGTCGGCAAGTTTTGTCAGGATTATACCCTGGAGATGGTGGAGGAGGAGGGGGGCTGGCGCCTTAATTGGGACCACTGCCATATCTTTCCTGGACTCACCAGCCAGCGGGTGGTAAGAGTCAAGAGAGAGATGCCAGAGCGAGGAGATATTCTAGACCGCAATCTTACTCCCCTGGCCTCCACCGGCACTGTGTATGAAGTTGGCCTGGTCCCCGGAAGTCTTAGCCCCAATACGATTAATTCCCTCGCCCTGCTGCTGGATAGGGAGGCGGCAGAGATCGAGTCTTTGTTAGGCCAGGGTTGGGTGCGTGAGGACAGTTTCGTGCCAGTGGCAACGGTAGACAGTGTAACCTGGGCCCAGGTCCGGCAGCCGGCAACAGCTTTGCCTGGAGTGCTGGCCCGGGCTCGGACCGGCCGGGTGTATAATATCCCGCTCTCACTGTCCCAGACTATTGGCTACATTGGGAGGGGGGAAGCAGAGCAGCTGGGGGAACTGGCTGAATTGGGCTTTGAACCTGGTGATCTTGTTGGCCTTTGCGGCCTGGAGCAGGCCTGTGACCGGACTTTGGCCGGCAGGCCGGGGCAGGTTATTGACATCCGGGACGAGAATAACAATACTTTATCAGTAGTGGCCCAGCGGCCGGTTATTCATGGTGAAGATGTGGTCACTACTTTGGATCTAAGGAAAATCCGGGTAATGGACGCCGCCCTGGGAGATTGGCCAGGCAGTGTGCTGCTGTTGGACTTTGCCCAGGGAGATATTGTCGGAGTGGTTTCCAAGCCGGGATTTGACTGCAATCTCTTTGTCCAGGGGATCAGCTCCGCTCAGTATGAAGAACTACTGGCCCTGGATTCTGCTTTCCTCAATCGGGCCTTTAACGGCCTGTATCCTCCGGGCTCGGTATTTAAGCCCTTTACTGCTCTCATGGCTTTGGAGGAAGATGTATTCGAACCCGCTTTTAGTTGGGATACCCCCCGCCAATGGCAGGGAGGCTCCGATTGGGGCGCCTACCAGGTCACCCGGGTCATTCGCCCCCCTGGTCCCGTAGATTTGTGGGCGGCCATGCGCTGGTCGGATAATGTCTACTTTGCCGACCTGGGTCTGAAGGTGGGCTGGCCGGCTTTTGCCGCCTATGTTCGCCAGTTGGGCTTTGAAGAGCCAATGCCCTTTGCCCTCAGCTATGAGAAATCTCAGCTGGGTGGGGAAGAAGGCAGCGTGCTTCTGGCCGATACCAGCTATGGCCAGGGCAAAATGCTGACAACGCCCCTGCATTTGGCCCTGATGTATGCGGCTCTGGCCCGGGGGGACGGTATTTTGCCGCGGCCCCGTCTCCTGGCCGACGAGGCGCCAGGCCAGTGGCTGAAAACAGATTTTGATCAGGATAACCTGGAATTGCTGGATGGGGTTCTGGCATATGCAGCCTCCGACAGCACAGCTTTGGCCTGGGTGGACAGCAGCACAGTCCGGGGTAAGACTGGCACCTCTGAAATCAGCCGGACCCGGCAGATAGCCTGGTATATCTGTTATTTTGATGATTATTTGTTGGTCGTGACCTTGGAGGGGGACTTCTCCCTTAGCAGCACCCATGCCGTGCAAGTGGCACGAGAATGTCTCAATTCAGGAATCAGAGAGAAGCATTTGGGTTATTGATATTCATAAGCGCAAAACCCCCTTCTTGGGGGTTTGTTTATTCCGCTGACAGGGGCTGCAGGTCAATGTCCAATTCACTGTCTCCATAGCTAAAAAACCAGTTAGCCTCAGTTTGCAGGGGAGCCAGGTCAATTTCCGTGATTGGGCAGGCAATCAGCATATTATTGGCCAAGGCAGCGGTCAGGGGTTTAAAGCCGTATTGCCTAAGGCAGTTGTCAAAAATACTGCCGGAACTGTTGAGAATATGGCGGATGGCTTTCACTTGGCAATACTGAATTGTCTTGTAAAGCAGGGCGGGGAGGGCCGGGGACCGGGGGTGCCCCAAGTAGTCCACGATGATGCAGGAACGCCTGTCTGTTATGCGAAAGACCAGCATTGCTAATGGTTTATCCCCGTCCCGTGCCAGCACAAATTTGTAATCCTGACAGGGACGCTGGTTGTATCGCCAGTGGAGATATGGATAGTTCCGCTCTACAAGCACAGCAAAGGAGTCTTTCATCTGGGACCAGATTGCCTCGGCAGCCGGGGGGGCGGCGGGAAGGATGGCGGTTTCAATGGCACCAGCCTCTTTGGCCAGGGCGGCGATTCGCCTTCTGTCCCAAATTTGGTAGAGACTGTTGCCCATTCCTGCAAGGGGCTTCAAGAGGGGTTTCCTTGATAAACTTGCTTCGATGTCCAGGGGGCGGAGCACTGCCCGCCGCTCCATGAGAAAGTCCCAACCGAACTTTTCGTAGCCGGGATAGGAATTAGAGTTGGCAAAGCCCAGGATCAAGTGAATTCCTAACTCCCTTGCCCGGGCAAGGCTGTATTCTGTCATTGCGCGGAAGATTCCCTGGCGCTGGTAGTCTGGATGGGTCATTGTCTTGACTGACCAGGCTGCCAAATACCTTTTGCCGGCGATTAGCAAGGGGACAGGGAGCAAACCATCTGAGGCGATGACTTTATCTTTATCCCTGGCTATATGGAAGAGATGAACTCCCTTGGGATTATATATGTTCCCGGCAAACAGCCATTGGTACATCGCCTTGTCGGTCACTGCCCTCCTGCCGTAGATGGCATGGCTGAGCGCGACAAATCCGGCGAAATCCCGCTGAAAATCCAGTGGTGAAATTGGGTATTTCATTGCCAGTCCCCCCTAGGCCAGTGCAAAATAGGCTTTCTGCTCCAGTTTATGCAAGCTATTGCCTAAGGGGGATAAAGAATAATTCTGAAAGAGGCAGGGATTTGCAGAGCCAATGTGGAATAAATCAAAAACGGCAGGAGAGGGGAAAAGCCGATGATGAAAACAGCAATTATTGCCGATGATGATCCTATTTCCCGGGCAAGGGTGGAAGCGTTAGCAATTCAACAGAATTACAAAATTATCGCTTCGGTAGATAATGGCGCCGATGCGGTTTTGCGTATTTTGCAGCACCGGCCAGACAAAATATTTCTGGATGTAATTATGCCAAAGCTCGATGGTTTAGGAGTTCTTGAGGAACTGGCCAATTTCCCGGACTACAAACCTGAAATAACAATGGTCACTTCCTACCGGCGCAGAGAGATCATCGAACATGCCCTTAGGCTGGGGGCCAGCGACTACCTGATCAAGACCCCCACGGGACTGCAGAAGGGCGACAACCTGCTCTTTGATTAAACCGGCACCGACCGACCATCGGTGCTTTTCCCTAATAAAACCGGATTATACAGACGCTGTGGGCGGAACCAATTATGGGGGTGACGTTAATGTCTGTCCGTATAGATATTAAGCTGATTAAAATACTGACTGAGCAGCCAGATTCCATGGTCCAGGCCGCAGAAAGTCCAGGGTTTCGCTTGTATTGGCGCAATTTGGGCCGGGATCCCAGTCAGGCGATTTCCGAACTGGCGGAGCCAGGGCTGGAAGGCAGGCTAAAAGCTTTAGCTGAAGAGGGCGTAAACGGCAAGAGCGTGCTTGGAGCTTTAGGCCGCATATCCGGCGCCTCCATTGAACAGCAAGTGACTCGCCATCTGCCCGCCGGGGCGATGTTTGAAGTCAATGTTGAGTTTGTTCCCGGCGGCGACCAGCCTGTTATCGCCGAGGGCAATACGGTGGCGGTAAACTTTTTTTCCTTGGAACTGCGAGGCAATAAACTGTTTGTGGGAGATTTTCCGTTGCTGTCTTTATTGGCCAACCGCATCCACCAGTTATGTACGGCAAGGCTGGTTGCGCCCCGGCTGGAGGATGCAGCTGGCGGCGCCCTGGAGAATTTTTTGGCACGCATGTTTCGAGAAGGAAGCGCAACGCTGTTTTTCACCGTGCCTGTCTCCGGACCTGTTTATAATCTCTGGCAGCAGGCGGAAAAACGGCGGGAGGCAGATGTGCAGCTTTTGCGCAGGTACATTCATGCTAAGGAGAATGGCGCCGCTCTTGCTCGGGAGCTGGAGCACAGTCTGGCCTTGACCGGCAGCGCTTCCCTGGCCGCCAGGTATCCCCTGGGCACCTGGATGTGCCAGGTGGTTGAAGGGGCTTTTGGCCGCAACTACTTAGTAGATTCGCTGCGGCATGCCTATGGCATTGTCGATGCCTTTGAAGAGGCCAGGAGCAAATTTGGCCTTCCGGAAAAATACAGTTTGGCGGCCTCAAGATGAACTGGCTTCAGCTGATTGAACGCCGCATTTCGGTCCGACAGTATGAACAGGATGTAAACGAGGCAACTCTTGCTCAGGTTCGCAAAATCTGCGAGCATGTCAAGGGCTATAATTCATCTGCTCTTAAGTATTTTCTCCTGCCGGGCTCAGAGGTGCACCGGCGGCTAAGGTGCATTGGTCCCATCGGGCGAGTTTTCGCTCCCTGGTATCTTGCCGCCGTCGCCGCCGGGGACAGAGAAGCTTTGTTCAATTTGGGCTACAGCAGCCAGCGAGTGATTTTGGAACTGACGGCCATGGATTTAGGCACTTGTTGGCTGGGGGCGCTTTTTGACAGCGAGGCCCTGGGAGACAATCTCGGTCTGGAGAAAGGGCAGGCTGTCAGAGCTCTGATAGCTTGGGGGCGTGGCCACAAAGTACCCGGGACGAAAGAAAAATCCGGCAGGCGGCAGCCACCGGAGAAATTAGCTGTCTATGCTGAAGACAGAGATACCAGGTATCCCTGGCGGACAGTACTGGAAGCTGTGCGCTGGGCGCCCTCTGCCATTAACCGTCAGCCTTGGCGGCTGTGGTTTGGCGCCAGCGCAGTCCACCTCTTCAGCAGGTCTGGGAGACTTGCCCGGTCCGGTATTCCAATTGACATGGGTATTGCCCTCTGCCATTTCGAGCTGGCTTGTGAACAGCTGGCCATTCCCGGCCGCATTGCCCAAACCGAACATCCCCAGCGCAAGGGCTGGGAATACTGGGTTTCTTACCTGTTTGACTAGAGAGAACTATCCGGTTCTCTTTTTTCTTGACATCCTGCTTAGGGAGGGAAGATGAATGGCAAAAAAGGTGCAGATATACACCGATGGGGCCTGCTCCGGCAATCCCGGTCCCGGGGGGTGGGCAGCCATCCTGGTTTTCGGGCCTCATACTAAAGAAATCTGCGGTTTTGAGGCCGAAACCACCAATAATCGCATGGAGATGATGGCCGTTATCCAGGGATTCCGGGCATTGATGGAACCCTGTCAGGTTACTGTTTACAGCGATTCAAACCTGTTGGTCCAAGCCTTTAATGCCGGCTGGCTGGCCAGCTGGCTTAAAACAGATTATAAGCAGGGCAAGGTTAAGAATATTGACTTATGGCAGGATATATTAAAGGCGATTGAGCCTCATCAAGTGCAGTGGGTGTGGGTCAAGGGCCACGGAGACAATGTCATGAACAACCGCTGCGATGAACTGGCCCGCCAGGCGATTGTCGACAACTCCTTATCTGGATCAAATTAGGTGGTGCAATCAATGGAAACCTGCTGGTTGTCAATACCATACTTTATTCTGGCAGTATTGGCAGGGGCAAGATTTTATCTGTTGTCCGCCCTGCCCACTCAGCTTGCAGGGAGAATTTGTGTGGAGGAGCACTTGTCAAAACATCAAAACATAAACTGGTACAAGTGGTACTTGCGGGCGCTGAAAGACTTAGTTGTAACGGGAATTCTTACACTGCTGGCATGCACTTGGCTCTCAGGGCTTATCCCCTGGTTAAACTTGGTTATCCTCACTGTGCTGGCAGTGCTGCTCCTAATAAAATCAGCGGTCCTGCTGGTGCTGTGGCTGGTGTGCGCAGGCTGCTCTGTTCCAGGCTGGCTCAGCTCTCTGGCTGCAGTTGCCGCCCTTCCGCCCACAGAACCGGCTGCAGGCTTGCGGGCAGCTGGCTGGGGAGGGGCTTTCGTCCTCACGGGGGCTGCTGCCCTGACCGCTTGGGCCTATACTGGGGACTTATTCATGCTGTTTCCAAGTTTTCTCTTGCTTACCTTGGGCTTTGTTTCTTTGCTCAGGGCGTTCTTCCCAAAAAAAAACGGGGAGGAAGAATATTATGTTAAAGACTCTAGCCGAACACAATTCTAAATACTATGCTGCCATCAGCAATGTAGAAGTCAGGCCCTGGGGAAGAATGTACTACAACACCCAGGCACCGGATCACATTGATTCTAACCATGCAGAGGGCCTTAGCCCGGCCGCCCGCAACCTGGACAAAATTCTTGAGGGAATCGAGGCTTTTTATGCGGGCCATGGATTGGCGCCCAGGCTGCGCTATAACCAGTTAGGTTTTTCTACTGAACTTGAGGCGAAGCTCTTGGAGCGGGGATATAATATCCGGCCTGCATCCTATAAGATGATGCTGTGGAATAACATTCCACAGGATGGGGGAATCAGTCCAGGCATAACCGTGGAGAAAGTCGGTTGCCACAACCAGGTTGAAGCTCTGCGCATCATCCTGGGGGAGCGGTCTTGGGGTTTGCCGGAGACTTTGGCGGCAATTTTTGCGCAGGAAATGTCCCATCCTCACATTCAGTATTTTTTGGTGCGCAAGGACCAGATGCCTGCCGCCACTGGCTTTCTTTTTTCCCAGGGGGGGCTGAGCAGGATTGACAATGTGCGCACATTGCCCAACTACAGGAAACAGGGCTGCGCCTCTGCCCTTGTCAAGCATATCCAGTCGGTATATACCGGCAGCGGGGGACGGGGTTTGTACCTCCTTGCGGGAGATTTCATCAGCGGCCTCTATGCTAAGCTGGGCTTTACAGATTTGGGACGGATTGACGAATTCAATGCCTGGAGGCCTAAGCTTTAAGCCAATGGGAGGTGGAAAAATGCCGATCATATCCGGCCGGGTAGGCGGAATAATTTGCGGTTTCTCCGTCAGCTGCACTGTGGCAGGCGGAACCATTGTCGGCCGCAGCGGCGGCCTGCTGCGGGGTGGCAATATTGATTTGCGCTATGATGATGCTGAGATTGTTGGCCGCCTGGGGGGACTCGTCATTGGCAAAGATGTAGTCTTGCAGCGGCAGGGCAATTCTCTGCGGGGACGCTTGGGTGGGGTTGTCGACGGAAAAAATTTGTTCTTGGAAACTGACGGCCGCAAAGTTTGGGGTCGGGTAGGCGGAGACTTTATCGGTTTTTCTGCCGATTTGCAGTATGAACAAGGTTATTTAAAGGGCCGCTTGGGCGGAGAGGTACTTGGCCACGATGTGAATTTAGAGGCGCCTGAATCAGATCCCCTGCTGGCGGGGCTGATTGCTTGCCTCACTTATTATTACTATAAGGTGACGGATACAGGACACAACCACCATCATCACAATTGAAAAGTATGGTTGCTGAATTAAAAGTAGTTCCATGCCCAGAATCTTCCTGACCAGTAAAGGGTATTAACTGGTATAGCTGAGCCCTGCCGAGGCACACTATGGAAAAGGAGGGTTACGGCATGAGTCACAACGAAACTAAGCAACCGATTTCTGCCCTGATCCGCAATGGCGCATATTTATTAGCTCTATTGGCAATCCTGTGGTTTCTCGGCCGCTACATCCTCCCCATTGTCTGGGCCCTGATTGCTAAAATTTGACCATAACTAAGTAAAACTCCTTAACAGGAGTTTTACTTAGTTATGGGGGTTTAAAGTGAGAAAAATTGTTCTCTGTTATCTTATTCGACAGCTTGCTGCAAAACTTGGGGGTTACCCAAAATATTTGACATTTTCTCTTCCGGGAATATATAATTACCCCATAATGCAATGATGGGAAAAGTAAAGCGGGCAGAGCACGCCAGAGAGCCGGGAGGGTGGAAACCGGCAGCGCAAACCCGGTTGAACATGGTCCCGGAGCTTTGCGGCCGAACCCCCCTGGGCAAGGCTGTAACGGTGCGCCCGTTATCGTGCAGAAAGAGGCCGCAAGTGTGCACGCGGCAATGCGGGGTGGTACCGCGGGATAATAATGCCCGTCCCGGCCGATTGGCCGGAACGGGCATAATTTTTTTGGAGGTGTAAGCTATGACAAGAAAAATTTTGATTTGCAGCGCCTGGCCCTATGCCAACGGTTCCCTGCATTTGGGGCACATTGCCGGCCTGCTGCCGGCGGATATTCTCGCCCGCTATTTTCGGCTGCGAGGAGAGGAAGTGCTCTATGTGTCAGGCAGCGACTGCCACGGCACTCCCATTGCAGTCCGAGCCAGCCAGGAAGGGCGACAGCCCGGAGAGGTTGCCAGCCAATACCATGAGGAGTTTGTGGACAATTTTGCCCGGCTGGGCTTCAGCTATGATTGCTATGCTGCCACCACTGATGCCAGTCATCAGGAGCAGGTGCAGGCGATAATTCGCCGTCTGTATGCTGACGGTTGGCTTTATCCCAAGATTCAGGAACAGACCTGGTGTGAACATTGCAGTAAATTCCTGCCTGACCGCTATGTAGAGGGCACTTGCCCCCGCTGTGGCGCTAAGGATGCCCGGGGTGACCAGTGTGACAGCTGTGGCAGCCTGCTGGATCCCTGCGATCTAGCGGACCAGCGCTGCAAACTCTGCGGCAATCGGCCGGGATTGCGAAAGACCCAGCATCTCTTTTTTAAGCTTTCAAGTTTTCAAAAGGATATTCAGGAGCTGGCAGCCCTGAAGGAACTCAGCTGGCGGCTCAATGCCCGGGAGACCACCCGCCGTTACCTGAAAGAAGGCCTGTTGGACAGGGCTATAAGCAGGGATATAGATTGGGGAATTCCCATTCCCATTGAGGGCTATGAAGATAAGCGGGTGTATGTCTGGTTTGAAGCTGTTCTAGGCTACCTCACCACCAGCCGGCGCTGGGCTCAGGAAATCGGCCTGCC
>DHSM01000028.1:18114-23229 GCA_002408465.1 Firmicutes bacterium UBA5286 | reverse complement strand
GGCAAGGACAATATACCCTTTCATACTGTGATATTGCCGGGATTGCTATTGGCCATCGACCGCAATTTAAAATTGCCGGACCGGGTTATCTCCAGTGAATTTCTGACCATCGAAGGCAAGAAGCTTTCCACCAGCAAAAACTGGGCGGTGTGGATTCCCGATTATCTTGAAAACTATCCCGCTGATTCCCTGCGCTACTTCCTTACCGTCAATGGTCCTGAGTCCCGGGACGCCGACTTTTCCTGGCGGGAATTTGTCGAGCGCAATAACGGTGAGTTGGCAGGAGCCTGGGGAAACCTGGTCAACCGCACCCTTACATTTGTGCACAAGTATTTTGACGGCCGTGTTCCTGCCGGCAGCAATGCTGAAGGACAGCGCCTGTTAGCTGAAATCAAATCCCTTTATGCTGCAACTGGCGCTCTCATCGAGGACGGGCATCTGAAAGAAGCCCTGAAACTTGTCTTTGAGCAAGTGCGGGCTTGCAACAAGTATTTTGACAGCCAGGCTCCCTGGCAAACAGTGAAAACCGACAAAGAAGTCTGTGCAAACACTATTTCCGTCTGCATTGAGGCCATTGTCAATCTGGCAGTGCTCACTGCGCCTTTTCTTCCCTTCGCCTCTGCTAAAGTTTTTCAGACTTTGGGACTTGCAGAAGTCAGCTGGCAATGGCAAAGCGTGCCTGGGGGCAGTCCTGTGCAAAAGCCGGAAATCTTGTTTCCCAATTTGGATAAGGATGTCATCGACAAGGAAATCGCCAAGCTCGGCAATTAGCTACAATAGCATGGCGGCAAGGAAGAGAGCAAGGAGGACAACAAAACCCCAGCCCAGGAACTTCAGCTTCCGCTCCAGGGCTCTCTGTCTGTTGGCGTAAGCTTCCAGCGACTGAATTTTAACCTCCAGCCCTTTGAGAGCAGAAGTCTGCCCTTTAAGACCGTCCAGCTCTGCGGTAAGAGCTTGCAGCCGCTGATCAATTTGTTTCCGCAGTTCCCCAACCAAACCCAGCAATTCCTGGCGGCGGACGCTGATGTCGGTCTTTAGATTGTCCAAGGCTTTGCCGACAGACTGACTTTGCCGGCTGAGCTCAGTCGTCACCTGACTGAAGAACTGGGCATTCTCTTCAGCCTGAGCCAAGCGGAATTTCTCCAGGAGGCGGAGATCAGACTCCACCTCAGCTTGGATTTTTTCGGTGCGGGCCACCTGGAGGACCAGGTTATCCAAAGCCTCATTGCCCTTAGTTAAGAGTGCTTCAGTTTCAACCTGCTGGGACTTGAGCCTGGTCACGCCCTTTTGAAAATCCTTGAGCGCTTGCTCCACTTGCAGATACAGGGCTGTTCCGACTTCAGCGGTCATGTGCGGGCACCTCCATCAGGACGTGATTTATCTGCTGCAATGAAGGCAGCAGCAGGGCAAGATGGACATCGGGAAATTGCTCCGGCGGGTCCAGGGTCATTGCCAGCTGGCTGAGGGCGGCAAGGCCCAGGCGGTTCAGGTATTTTCCCGCCAGGGTGTAGGCCAGCTCAGGGCCCGGCAGTTGGGCAAAAATCTCTGGCAGCAGCTGGGGGAAATCTGCCAGGGCTACATCTACAGCGCCCTGAAGGTTGCGGAGGCCATAGGCCTGAGTGTCCGGGCTCCGGCAGGAATAGATGCCTGCCAGAAACAGGGCGGCAGGGTTGTATGGCCTGTCTTCCAACTCCCGCATGGACCTGACGGTGATATCATCTTCAATTTCCATGCTCCCGGCTCTATTTGTCAGCGCCAGCGCCAGGCTTAAATCTTGCTGCGCCAGGGCATCCTCCAGGAGCTGCAGACAGCCGCTGATACTGGCTGCCCTGACGGCCTCAGGAGCAGCCTCCAGGGAGATGCCGTCGCAATCACAGAAATTGCATCGCTCATAGCGGGTGATATCGCCAAAATACTGCATGAGAAACCGGCGCCGGCAGGTGTCGGTTTTTATGTAGCGCTGGACGGTATCCAACATGTTCAGCTTCTGGGCTTTATAGATTTCGATTCGTTCCGCTACTTTGTTGGCCAGCCAGTATTTGTTTTCCAGGCTGTCGGCCGCTGCCAGCTCTACTTCCAGCAGCAAGTCAAACTGAGTGCTGTCAATCTTGCGGTATTCCAAAATCGTGTATTCCCGGACCGCTCCCAGCTGCTCCAGGTAATACAGGTATTTTTGCTGCAGGGCCGATTGTCTGGAAGGGCAGATATAGCGGAATCGCCTGCCTCCCTGGGCAGAGGCCGCCAGCTTATTCAAAAAGCTGGTAAAGTGCCGAAGGGTTTCTTGTTCAGAGGGGTATTCCAGGGCCAGCAGACCTGCCTGAATGCCATAGCTGCACTTTTCCCCGCCGGTGTATTCACATTGCCAGCCCCGGCAGCAGTCGGGAAGCCCCGATCTTGCTGCCTGCAGACATTTGTCCAGACGGGGGCGGGCAATGATTACCGAATGGGCATGCTCACCGTCCCGTCCCGCTCTGCCTGCTTCCTGATAATAGGCTTCCAGGGAAGCAGGGGAGGAGAGATGGACTATATAATCTATATTCTCCTTGTCAATTCCCATGCCATATCCTTTGGTGGCTACCAGCAGGGGAAAGGCATTCTCTTTAAACTGATCCTGAATGGCAATGCGCCGGGGGTCAGGGAGCTGGGAATGATAATGCTGACACTCCAGGCCATTATCCCGAAGCACCCGGGAGATCTCTTCGCTGCCCATGGGCTGGGTGTACCTGCCCTGGGGGGCTGCATAAGGAGTGAAAATAACTCCCGCCCCGTACCTGTGGATATCTGCCAGGCTGCGGCCCAGAACCTGGGGAATCTCTGTTGATACCATGTTGATGAGCTCCTGATGGATATCCTCCCCCTGGTCCAGCAAGCGCACCTGCAGGCTGATTTCCTTGCGGTCCAGAGTGCCGGGAGTAATCAAATCCTGGGTGTTGAGCCCCAGCAGGGTGAGGATATCCTGGCGGACATAGCGGGAGGCAGTGGCCGTCAGCGCGCATATGGGGGGACTCTTGAGCTGAGAAACAAAATGGCGCAGGCGCAGGTATGAAGGCCGGAAATCATGGCCCCATTCCGAAATGCAATGGGCTTCATCAATAGCAAAGAGGCTGACTGGGTATGTGGCCATGGTCTCTGTCAGTTGCTGCTGAAAGCTCTCAATCTGCAGGCGTTCGGGGGACAGGTAGAGGAGCTTGATTTCCCCAGATTTTAATTTGTTCAGCACCGCCGCCTTTTCCTCGGCAGTTTTTGAGCTGTCGATATAGTCTGCTCCCCTGATGCCGGTTTTCACTAGGTTGACAAATTGATCCCGCATCAAGGATTTTAATGGGCTGACAACGAGAGTGATGCCTGGCAAGAGCAGGGCGGGGAACTGAAAACACATGGATTTGCCCGCGCCTGTGGGCAGAATGGCCAGGGTGTTTTTACCTTGGCAGAGGCGTTCAATGATTGCATGTTGGCCGGGCCTAAGGCCGGCGAAGCTCCAGATTTTTTCAACCAGCCAGGAAGTCAGCTCGGGGGTGAGGTGGAATTTTTTTTGCTGATAGGAGGAGCACCGGCCCGGGGGCAGGGAGGGCAGAAAGCAAGCCAAGGAGCCATCGGGATTGACGGCGATAGAATCTGCCTGCTTTTCCAGGGGGAGAATTTCCAACCAGGGAAATTGAGTTTGAGAGTTTCTGTTGAGGTGCAGCCGGGTTTTCTCGCCGGTATAGCAGTAGCGAATGGCGGCGTAAAGTGCAAACAAATCGACCAGGGCCTTATTCAGTCCCGTTCCCGGGGGCACCTGGAAGCGCCAGCTATCCATGGGGGTCGCCGCCAGGCGGGCCAGATCACCAGCCAGCACCTGCCTGGGGCTGCCGGGAAGCCGCTGGACCCGGCTGGCCTTGAAGCTCAGCAGATGACGAAAAATTACAGCGATTGTCTTTTGCATCAGCGAACCTCCTTATCAGTTTTCTATCTATTTCCACAATAATTAATCTTTTCCTGCATGTTACTCGCGTAAAATCAATTTATAGGATGGTGATCTATTTAAAGTAATGGTTACAGGCAATACGCCGGCGGAAAAATATTTACGAAATCGGTGATTTTTATTATTGAGCAGGGAACTCGAGAATTTGGGCGAAATATATTGACAAGGGGGGACTGAAATGCTTCAGAGAAAAATAGACAGTTGGACAAGTTTTGGCTTTGCCCTTGTGGTTTTTTGGGCAGTCCTTTGTTTGACCCAGTGCTTTTTTGTTTGTGCCGCCCAGTTCAACGCTGTATTGACAGTGAGGGCAGTGCAGACCGGTTATATTACTGCTTTGCGGGGTATGTGCTTGTTGCTGGCTCTGGCAGCAGTGCTGTCTATGACTGCATTGCTGCGCCGGGGACTGATCATTGCCCCTCTGGTATGGGCCGCTCATATCCTGCGCTTTGCTTTGACGGGCCCTTGGACTATGATGATGAAAAATATCTTTTTTGTGTCAGAACTGCTCAATTTATTGCTCTTTATCCTCTCCCCAATTTTTCTTGCCCTCTTGCTTTGGCAGGCCTTAGAACATCTTGATCCCCAGCTAAAGGCTGGAAGGTTGGTGCTCCCCGGCTTGTGGGCCAACCTGGCGACAGCAGTGTTTGCCGGAAGTTTCTTTGTCTGGCATTGGTCGCAAACTTTGGGCCTGGGATTATGGCCCACAGCGTTTCCTCTGATTTTTTTGCTGGCAGGTTTGGTCTTGGCAGTTCTGAGAGCAAAGGAAAATCCATGGGCTGCCTTGCGCTTGTACTTTTCCGGTTTGCTGGTGCCTCTGGCGATCTCCATGTTTTATTTGAGCTGGTATGATGGTCTCAATTTATTCCTGACAATCCTATTGCCCTTTGCCCAGGGGGGGCTCTTCAGCATTTGGCTGGAGCTGATGCTGATGATTGGGGCCCCGATCCTGCTAGTACTAATAGTAAATCAGTACTATGCCTGGAGGCGGGACGGCCAATTAATCGAATTAATATAAAAAGAATTCCTGCTTGCAGCAGGAATTCTGAATGTGTCCGTTGAAATACATTTGTAACATTTCTTTATGGGGTGGTGGGAACGTGGTGGAGATCATTAAATATAATAATCAATTCTTGCCCCACGTCATTCGGCTT
>DHSM01000028.1:12497-17907 GCA_002408465.1 Firmicutes bacterium UBA5286 | reverse complement strand
TACCAGCCTGGCCCTGAACAATCTTGTTTGCTGGCCAAGGGCAGCGAGCAGCTGCTGGCCTGCGCATACCTGGCATCTTTTGAGAAAATCCAACCTGGCCTAATTTTTGTCAGCCTTGCTGTGGACAGCCATATGACAGAACAGGATTTTACTGTTTTTTGGGAGCAGTGTTTTGCTTTGGCACGGACACTTGTATCCGGGTCCATGATGTTGCGGGTTGCTTCTGTCGGTGACCTGGTTCCAGCTTTGCTGGCAGGGCAAGGATTGAAAGTTGCCAGAGAGCAGGTGGAATTGCGCGCGGCTTTGTGCCAGCTGCCCCCTGACCAGAATCCCGGTGAAGAGGATTTTGCCGTAAAGTCTTTAGCCCAGCAGCCAGACCTGGAAGCCCAGTGGCTGGACACCTTTAATCAGGGCATCAACGCCTTTATGGATATTCCTCCTCTGGACAGCGCCTGCCTCGGGCGCATGCGGCAGGCATCAACTTTTGACCCGAACGCCTTCAGAGTAGGCTATAGCGGGGATGAAGCCGTGGCTGCCCAGTACTATTCCGTTATTGACAGGGATGCTGGGATTGTGCGCCTCAACTCGGCATCGACTCCATCAAGCAAACGCAGTCGGGGATTCGGCCGGCGCATGCTCAAAGACACTTTGAATTACTTAGAACAAAAGGGATTCAGCACGGCAGTCATATATGCTGATGCCGCCAGCCAGGCCACAGGCCTTCTCTATAAGATGTTGGGCTTTCAGCCGGCAGGCACTGTCCAAATCCTCGAGTCTGCTTGGCTGTGAGTTAAATTAGGAATTAAAAAAACCGGATTTCTCCGGTTTTTTTAATTCCTAGCGACGGGTAAAGCAAGCGCTGCAGTAAACAGGTTTGCCGGTGGTGGGTTTGAATGGCACTTGGGTTTCGGCGCCGCATTCGGCGCAGATGGCAGTGTGCATTTCACGGTTGCCGCCGGAACGTTCACGGCGCCTGCGGGAACGGCAATCGTTGCAGCGTCCGGGTTCATTGGTGAAACCTTTTTCTGCGTAGAATTCTTGTTCGCCTGCGGTAAAGATAAAATCGGCTCCGCAATCACGGCACTGTAGGGTCTTGTCGGTGTACTCCACTTAATAAAACCTCCTTTGTTTGCCCTGTTTGGACTGGCATCCGGGAATAAACCTAACAAAGGAGTAGATTTACCTGGGAGACAGCCAACTAATTTTCAGGGTTCTCCAGTATTATACTCTAAGGAAAATCCCAATGCAATACAATCTTTGATTATTTGTGGAAATCTTTATAGATGAAGTTTTTAGTACAGGGGGCAGGAACTTCCTCCGGGATTGGAGAATATGTATAAGGATTTTACTAACGATGGAGGTGTTTGGGTGAAACCGATTATTAATTTTGAACAGGCTGCCCGCATGATTGAACCAGGCAGCCGTGTTATGATCGGCGGTTTTTTGGCCGTAGGCAGCCCCCATGGTATCATTGGAAAATTGGTTGAGTTGGGAACCGGCAATTTAACTGTAATTGCCAATGACACTGGTTTTCCAGACAAAGGGATTGGCAGATTGGTTGTCAATCGCCAGGTAAGCAAGGTAATTGCTTCCCACATTGGTACCAACCCCCCCACCGGGCAACAAATGAATGCCGGTGAAATGGAAGTTCAGCTGATTCCCCAGGGAACTCTGGCAGAACAAATTCGGGCAGCAGGTTCCGGATTAGGTGGCGTGCTGACGCCAACAGGTCTGGGAACTGTGGCCCAGGAAGGCAATGAAGTTGTTACTATTGACGGTAAACAGTATATTCTCGCCAAGCCCATCTTTGCTGATGTGGCAATCATTAAGGCCCATAAAGCGGACCGCCACGGCAACCTGGTCTACAGGCGTTCAGCCCGCAACTTCAATCCCCTGCAAGCTATGGCCGCCAAGTTGGTATTAGCTGAGGTCGAGGAGATTGTGGAAACAGGTGAAATAGATCCTGACCACGTCGTCACTCCGGGTATTTTTGTTGACTACCTGGTAAGGGAAGGTGAATAAGATGGATGAAAAACAGGCAAAGCGCGCCATGATCGCCCGCCGCATAGCCAAGGAATTTGCTCATGGCGATGTGGTTAACTTAGGCATAGGGCTGCCGACTATGGTAGCCAACTTTATCCCCGACGGAGTTCATGTCATCCTCCAATCGGAAAACGGTTTTTTGGGGGTCGGACCTGCTCCCGCCGAGCACGAATATGATGCAGATATCGTCAACGCCGGCGGCCAGCCGGTGACAATCTTGCCCGGGGGCTGCTGCTTTGACAGCTCAACTTCCTTTTCAATTATCCGGGGCGGACATGTCCACGCAACCGTACTGGGAGCTCTGGAAGTTGACGCCAACGGCAACTTGGCCAACTGGATGGTGCCTGGCAAGATGGTGCCCGGCATGGGCGGCGCCATGGACTTAGTGGTAGGCGCCCGCAAGGTCATCGTCGCAACCGAGCATGTGGCCAGGGACGGCTCGCCAAAGATTCTCAAGGAATGTAAGCTGCCCCTGACTGCCATGGGCCAAGTCACTCACATTGTCACCGACATGGCTGTCATTGAAAAGACTGCTGAGGGCCTGGTTCTTAAGGAATTGGCTCCTGGAGTCACAGTGGAGGATGTAGTGGCTAATACAGGCGCAGAATTGATCGTTCCCGAGCAAATCGGCTCGATGGAATATTAAACGGAGGTGTGTTACGTGGAGAAAGTAGTTATAGCATCTGCAGTTAGAACCCCCGTAGGCAGCTATGGCGGGGCTCTGAAAGACCTAAGCGCTGTGGCTCTCGCCGAAATAGCATTCCGGGAGGCCATGAACAGAGCGGGAATTGAAGCTAGTCAGGTGGACGAAGTTATCATGGGCAATGTTCTCCAGGGAGGGCAGGGGCAGAACCCCGCCCGCCAGGCAGCCTTGAAAGCTGGTTTGCCGATTGAATCCACAGCCATGACAGTGAACATGGTCTGCGGCTCAGGCTTGCGGGCAGTTGCCTTGGCAGCCCAGGCCATTGCTGCCGGAGAAGCCAGTATTGTCTTGGCCGGCGGCTTTGAGAGCATGAGCCAGGCACCCTATTATCTCGGCAAGGCCCGCTGGGGGCACAGAATGGGCAATGGCACTATCGAGGACGGCATGATTAAGGACGGCCTCTGGTGCGCAATGGGCAATACGCATATGGGCATTACCGCTGAAAACCTGGCGGAGAAATATCAAATCAGCCGCCGTGAGCAGGATGAATTTTCCGCTGAAAGCCAGCGCAAGACTCAGGAAGCCATCGCTGCCAAGCGCTTTGCCGAAGAAATAATTCCTGTTGAAATTCCCCAGCGCAAGGGCGATCCCGTTATCGTTGATACCGACGAGTTCCCCAGAGCAGGAGTCACTGCTGACTCCCTGGCAAGACTGCGTCCTGCCTTTAAGAAAGATGGCACCGTTACTGCCGGCAATGCCTCCGGCATCAACGACGGAGCCGCTGCCTTGATTCTCATGACCGAAACCAAGGCCAAAGAATTGGGCATTAAGCCTCTGGCCACCTTCGTCGCCTCTGCCCATGCAGGGGTTGATCCTGGGATCATGGGTATTGGCCCTGTCAGCGCAGTGCGCAAGGTCCTGACCAAGACCGGGCTTACTATTGAAGATTTGGACTTAATCGAAGCCAACGAAGCCTTTGCCGCCCAGTCCCTGGCAGTCAACAAGGAATTGGGCTGGAATACAGACATCATCAATGTCAATGGCGGCGCCATTGCCTTGGGTCACCCCATTGGCGCCAGCGGCGCAAGGATTCTCGTCACTCTGCTCTATGAAATGAAGCGGCGCAATGCCAAGACCGGCCTCGCCACCCTTTGCATCGGCGGCGGCATGGGTATAGCCGTCGTAGTTCAAAGATAACAAAATAAAGGTGAAACAGGGTCTCAGCTGAGACCCTGTTCCTCTCCTTGGACGGTTTTCCAATGGGAACAGAGGCGTATTGGTTTTCCTAAACTTCCTCTGCTTAATGGGCAGTAAACTCCTTGACGCTTTCAACGGCTTTGCTTTTATCGCCGTTAAAAAAACTTAGTAATTTCGTTTTGTTTAGGGGAAGATTACAGGTATAGTCAGTTCCAAGATAGTGGCGGAAACTGCAAATATTATTGTCAAATTCGCACACAACTCAAATATTGACAGATTAGGGGTCTCACTCCGAATAGGAAATGGAAAATGCAGTATGGATATGATACAATAACTTGCGGTTTTCAATACATAGATTGAGGTGAAGGTTATGGCTAAATTGCCTGCCTATATTGGCCCTGCAGCTTTCGGATTGAAGATGGGTGTAATCGTTCCTGGTTCCGATCTGTTGGCTATGATTGTCCAGATTGTAAAGACTTGCCACGAGGATTCGCTGCTTGATGACGGCGATGTATTGTGTGTGACAGAATCTGTGGTGGCCAGGTCCCAGAACAACTATGTAACCATTGCCGAAATAGCCCAGGAGGTTCGGGCGCATTTGCATATTGGCCCCAGTGCGAAAGTAGGCGTGGTCTTTCCCATTGCCAGTCGCAATCGCTTTGTCATGGTTCTGGAGGCAATCGCCGCCGCCGTGCCGGAGGGGGAAGTGGTTGTGCAGCTTTCCTGGCCCCGGGATGAGGTGGGCAATCAAATTATCGGCGAGGATTTTGCCTGCAGCTTGGGCAAGGTCATTTCCGACCCCATCACTCAGGATGAGTTGGCGGGGCATAACTTTAAACACCCAATTACACAAGTGGATTATATCCAGCTCTATCGCCAGGTTATTGAAGGGCGGGGAGCCAAAGCCAATATTCTCCTCAGCAATGACCCGGAATATATCCTCACTCACTCCCCCGACGGGGTTATCGTTGCCGATATTCACAAGAGGGAAAAGACTCTGCGGTGTTTGGCCAACAAGGTCAAGGTAATAACTCTTGCGGATTTGTGTTCTTCTCCCAAGCGCATTGCCTGGTCGGAATGGGGTCTATTGGGCAGCAACATGTCTTCGGGGGATAAGCTAAAACTGGCCCCCAGGGATTCTTCTGCCTTTGCCCAGGATGTGCAGCGGGAGGTTGCCGGGGTCACGGGAAAAGAAATAGAGGTTATCATCTATGGGGACGGCGCTTATAAGGATCCCACAACCCAAATTTATGAACTGGCTGATCCCAAGCCTGTCTTTGGCGCCACTCCCGGGTTCACAAACCTTTTGCGGGAAGGGTTCAAATATAAGTACCTGGTGGATTATTATCATCAGCAAGGCCAGAGTGTCAGTGAAATCGAAGATAAGTTAAAAAATAAACTCGCCGAAAACCGGAATCAATCAGAAACTGAAGGGACTACTCCCCGGCGTCTGGAAGACGTCATCGCCAGTCTTGCCGACCTGGTCAGCGGTTCTGCTGATGCAGGCACCCCAGCAGTGCTGGTCAA
>DHSM01000028.1:0-12300 GCA_002408465.1 Firmicutes bacterium UBA5286 | reverse complement strand
TTTTGTGAAGGGAGGGGAAATAAAATGGAAGATCAAAGAACAATGTCAATGCTTGCCCATATCCTAGGTATATTCACAGGTTTTGTCGGCGCGCTAATTATTTTTATTATTGCCCGGGAAGATCAGCCCATTGTAAAAGCTCATGCCAAGGAAGCTCTGAACTTCCAAATCACTTTAGCATTAGCCAGCGTTGTCTCTGCAATCCTAATTATTGTAGTCATTGGTATCATCGGCTTAATAGCAATCGGCATTGGTAATATTGTTTTCAGCATTTTGGCTGCTATGGCTGCCAGCAACAACCAGGAATACCGCTACCCAGTCTGCATCAGATTTATTAAATAGTTTTAGGCGGGGCCGCAATGGCCCTGTTTTTTTTGCAGCAAGCCCTCCCGGAAACTGCAGCTGAAAAGTTCGTCCCCGCTGTCGCAGTTGCATTGGCCGGTTCCCTCTTATATAATTAAACAAGTGTATTTAGAGGAGGATAACTATGGCAGAGACCGCAGATTATGAAAAGAGCAACTTTATTTTGGCGATTATCAACAAGGATTTGGAAGAAGGGCTAAATGACGGGCGCATTCATACTCGGTTCCCCCCTGAACCCAGTGGCTATTTGCATATTGGCCATGCCAAGGCCATTTTGCTGAATTACTCCATTGCCAGGGATTATCAGGGCAAATTTAACTTGCGCTTTGACGACACCAACCCAATCAAAGAAGATCAGGAGTTTGTGGACTCGATTCTGCAGGATATAAAATGGCTGGGAGCCGATTGGGAAGACCGCCTGTTTTTTACCTCAGACTACTTTGACACCAAGTATGAGTTTGCCCTCCGCCTGATTAAGGCCGGCAGGGCCTATGTCTGCGATCTCAGTCCCGAGGAAATCAGGGATTACAGAGGGACTTTGACTGAACCGGGCAAGGACAGCCCCTACCGCAACCGCTCCGTTGAAGAGAACCTGGATTTATTTGCGCGCATGAAAAATGGCGAGTTCCCCGATGGCTCCAGAGTGCTTAGGGCCAAGATTGATATGGCTTCAGGCAACCTGAATATGCGGGACCCGGTTATCTACCGGATCCTCCATGCCAGTCATCACCGCACCGGCGACAAGTGGTGCATCTACCCCATGTATGACTTTGACCATCCCTTTTCTGATGCGATTGAGGGCATAACCCATTCTCTGTGTTCAATCGAGTTTTCCGATAATCGGCTTCTGTATGACTGGATTGTGGATAACGCCCTGGAGCTTTACCCTGAGGCCGTAAAGGGCAGGCCCCGGCAATATGAATTTGCCCGGCTCAATATAACCAACACCGTCATGAGCAAGCGCAAGCTGCGCAGACTGGTGGAGGAAGGGTTTGTCCAGGGCTGGGATGACCCGAGAATGCCTACTATCGCTGCTTTGCGGCGCCGGGGGGTCACATCCGAGGCAGTGGCAGATTTTTGCGACCGCATTGGCGTTGCCCGCTCAGCCAGCATGGTGGATATGGCCTTATTGGAACACTGCATCCGGGAGGATCTAAATGCCAAGGCTCACCGGGTCATGGGCGTGCTGGAACCCTTAAAAGTGATTATTACAAACTGGCCAGAGGGCCAGGTGGAATGGCTGGAAATAGAGAACTTGCCCGGTGATGAAGACGCGGGGACCCACAAAGCTCCCTTTGCCCAGGAAATATATATCGAACAAGAAGACTTTATGGAAGATCCGCCCAAGAAGTTCCACCGCCTGTCTCCCGGCAAGGAGGTTCGCCTCAAGGGCGCATACATCATCAAATGTGAGGAAGTTATCAAAGACTCAACAGGCAAGGTCGTTGAGTTGCGCTGCACCTATGACCCGGAAACTAAAAGCGGTGAGGACAACAGCGGTAAAAAGGTCAAAGGCGTTATCCACTGGGTTTCCGTTCAGCATGGTTTGCCGGCGACAGTCCGGCTCTATGATAATCTTTTCCTGAATGAAAACCCCGATGATGCAGATGAGGGCCAGGATTTCACCGACAATATCAACCCTGAATCTTTGCTGGTCCTAAAGGATTGTATCGTCGAACCTGCTCTGGCGGACTGTGACCCGGAAAGCAGGTTTCAGTTTATGCGCAAAGGTTATTTTTTCCTGGATCCAAAGGATTCCAGCAAAAATAATCTGGTCTTCAACCGAATTGTCGGTTTGCGGGACAGCTGGGCCAAAAAGAATAAGTAGCATGCCTGCACAATTGGTGCAGGTTTTTTTGTTTGCCAGCCTTCAAAAACAAAAACAGCCCCTTGTTGAGGCTGTTAATCCCCTGATTCATCGCTGGACTTTCTGCCGGGAAGCAGAGTTTTAAGCTTTGAAAAAAGGCGGCGCTTATTGGGCTGAGAAAAGCGAGAGGAGAGGGTGAGGGTGGTATCATTATAGCCCGTTTCAATTTGAGCCTGGATGGAAGCAGGACTGAAATCCAGGATGCCGAATATGTTCTCGGTCCAGGTATGAGCGGGCATTACTTCGATGATATCTGCGTCTCTGAACTGGTTCCTGGGAAGTCTGTGGTACATGTCCAGATTGACGACGATAAAATGTCGGTAACCTAGGTCATAGAGGGGCCGGATGGGAACATTGTCAGCGGTTCCGCCGTCTACATAGGGGCTGCCATCAATTTCCACCGGGTCGAAGATAAAGGGAATTGCCGAGGAAGCAAGGAGAATAGATCTAATCTTTTCAGGTTTTTGGCCGTTGAGGCGAAAATAGGTGGGCTCCATCTGCCATTTTAGCATTTTCATAAACTTCAGTTCCGGCATTTTGCTGCAGGTTGCGAAGGCAATGAGCTGGGAGCGGCTGATCTTTGCAGAATCTACATGGGTCTCCAGCATGTTGAGGAGGCCCTGATTGGAGAAAACTCCGTCAGAAATAATGCGCTTAAGCTCAAATCGCTTTAGGGGTTCAAGATACTTAGCCTTATCCAGCACCAGGATGGAACTGTTGTCCACCAAACCCCAGACTTTGCAGGCCAGCTCTAAATCCCCTTGGACGAATAAAGCGGTGTTCAATGCGCCTACTGAGGTTCCCGCCACAGCGGTTATTTTTTTGTCGACGCCAAATTCCTTCAGGCCTTTCCAGGCCCCAATTTGGTACGCGCCCTTGCCGCCGCCACCGCCGAAAACCAGGGCCCAAGATTTTTCCATAGCAATCGCCTCCTAATTACCCTGGGGTAATATTTCGACCCAGAGACCTGTTCGTCCTTTTTTCTGCTAACGAAAAAAGGATAGGGCTGAGAAGAGGAAAGCAGGGACGGCTTTTCCATCCCTGCTTTAGTTTTGCTACTCTAGGTCCACTGATCCAGGACTTTGCCTTCCTTGTCTTTAAAGGAACCAACCAAAATCATGATGAAGTCAACCAGGACGCCGATGCCCAACAATCCCAGAGTCAGCAGCCAAAGGATACCTGTGCCGATCTTGCCCACATAGAATCTGTGGATACCTAATGCACCCAAAAAGAAACAGAGCAAAAAAGCCGGGAGAATTTTCTTTTCTGAAGACACAAAATCACTCCTTTCCCCATAATTCTTAGTCATATTCGACAGGGAGATTGTATATTCCTGCCAACATAAACAATTATTCGAAAAAGGGAAAGGTTAATTTTTTGTGTTAATAAGCTCTAGCAAAAATCGCCACTTCCTGGGCGTCCCGGCCGCAGTGAACACATTTGGCCTCGCTGCAGACCCGCTGTCTTGCACCTTCTTGATCCAGGGGGATGTTGCGGATGGTGGCGGCCATGCGCTCCTTTGCCTCCAGTTCGCATTCTTCACTGCCGCACCACCAGGCATAAACGAAGCCGCGCTTTTCAGTAATAATCTTTTCCATTTCAGCCAAATCGGCAGCTGCAAAACTGTTTGTCTCCATAAAATCTCTGGCTGCAGTCAGCATATCGTTCTGAATTGAGTTCAACAGCTGGTCAACTACAGCTTCCAACTGGTCAAAGGCGGCAAAAAGTTTTTCCCTGTTGTCTCTGCGGACCAGGACTGCCTGGTTGTTTTCAATGTCTCTGGGTCCCACTTCCAAGCGCAGGGGAACTCCCCGCATTTCCCAGTCATTGAATTTGTACCCAGGGGAGTATTCTTCCCTGGCGTCGAGATGGACGCGAATGCCGGCTTGACTTAACCTGGCTTTGAGTTGATAGGCTTTGTCCAGCACCATTTCCTTCGCTTTTTTAGGGGCAATGGGGACGATAACCACTTGAATGGGGGCAATCTTGGGGGGAATTTTCAGGCCCCGGTTGTCTCCATGAACCATGATCAGGGCGCCTACCAAGCGGGTGGAGACCCCCCAGGAGGTTTGATGCACATATTTCAGCTGGCTGTCTTCGTCCAGGTAGGTAATGTCAAAAACCTTGGCAAAATGCTGGGCCAAGTTGTGGGATGTTCCGGCTTGGAGGGCTTTGCCATCCTGCATCAGGGCCTCAATACTGTATGTGGCATGGGCGCCGGCGAATTTTTCCCGATCAGATTTGCGTCCGGGGATAACAGGGATGGCCATGTCATTTTCGACAAAATCCCGATACACCTCCAGCATCTTCATGACTTCTTCCTGGGCTTCTTCATTGGTGCGATGGGCGGTATGGCCCTCCTGCCACAGGAATTCAGTGGTGCGCAGGAAGGGCCGGGTGACTTTTTCCCAGCGCACTACGTTGGCCCACTGGTTGATGAGCACAGGCAGATCCCGGTAGGACTGAATCCATTTAGAATACATCGAGCAGATAATGGCCTCGGAGGTAGGGCGCACTACCAGGCGTTCGCTCAGCGCCTCGTTGCCCCCCTGGGTGACCCAGGCCACTTCCGGGGCAAAACCTTCTACATGCTCTGCCTCCTTTTGCAGCAGACTTTCAGGAATAAACAGAGGAAAATAGGCGTTCTGGTGTCCCGTTTCCTTGATGCGCCGATCAAGCCCAGCCTTCATTGCTTCCCAGATGGCATAGCCATAGGGCCTAATGACCATACAGCCCCGAACAGGGGAGTAATCTGCCATTTCCGCTTTGCGGATGATGTCAACATACCATTGAGATGAGTCTTCTTCCCTGCTGGTAATTTCCTTGACAAAATCTTTTTCCTTGCTCATTTTCATCCTCCTCATGAATAAAAGCAGCCCTGTCCATAAGGACGAAGGGCTGCTTCGTGGTACCACCTTAATTTATCCCCGAGGGGACCTCGTGTGGCTGTAACGGGCTGACCCGGCTGATTTATCACCAGCAGTTCAGGGGTGGGAGGCTGGTTCGGACAGGGAAGCTTGCACCGACCGCTTCCTCTCTGGACTGCCGAAGGCAACTGTGGCCCCGTCATAACCTCTTGCTTTTATGGTAGAATACCATGGAAGACAAAGGGATGTCAAGGCAGCAAGCCTGTTCGGGGGGAAAACAAAGAACACCCGCAGGTGTTCTTGTAGTAAGTTATTTGCCTATAAGAATAAAGATGCCGGCAACAATGGCCAAAACCGGAAGGCCCTTGGTAACTATTTCTTCAATTGTTCCTGTAAGAGTCACTAAATCCATTCCGAGCACACCAGTGAGAATGAGCCAGATTCCTAAGAGAATGGAACCAACGCGTTTCACGGTATTTTCCTCCTTTGTATTAGCATAAGTTTTGATAACAGTATAATTATACCATAAATTGCTGGGTAAAGGATAATGCTAAGTAAATTCTCCTCCTGATTTTCAGACAAAGCTGCCAGCCCATCCCTGTTTTCCCAGGTCAATTTCCAGGTTGGCGCTATTGAACTATTGAGAGCCCGGCTGTACAATAATAATGTCCCTAAAGAAGCAAAACCATGGGGGGAATTGGATGAAAAAAGATTGGCTCCTTTTAGGAATAATTTGTATGACAGCGCTGCTTATGACAGGATGTGATGCTGTCCATGTAATCTTGAGCTCTGAGCCCGGCCAGGCCGCTGAGTTGGTTGGGGCAGGCGCCTATACTGCCGGCCAGGAGGTAACCGTCAGCGCCATGCCGGAGCCGGGCTGGGAATTTGTCGGCTGGACTCAGGGGGGACAGGTTGTGGCCGAAACAACAGAATATACTTTTATTGTCCAGAGAAAGACCAAACTGACGGCCAATCTCAGGCCCTTGGAATATGCAGTTTCCGCCTTTGCTCAGGGACAGGGCAACTTCCTCTATTCTCAGGAACCTGCCCGCCACGGCAGGGAGTATACAATTACCGCCGTTCCGGAAAGGGGATACAGATTTGTCTGCTGGACCGAAAAAGGAGAAGTGGTCAGCACCGAGGCTGAGTATACCTTTACCGCCGCTGGCGACCGGGATCTGACGGCAATGTTCTTGCCAGAAGATTACAAGGTAGATCTGGAGATTGATGAGGGGGGGCAGGTAGTGGAAACTTGGAGCCTGCAGCCCGCTGCTCAGGTTACCCTGGAGGCGATTCCCCGGGAGGGGTATGAATTTTTCGGCTGGGTCGATCAGCAGACCCAGCAGGAGGTGGCGGCCCAGGAGGTGTTTTCCTTCATTTGTGAGGGAAGACGCAGCTTGCTGGCCCGGTTTCGCAAGGAACTGGTATCTGCAGATGGAGGCAGTCTGACAGCCGTTGTCGGCAAGCAGACTACCATCGGCGAATATGCTCCCGCAGATTTGGTGGAGCTGCCCAGTCACCTTAGTGTCAAGAAACGCCGGGTGCGCAGTCAAGTAGCTGACGCCTTGGAAATAATGGCCCAGGCAGCCCAAGCGGACGGGGTTCAGCTCAATGTGGATTCCGGTTACCGCAGTTACAGCACTCAGCATGATCTCTTTTACCGCTATGCCAAGCGGGATGGAGTGCTGGCTGCTGAACGCTACAGCGCCAGGCCAGGCCAGTCTGAGCACCAGCTTGGCACAGTCGTGGACTTTGGCGGCACCAACAGGGATTATTCTGATGCTTTTGCAGATACCAGCCAGGGCAAGTGGCTGCTTGCAAATGCATATAAATTTGGGTTTGCCCTAAGTTATCCCAAGGGTTGCGAGGGGATAACCGGCTACAAGTATGAACCCTGGCATTACCGGTTTATCGGGGTGGATCTGGCCCTGGCATGGAAAGAATCGGGACTGACTTTAATTGAATTCCTACAAATGAAAAACCAGGCTGATTAGCCTGGTTTTTCTTGCTAAAAAGCTTGGAATTACTCTTTTTAATCTTCAAAGGCCTCGCTGACCTTCCATACTTCCAGACATTGCCGACGAGGTCAGGGTTGGGTTTCAGCATCTGTTTGCCGGGCTTCCAGCCGGCGGGAGTCGCATATATTTAATGGGAATATTATAGGAATGGTTACTGTTCGTCACTTTAACTTGCACAAATGAAAGCAGGATAATAAAAACTGCAACTAGAATATATAGGAGAGGCAAGATAAGGAGGCTGTAAATTTGAAATCATTCGATAGGGTAATCAATCGCCGGGGGACCGGCAGCGCTAAATGGGATGGACATGCCCAAATGGGTATTCCCGCAGAAGCTCTTCCCCTCTGGGTGGCGGATATGGATTTCGAGATCCTTCCCCAGGTCACTGAGGCAATCAAAGGGCGCATTGCCCATGAGATTTACGGGTATTCCCTGCCGCCGGACTCATATTACAAGAGTTTACAAGGCTGGATGCAGCGGCGGTATAATTGGGACATTGAAAAAGAATGGGTGCTGACTGTTCCCGGAGTGGTGCCCGCCATCAATCTAGCCCTTCACGCCTTTACCAGCCCAGGGGACGCTGTTCTCATCCAACCCCCTGTATACCCGCCCTTTGCCAATGCTGTCCTTGGCAATGGCCGTGAATTGATAAAAAACCCGTTGATTCGAAAGGGCAACAGATTTACTATAGATTTTCAGGATTTCGAGGCCAAGATCAAGGAAAATGCCATCAAGCTCTTTATTCTCTGCAGCCCCCATAACCCAGTGGGCCGGGTCTGGACCCCCGAGGAACTGAAGGGCATGGCAGATATCTGCCTCAAGCATAACGTGCTCATTGTCGCCGATGAGATTCATCAAGACCTTGCTTTTCCCGGTGTCCGCCACTACCCTTTGCCCTCTGTAAATGCTGCCTATTCCGACATTTCTATTATCTGCACCGCTCCCAGCAAGACTTTTAATTTGGCGGGACTGCAGACCTCAAACATCATCGTGCCCAATCCCAAGCTCAGAGAAAAATTTCAGGCCGCGGCACGATGTTGGGGGGTTGGCAAGGTCAACGCCATTGGCCTGGTGGCCTGCGAGGCCGCGTACACTCACGGAGATCAATGGCTTGATGCGGCTATGGCCTATATAGCCGCCAATGCAGACTTTGTGCGGAACTTTTTGGCAAATAACCTTCCCCAAATAAGAATGACTGAATCCCAGGGATTGTACCTGCTCTGGCTGGACTTTAACGGTTTGGGCCTTACCTTTCAGGAATTGGAAAGTTTTTTGCTCAACAAAGCCCATCTTTGGCTCAACCAGGGCTATACCTTTGGCGACGAGGGGAAGGGATTTGTCCGCCTTAACACCGCCTGCCCCCGCTCCCTGCTGGTCCAGGCCATGGAACAGTTAAAGGCTGCCATTGACGGAAGTTTCTCTTGTAGACAATAGCTATTATGTTTAATTTTTCACGAAATTAAGCCCGGTAGTCATCCGGGCTTTTAATATACCCTGTGCAATTGGAGAAATTAACGGGATTGCGGCGAAAAAAGTGATGTGAAAGTGTTTTCTTTATCGTAGTGACGCTGTAAAGGTATAAAGGCGCCGAGGGGCGTATCTATATAGTGTAAGAAATTGTTAAGGACGGGGATGGCCGTGAAAAGTGAATTAGCTGCCTTGCCCCAGCTCCAGCTGCACAAAGAGCTGAAAGTCTTGCTATATCCAGCAGCGGGGTTTGATTGGAAGGTGCCTTTGTCTTTATTGCGCCTAAGCCTCCAGGTTAACTTGCCTAAGCCTGGGCTGTGCCTTTATGTGGACTACAGCTGTCAGCTGGCGACAAAGCTGGAACAGGCCCAGGCTGCTGGAGATGGCCTTAAATGGGGGCCAGATATTTCGATTGCACAAGTTTCAGTTCTTGAGCCTCCTGAAAACTGGATAATAAAGCTGCGTTCCCGGGGCCGCTATGCTCCCCAGGGGGGCTGTGCAACCTCTGACCGCTGGTATATCTTTGACCTCCATTTGGCCCGCCATTATTTGCCGGTCCTCTACATTCCGGCAGATGCCATCGCCTTTGTAGCGGAAATTCTGGTGCCTCTCGAAATAAAACCTGCTTATGTAGCTACAGTTACTGATGGCTGCCGGGATGGGGGCAATTGGTGTTGCCTGAGCAAGGAAACGGGACCTTTTTATCAAGGTCTGCTGGAAGCCGACATTTTGCCTGATTACTGGCTCACTGACCACGGGGACCTGAATTTTCCGGCCCTGGCCAAAGTGAATGCAGGGGTATACGGCCAGGGCGAGAGTAAATTGTTGCTGGTGCGAAAATAATAAGCTGCCGTTGGGGCAGCTTATTATCTGTGGTGAAGGAAAAAGTGTGACAGCTTATAATTCTTTGCGGGAAAAGAGCAGTGAGGCTGATGCCAACAGGAGGATGACTGTGCAGGCGGCAAAGGCGATTGCCCCCCAAACGTCCGTGCTGGCAGCGGTGCCTGCGGCTGCTTGGGACATATAATCTGTCAGCACCGCAGGGGAGAACTTGTTCAGGGTCTTTGAGAATAATGGCAGCAGGTTGAGGATGACTAATCCCAGCACTGTCAGGCCGCCGGCGGCGATGGCTGATTTTGTTAGGGCGCTGCAGAAAATGGTCAGTGCCAGGATCACTGCCACATAGATTAAGTACAGGCCTGTGGCCATGAGGCCGGCGATAAAATTAGTTCCTGTAAAGAGGATGTTGGTATAATACCAGGCAGCTATAAAGGCCAAGAGAGTGGCAACGCTGATCAGCAGCAGGTTGGCGGCATACTTGGCCAGGACATAGCCGGTCCTGGACACCGGCTTGGTCAGAACCAGCTGGGTTACTCCCCGGTTCCGTTCATCGGCGATAGCGCCCATAGTGGTGAGGATGATGGCCAGCAAGCCCATCTGGGTAAGGTTCTTAAAAAACTGGCCGTAAGAATCAAGCCAGGTCATTTCTGGCAGGGTGATTCCCATTTCTGTCACCAGGCTGCCTAGCAGCTTTGGCATTAGTTTGGTGAGGATGGGGCTGACAAAGCCAAAGAGCAGGAAGAGGCCGGGGACCACATAAATTTTGTAAGTGCGCAGGAATTCCCTGATTTCTTTGCAAAACATTCTGCCAAAGTTTTTCATGGTTTCACCAGCCTGACGAAGATATCTTCCAGATTCATTTCTACCTGCTCCAG
Organism: Firmicutes bacterium UBA5286; assembly: GCA_002408465.1. Taxonomy (GTDB): domain Bacteria; phylum Bacillota; class Proteinivoracia; order UBA4975; family UBA4975; genus UBA4975. Next base: position 2,003 of record DHSM01000028.1, on the reverse strand, counting down.
CTTGCACAAGCCTAGGTTGTGCTGGGCAAGCAGAGAAGGAATTTTCTGCTGGGCAGTCTGGAGGTCAAAAACGGTCAAGATGATGGAACCGTTTTGCTGTTCCACCATTTGCAGCCATTTTTTGCTCTTCAGAGCTGAGATAAAGGGCCCAGAGTCGCCTGTAACCTCCAGCCTGAGGGCATTTTTGGCAAAGCGCTTGTGCAGTCCTTCGATGGTTTCTTCGGTGATAAGTTCTCCTTGTTTGAGGATGCCTACCCGGTCACAGACTCGTTCTACGTCGGTAAGGATGTGAGTAGAGAAAAACACTGTGCAGCGGTCAGAGATGAGGCTGATGGTTTCGAGAATCTCTTTGCGCCCGATGGGGTCAAGGGCAGAGGTGGGCTCATCCATGAAGACCAGGTCAGGTTGATTAATCAGAGCCTGAGCCAGTCCCAGGCGCTGTTTCATGCCCCGGGAATAGCCGCCGATTTTTGTCTTTACACCTTTCAGACCGGTGATTTCTAGCAGTTCTGAACTGCGTTTCTTTAGTTCCGATGGGGGAATGGAGAAGAGCTGCCCGGCGAATGTCAAGAATTCATCTCCCCGCATCCAGGGGTAGAAATTGGGCACATCGGGCAAGAATCCGATCCTGTGTAAGTAGTTTCTGGAGGCTGCAGGCTGGCCCAGCACCCGGATTGACCCCGAGCTGGGTTTTGTCAGGCCCAGGAGCAGCTTGATTGTAGTGGTTTTGCCTGCGCCGTTGGGGCCCAGAAAGCCGTAAACTGAGCCCTTAGGCACATTGAGGCTGAGGTTGTGAACAGCCCTTACTGTTCCGAATTGGCGGCACAAGTTTTCTGTCTGAATTACGTAATCCAAAGGTCCTACTCCTTCCTGCCGAGAACAAAGTATAGAATCGGGCCAAGAAAATTTAGCGCCAGAATTGCTATGGCCCAAAGCCATTTATTTTCCCCGGCAACATGTTCCCGGCGGAATAAATCGATCAGGGCGGCAATTTTCAGGACTAAGTCGATGAGGACGATTGGAATCAAGAGCATCCAATATTGAACAAGAAATTCCTCCATTGAGCTTCTCACTCCTTTGCGTGCTTCAAGTCTTTAGGCTGGGTGTACAAAAAATGCCCCTGAGGGCATTTATGCTGTTTGCCAGTAGCTGTCCATCTGTTCTTTGATTGCCCTGGTCAGTTCAATATTTTGCAGCTGGGTGGCAGCTCTGGCGACCTGAAGCATTTTAAAGAGAAGGATGATATCACTGCGTCCGCCTACCAGGCCAGAAGCCAGTTGATGTAATTTGTACAAATGATCCCAGAGGTCCCCGGAGATGCCATCTGTCTTAAAATCTTCAAGGCTTTGGGACCCCCAGATGTCTCCCCAGCTGGGGAACATGATAGGAAAAGCGATGATCTGAATGACCAGTGCAGCCAGTTCAGAAGCACAGTTTGAAGTCTGGCTAGTCTTGCATGCAAGTGCAGCTCCAGAAATGGAGCTGTGTAGCATTACAATTCTTTTGCTAAACGAGCCAGATCCCCACTCCAGGTCCTTATTATCTTTTAATTCTGCTATCTGCTGCTGAAGGTGAGCCAATCGCATCAGTCTACCTCCTGGCATGCCTGCCTGCCGGCGGCGATATGTATATCTACATTATAACTGTGTTGCAGTGTCGATGTAAATGCCTGTTATGATATATTCGGGTATTTTCTTAGGTTTTTTTTGCTTTTACCGAAAATCCTGGCAGAAAAGCAGAAATAGTGGCGTTTCCGCCACTTATTTATTCTGATTGTCCCCGCGGATTTTTACCTGGCCCTGGTCGGCATTGCGAATTTTATACAGCTGTCTTTTGCTCTTTTCCCGAGGCTGGCCGGAACTGAGGCCAATATCTTCAGTTCCTCTTTTAGTTTCGCTGCCTGCTCATTATTTCCCAGAGCAGTATATATTTCAATGGCTCGGTCAATCACATCGGCCCTGTCTCTTAGGTTGCGTCGCTCCAGGGCGCTCCTGATTTTCTGT
>DHSM01000014.1 GCA_002408465.1 Firmicutes bacterium UBA5286 | reverse complement strand
CCAACTTATGATTATCTTTAAGGATAAAACTCAGGGAATCGGTATGGCGGACTGCGTCGGCAAGGGCAAACCCGTCCCATGCTACCTGCCAATTACAGTAGATATCTCTCCCCCCACTGAGATAGTAGCCGATAACCTCAAGCTCATATTCTAGAGCCATGGGCTGGGGGATGCTGTCAAAAATAATGTCCACCGAAAGCTGTCCACCCGGGACCAGTTGGTAGATGTCCTGGGGCAGCAGGCAGTAATACCGGGAGGTATCCTGGAAACATTCCTCGCTGAAGCCGGGCAAGAAATGGATTTCGGCGCCCTGCTCTGCAGCCAAATTTCGTTCTGCCTCAATTCTGGTCACGGCAACGATACTGCGTTCGCCGCTGGATATTTCCAACCCCTCCACAGGCTCATGGTTATGTTTCAAGCTATCCGGGCCAAAGGCAAAATCCGCTTTGAGGCACACTTTGTCCAGGTAAGAGTATAGCGGGCCCCCTTCCCCGACAAAGCGGTCAAAAATAGTGGCGGTGATATACAAATCCTCGGTTTTCTCACCCCTTTGATCGGCTACCACGCAAAGGATGGGAAGGCTGACCAAGGCCTCTTCCCGCTTTTGCCTTTGCGTGCCTAATGATGCATTGAGATTCAAGAGGAGCAAAGAAAAGATGAGACCAAGAGCAATTAAGACCATGGCCTGCAACTTCAGCCGCCAAATCCGTCTGCCAACATAGGTCAGTATCATTTCTTTCCCCCGCTTTCCAGGAGAATGCGGGCACTGAGACGAGACTCCTTGCCGGATACTAGTACCGCTACCAGCAGGATAACCAGGCCTTGGGCAAGGACTATCAACAGGGGCAGGCGAGGGGAAATTTCAATCAGCTTCACTGCCGGGGCACCTTCGGGGAGTTCTGGATCAGGGCGTCCCTCGAATCCCGAGGCGGCCTCTTCAATATTGCTATAAGCCTGATTCATTGCCCGTTGGTAGGCAAAGTTCCCAGCTGTACCCCCGATGGCCAGCCCGCAGAGGCTTAGAATCAGGATGAAGCTCAGCAGGAAGAATAGCAGGCGGCGGCGTTCCGCCCCCAGGGATACCATAATGCCCAGGACCGGCCGCAGTCCCCGGGTGAGCAAGAGAAAGAAGAAGACCATAACTACTACCCAGACCAGAGCGCTGACCAGGAACAAGCCTCTTGTCTGCCTGTTCAAAGCCTCCAATTGTGGCTTTACCCGGCTGTAGCCCTGGTCAAAGAATCTAACACCTTCAGCCAGATCGGGCCCCAATTGTTCCCCAAAGGCCTGTTCGCTGCCGTGCTGGAGAACGAGGGAAAACATGCCTGGGCGTTCCCGGGTAAAGGGAAGGGTGCAGGCCTGATATTCGGGAGTTTGGGGAATGTCTTCGGGAAGCGCCAAGGAGGGAACAAAGACTGTGTTGGGGCTGAAGGCATCAACGTGGGTATCCCAGGCCGGGGCAGCATAGATACCGATGATTTTGTATCTCTCGGATTCAGTAAATTCTGTAAAAGAAGGAGTGAAATCTCCAGGTGTATATTTGGGGGGAAGGACTCCATCATATTTGTAACCAGTTTGCTGAAGGGAGAAGCCTATTTCATCTCCCACCTCCAGGCCATTTTCTCTGGCTAAAGAAGCACTAATTACACAGACCTTGTCTCCTGCAGCCATTTCTGAGAAACTGAAGTCCCTGCCCTCTATGATGTACGCCTCACCTCTATTGAAGGAAGGCAGAGCATACAAATTATTAGTGCCGATTACTATGAGACCACGAATATTGCGTTGGGCGTTATCGATGATCTGTCGCCATGGTTTTCCTTCCTCGCTGGCAAGGAACTCTTGAAGACTGCCTTCGAGCTCATGACTTTCAAGCGTGAAGCGTTCTCTCTGTAAGTCATAACCTGTATCATCATTCATCCTGCCGACATAAAAACGCCGATTTGGTTCTCCATTTGCAAGATACCATTGGGGTTCTTTCGTCACATTTCTTAAGCCTGTTGTCCTAGTTTCATCAGGGATATAGGCTCTGGGAAACAAGTCCTCTGCAGACAACAGATAGTTCTTCCCGACAGAATAGGGAGGTGGTTCATTGGGGCGAAAACCTTCGCGAAGAACGCGAAAGTACCGAAAGTCCCAATAGAGGGGATGCAAGGCAGGGGACTGATCATGGTCGATTTCAAATATTACTGCATAGTTCAACCTGCCCAGTGAGGATCTTTCGGTATAGCCATGTACAGTTGTATCTATCTCTGACCGAATCACCCCTGCAGGATAGGGCTGAAGCACCTCAATATCCACGCATCTGCCTACCAACACACCACAAGCAATCCCTTCAGAAAATCTCTTGTAATCAGAAGGATCACCATGTTTTGCAAGAAACACCATAGATTCGAAATCACCGGCCATTTCGGCCTGATGACGACCCACTGCGATTTCTATATCCTCCTGGTCATGAGCTACGGCAACGGCATCAGGAGAATAAGCCCTGCAACTCTGCCGTTCGTCAATTTGCCTGACCATATCCAACCCTGCCAGTTTCTCTAGATAGAGCTGATGCGGGTCAGGTGTATTCCTGCTCTGCGGATCAAGTATAGTCATGTCCTTAGTACAGCGCCAAAAATCCCCATCATCTATTACGGCGACGGTGCTATAAGCTGCTTCAGCGTAGATTAGATTCTGCCGTGAAGCATACCACTGGCCGAAACCAACGGTAAGAAAGCCAATTATCAGGGTTAGAAGCAAAATACAGAGGAAACTCCGAGGACTGCTGCGCCATATGTGCTTGGAAACTAATTTTCCTTGCATATTTCCCACCTCTTTGTGCAGTATATTTTTTTTCTTTTGGTGCGCAACCAAAATCAATTCTTTAACAACCACACGGAATTAAGGCTAAACTCATCTATCTTTTATGAGGGAGATTCTATTTTCCTTCTTAGGAGACTTGTTGTTCCGCAACAAAAGTGAAGCACCATCTATACTAGGAAGACTCGAATGAGCACATATTGCTGTGGGGGCGACTTGTTGTATACCATGAGTTACGATATACAGGGGTTGCCAGGACAGGAACCAATTACTTCTGACACCATCCCTCTTGAAAACAGTTAGTTGAATATATTAAAGGCGTATAACCTTTTTACTTGTCGATGACAGTCTTGATAAATAATTCCACAAATCGCTCGTTTTTCCTCCCCAGAAAACCCAGAAAAACATCTGTTTTTTTTCGGGAACAATTAGTGTGTTATAAATAGTTAAGATGCTCATTAGCTAGTTTTTTAAGTTTTTAATATCTGGAACAAAATTTACCAAGTAATTAAATACTTAAGGCCATCCCTCACGCTAAACTGCAAGGGATGGCCTTTTTTTTCTCCTCCCCACTTTATGAGGGCCAATTCGCGGCCACAAAAAGCAAGGAGGAGAAGATCGTTTCTTAATAAGAACGTAACACTACTCATGAAAACAAATATTCACAGCCTCAAACTATCAAAGTGGGTCGGCCACACTGCTGCCCGACTTGTAGACGAGGTTTATGCTCATGTTCCTCGGGGGACCAAAAAGAAATTACCCAGACGGTAGAGCGGGATCTCTATAGCCTAGGTAATAACTAAAAATGTTATATTGGGGCTTCTAGCTCCTCTTTTCTTTTGTTCCCTTTTTGCGCCCTTTTAGCATTTTTCAATTAGGCATGGGGCTCCAACGCCTTTCCCGCGTTGATCCTTACGGGTAGAGATAAGGTAGATTTCTGAAACAACAGCTTTATCATGTTTGCTAAAATCCTATACTTCTCAACTATTTCAATCTCCTCTAACCATTAATCATTGTTAGCAGGCTAAAACCAGTCCATGTTCTCCTCAAGAAACTTCATGGTGTTGTCATCGACAATATTTCTTAGCTGCTGAATTTCATCTTCGCTGAGGGCGTTGTACAGTTTTTCCCCCAGGATGCTTAGTCTTAAGGGGTTGACTGGTTTTCCCTTGGCTCTTGATTCCTCCAGCAAAGCCTCAAGCTCATCAAGTATCGCCAGTGCCACAGGGTTATCGGCCAGGATGGATTGGGCCTGAGGTTTAAGTTCTTCTAAATCTTCCAGAATGGCTTCATCTATTTCCGGAATAAGATTATCTTCGGCCTGGATGCTGAATACCAGTTGTTCTGCTTGTAATTTTAACCCTGAAACATTGAAGCCCAAACTTTCCCCTTCATCATTAATGGGGACAGATACAGATAGTGAGGAAATTCCCTCTGGTAGCTCGGTATACTTTTCTGCAGTCTTGAGGACAAAGTTAAGAGGCAGGGGGATTCTTCCCAAATGAGCAGAGTTCACTTTCAGCTCCAAATTACCGTCACGGATTTCCGCTTGCATGCGGGCGGAAACGCCCACGGGGAAGAATAAAAATTTAAAGCTGCCGCCTATCTGTATATATTCCTGGCGAATGTCCATAAAGACACCGGTATATTTCAGTCTCCGGGGAAAGTTGTCAATCCGGCTGGCCAATGCATTGGCAAGAACCTGGCTGAGGCCGGCTTCATCTAAACTGACGTCAATTTCACCCTCGCCGGAGTAACTATCAAGGGCCAGGGCAGCCCTGTCCATAAGATATGCATTGAGGGCAGGTTTAAGTTCGGTAAACTCAGATTCCTTAGGAGCGACTACTGTAAATGGAGGACGCAGGGCGAAGACAAACCCGCCAATTAATAGGCCAAGCACTAATATAATAACTAAAAGAACAACAAGAAATTTTTTCACTATCAATCCCTCCTGCTGGTATTTTACATCTAATGGAGGGATTTGAACAGTGCCAATTGTTTTACTAAGGCAACAAGGTCTCAATTAGCTCTAGATTTATGCAAAGCAATGAGATGCCATGAGATTGCGATAATAATTAAAAATTCCCTTTGCTATTATTATAAAGGGGTGAGATATTTGTTAATGAAAAAGAAATACATTAAATTGTACGATGCTATATTTCCAGTATGGATATTACTGCTGTGGCCGAAACTGTGGCTTGCAGTATTGCCGGCAAATTTCCTAATTGGTGGTTGTAGTTTTGACGCTGAAATTCCTTGGCATAAAAGATATTATGCAAAATATCAAAAGCGTAATCGTAAAAGTATGGCTTTATGGTTTAGCAGCTGATTTTATCGGTGCTGCAGCCATGCTTTTCAATCCTCAAGCCTATACATATAATATTTACACTGTGCTCTGGATAACAGGCTGTGTAATAATATCCGCGTTTTTCATTTTTCGCTTTAACTATAAATACAGCCTGGAGACTTCAAGTCTAGATAACAGCTAAAAGCAAAAGCTTGCCCTGGTATTAGCTGTGTTAACCGCTCCCTATATGTTTTTTATTCCGGCGTAGGAAGCCGTTAAAAGCATATTAAAAAAAACCAGAGAGTTTACTCCCTGGCAGTATGCGTTTATTTGGCAGGGGAGACAGGATTCGAACCTGCAACCAACGGTTTTGGAGACCGCCACTCTGCCAATTGAGCCACTCCCCTGCAACGTGTATCATTATAAGATATTCCATGGTTATTGTCAACGGGATTCGCTGACAGGGTTGAAGTAAGACAATACAAAAGCTATGAAAAAATTGTTTTTATTCTTTGTTTCCAGTTGTCTGGAAACTATTTTTTTTTAATGTTATGCTGTAGTGGAGTTGCCTTTTAAGGAGAGTGTCAGATGCTTGTAAGCGTAAAAAATGTTTATAAAAACTATACCTTAGGTAAAACAACTGTTCCCGCCTTGAGAGGAATTAATCTGTCTATTCAAGAAGGAGAGTTTGTCTCAGTGGCAGGGGCTTCAGGCAGCGGCAAGTCAACCCTGCTAAACTTGATTGGCTGTTTGGACAAGCCCAGCAGCGGCGAGGTCTGGGTGGGGGAGAGGCAGGTTAATTTATTATCTGAGCGGGAGTTAAATTCTATCCGTTTAAAGACAATCGGCTTTATCTTCCAAGCCTTTAATCTGATCTCTGTACTTAACGTAAGGGAGAATGTGGAGTTGCCTCTCTTGATTCGCAAGGACATTTCCAAGAAGGAGAGGGCAGAGAGGGTAGCGAGATTTATCGAGGCTGTGGGCTTGACAGCTCAGGCCAGGCATAAGCCTGCTGAGTTATCTGGAGGTCAAAGGCAGAGGGTGGCCGTGGCCAGAGCCCTGGTTACCCATCCCAAACTAGTGCTGGCTGATGAGCCTACCGCAAACCTGGATTCAAAAACTGGAATTGAGATAATTGACCTAATGCAGGCAATCAACCGAGAAAATAGGACTACTTTTGTTTTTTCCACCCATGACCCCAAGATAATGCAGCGAGCCAGCGTCATTTACCACATTGAAGACGGTGTGCTCAAAAGTGAATTAGCATGAGACTGCTTTCCATAGCCCTTAAAAATATAGCAGGCAACTGGTGGCGCTCTCTGTCTTTAGGACTGTTCGTATTCCTGACCAGCTTTATCCTGATCGTCTTTAACTCCTTGTTTATGACAGTGACAGGCAATATGCAGGACGCCCTGATTAATTCCCTGACAGGACATGTCCAGATTCGCTCGGAATTTACTGAAGAAGAAGATATGCTGGCCATGAAAACAAGCTGGACCGAACTGCATTTCTTATCCTGTTCGGATTTGGAAGGTATAACTGCTGTCTTGAACAGCAAGAGACTAGATTATACCCAGCGGGTCCGCACCAATGCAACCCTAATCAAAGGTGTTGAGCAGGATTATGCCATGATAATTGGCCATGACCCAAAGGAAGCCCATTACCGATTGGCCTTTGGTTTGGAACAGGGAAGGTATCTCAGTCCTTCTGCCACAGGGGAGGTAGTGTTAGCCTCATACTTTGCCGAGCAACTGCAAATTTCTGTTGGCGAGACGATACAGGCAGTCAGTGAGGCTGGCTCAGTTTCTTTGACTGTTGTAGGCATTGGTGATGTCCAGATGCTTTCAATGTTCGGGTATAATGCGGTTTTCACCGATCTGGAAAGCGCCAGGGTTTTGGCCGGCTATGAATCGGGCGAGGCTACCGATGTCATTGTCTTTGTGCCAGAATCTGACCAAACAAAAGAGGTTTTCACGCAACTGGACGCTGAACTTCAGGGGGTCACTCTATCTGTATGGGAAGACATGGGCGGATTTGTGTTTAACGGCATCAGTGTGTACCAGGGCATGGGGTTCATTTTCATCCTCGTGCTGATGGTAATTGTCAGCATCCTGATTATTAACCTGGTGTTTATGATGGGCATGGAACGCAGGCAGGAGATAGGGACCCTGAAGGCTATCGGCTACAGCCGAAAGGATATAATCCAAATCTTTCTGGGAGAAATCCTTATAATCGCCGTGGCATTTTGTTCCCTGGGAATCGCTGCCGGCTCAGGCCTGGTTCTGGCCTTGTCCAATATTGGCTTTGAATTTGGCCCGCCCATTGACTTTATGATGGGCAAGGTATTCTACATACAGTATGATTTTAAACTGATCTTTCCAATGGCTGCCATTGTCCTCCTGTTTACATTGGTTGCAGCCCTGTGGCCTTCCTGGCATGCAGCAACCCTTGATCCGGTAAAAACCCTGAGAGATTAGGAGGGAGAACAGTGCTGATATTAAAAATCGCCTTCCGCAATCTTGTGCAAAACAAGTGGCGTTCCCTGCTTATTGGTTGTGCTTTGTTTACTTCCTCTTTTTTGCTGCTGATTTCCAATGCAGCAATGAACGGGGTGGAAAATCAGGTTATTAGTAGTTATGTGCATTACCAGACTGGCCATGTGGCCGTAATGTGGTCCGGAATGAAGGATATCAGCCCCAGCGATGCCAGCCGCTTCTTACATAAGTTGGTCAGTTACAATCCGGATTTGGTAAGAGAAAATTTGGAGGCAGTCGCCAAGCTGGAGGAGTTCATTGAAGACAATAGTGATAAGGTGCAAAAAGGGTTTCCCAGTATAATGCGCCGGGGACGGTACAGCGTGGGGGAGGCCAATGACCAATTTGTTGTCTTTGGCTTAACTTCGGAACATGCGGCTTTTCTACAGCAGGAAAAGATCCTGAAAATACTTGAGGGCTATTTGCCTGATGCAGCAGCCTCAGGAATCTGCATCAGCCAGTTTCTTGCTCAGGACCTGAACCTGACTAAAGGGGATACCATTAAGCTCAGGGCAATTACGAATGCCAAGGAGCTCCGGGAGCGCGAATTTGTCATTACCGGAATATACGCTAATGGCGCCGGCTACGATAATTTTTTTGCCTTTATGAGCGATGAAGATGCCAGGGAGCTTACCGGGGTTCCGCAGCCACTGTTTGATATATATCGGATCTACTTGAATGACAGCAAGCAAGCAGGGGAGCTCGCCGAGGAACTGGATTCATCCCTTGCAGGCAATCCCGTACTCTACGCCGAATCATTCATGGATGCCTCAACCTTTTACACCAATAACTCTAAGTACATGCGAATAATGTTCAACATCTTCATCTTCTTTATCTTGGCTGTAATTGCCTTTGGCCTGGTGGCCACAATCCGCATGCACCTGTATGAGCGCATTCGTGAATTCGGCACCCTGCGGGCCATCGGCTACAGCCGCGGCCAAAATTATGGCATCATTTTCACCGAGATGTTTCTGCTGGCGGCAATGGCGCTGGCAGCAGCCCTGGTGCTGGCAGGAGTTCTCACAGCCATTCTGGGGAGCACAGGAATCTATGTGGGCACTGGGGCTATCAGTTATGGACTGGGCGGGGAAAAGTTCTGGCCGCAAATGCGAATCCAGGATATTCTTATGGCGGGGGCATCTGTTGCATTCTTTGCCCTGCTGGCCACCTTAAGCCCAGGACTCAGCATTTGTTATCAGGAGATCACCGATATGATGCAAAAGCGTCAGAAAAGGATCTTCCTGCCGGCCAGAATTATTCGGGAATGGCTGGGCAGATAAAAATCCGCACTAGTTTCATTAATCAGGAAGCTATATGAAAGGAGCGAATTTATGGTATACCGGTTTTATGCGGAACAGGGAATAATCACAGAGCCGGGTGAATATGGCGATAAGCTGCAGGATCTGCCAAGGGACATCTCCGCCTTAGTTAAGGTCGTACAGGGCCTATTGATTCACGTTTTTTGGGCTGAGCGGTATGGACTGAATCTACCTGAGGAACGCAAGCAGGAAGTGCAGCTGCGGAAGGTCCGCCTTCAACTGCAACGTATATTCCAGCTGGATGAGAGACCCTTGGAAACCCCACGGCCCATGGAAAAGCGTTTGGCAGGAAACTGCCGGGATTTTGCCACCTTGCTTTGTTCTTTTTTGCGCAGTCAAGGGATACCAGCCCGGGCCCGCTGTGGTTTCGGCGCCTATTTTCGCCCCGGCACATATGAGGACCACTGGGTATGCGAATACTGGCATGCCGAACAAAAGCGCTGGGTGCTGGTTGATGCCCAACTCGACGACCTGCAAAGGGATGTCCTGGGGATCCGCTTTGATGCCTTGGACGTGCCCCGCAATGAATTCATTGTAGGCGGTAAGGCCTGGCATTGGTGCAGGCAGGGAGAAGCCGACCCCAATGACTTTGGGATTTTTGACATGCGGGGCCTGGGGTTTATTCGCGGTGATTTTGTGCGGGATATTGCCGCCCTAAATAAAGTAGAGCTCCTGCCCTGGGATTGTTGGGGCCTGGCAGACTGCCCAGATTCTGAGTTGACTGAGGCGGACTTGGAGCTCCTGGACCGCTGCGCCCCTTTAACTATGAAAGCTGATGTAGATGAGACCAGGGTGGGGGAGTTGTATCTTGATCCCCGCCTCAAGGTTCCTGCAAAAATCAAGAGTTATATCCAGGCGGGAATTCAGGAAATTGAATTGTAAATCTCCTCAGCAAGAATGGGGGAGAGGGAAGCGCAAATTAAGCGAGTCAGAAAGAGGGAGTAACACTTGGCCAATGCTGAAGAAATAATCTCTGCGGTCACCAGACATTTCGCCGCCATCGACAGCTGCTGGGGAATCGCCCTGATAGGCTCGCGAGGCCGTGGCCAGCATGTGGACCGTTTTTCCGATATTGACTTCTTTATCTGTGTCGAGTCTAGCTTGTGCCGGAAGTTGGTTTCCACAGACTGGGCAAAGTCAATTGCGCCGGTAATCTTACAGTTTCCATTAGTGCTGCCTAATGAAGTGAGAGTGATGTTTCAGGGATACATGGACAGCGATTTTCACTTTTACACCCCGGAAGAACTTGAGGCAATGCAAGGTCCCTGTCAATTAGGAGATTACCTCAGCCGGGGCTGGCAGATTCTTTATGATCCCCGAGGTCTGCTGGAGGGCTTACAAGGCCGCATTCAGCCGCAGCAAGGGGAGTCCGAAGCAGAAATTTGGTCCACCACTCCCCCTGTTTTTTGGTTTAACACTGTCCTTTGCGCCAAGTATATTCTGCGTGGGGACCTCTTTCGGGCCTATCGCATGTCCAACTGGTGGCTGCAGCAGATGCTCATGGAACTGATAGAACCAGAAGTTCCTGAGGAAAGCTGCCGACACAAAAATATCGCCGCAAGGATCCCCGAATACTATCTCCGGCTCAGCCGCTGTTTTGCCAGGCTGGACCGAAAAGACATGATCCGGGGATTAAATGAATCCATGGACCTGTTCTGGGAGATCTCTCGCGACATATACCCGTTGCCACCTGAACAGCGAAAACAATTCCGGTCAATTCACAGTGATGTGCGAAACATGTTAGCGGGAGATGTAAACTGCCTGGATTAGTCCCTCTATCTTCCCCTTATCATTATTCAGGGGTATATATACCCCTGCCTCCGAATTCTATCGGCCTTAAATCGCAAAATACGTGGTCGTTTTTTGTGGTCATTTCAGGATCAATAATTAGCAGCTTAAAATTAAGGTTGGATTCTCCTTGGGAAAAAAAGAGGGAGAAAGAGAAGCAAGGAAAGGGGAGGGGCAGGACAAAAAATTTACTGGCATAAAAAGTACTATTCAGCGAAATTTCACTAAATCGTAATAGCCTAACGAAGACTATCCGGAAATATTATAAGGTTGTCCAACTTAGTTGCAGTTTTCAGCTGACTATTCCATTTGCAGTCTTAACATTTGTTCTGATTTAGTCAGCCAGAACATTGCATAGGGGAGATCTTTAGCCGGAGATCTCAGGGATTTACTCGAATTTCTCCCAAGTTAACATAATGTATATTATCGGAAGTTGTTTTTTACGATTAAAATATGGCTTTAGTTATCAGGCGTCGCTACCGTTTCCCCAAGCCTTGTTTTTTTCAGGTTTGACAGTCCCCCCAGGACTAATAATGCTCACCTGAAATCATGAGTTTTTAGATGCCATATTACTAGCAGACTTATTACAAATAAAAGGAATGTGCACAGACACAAAAAACCCTGTGCATTTTGGGAGACACAGGGCTTTTACTAGATTTACAGTAACTGATGATGCTTTAACCCGCAGCCTGCAAATTACGATTCAGTTGCCGTTTATTTGCCTGGTGGTAGCAACAGCGTCTGTCCGGGGTAAATTGTCGAACCTATATTGTTTAGCTCTTGAATTTGATAGATGTACTTGCGAATTTCAGTGTTGCCGCGGTTTGCAGCGGCAATTTTCCACAGGGTGTCGCCCTTGCGAACGGTCCACTGGCATACATCTTTAGTAGAAGTAACTTTTTGGGCCTGGGCGCTACTTAATATTGTTATGATGACAAGGATTGAACAGATCAGACTGGCCACAAGCACGAGTTTTTTTCTCATGGAATCCCCTCCAAAATTATTATTGCGAACAACAGTTCCCTCTGTCTCATATTATGCCGAATGTATGTTCCCTTGTCAAGTGTTTTCCGAACTAATGTTTGCTTTTTTGTCATCTCTCTGTTATAATGAAAAAAAAATCTCTTGGGAGGGAATTCGATGGAACGTCTGACGCCACGACAGCAAGCTATTTTTGAGTTTATTAAGGACGAGGTCAGAAAAAAGGGCTATCCCCCTTCAGTACGCGAGATTGGAGAGGGCATCGGTTTGCGTTCTTCTTCAACTGTTCATGCCCATTTGGAAAAACTGGAACAGAAAGGTTATATCCGTCGCGACCGCACAAAGCCTCGGGCCATTGAAATCCTTGTTCCTGATCCCCCCACCTCCCCCCATTTTCAACCTACTCAACTGGTTGCAGTTCCCCTTTTGGGAAGGGTAGCAGCCGGTGCTCCTATTTTGGCTGAAGAAAATATCGAGAGCTATATCAGCCTGCCCCAGGATATTGTTCGCCAGGGGACCAGTCAGTTTTGCCTCAAGGTCAAGGGTGACAGCATGATTGACGCCGGCATTCTTGACGGGGATACAATTCTCGTCCGCCAGCAAAGTTACGCCGAGAATGGTGAAATCATCGTCGCCATGCTGAACGATGAGGCAACAGTCAAACGCTTTTACCGTCTGCAGGATAAGGTCAAGCTGCAGCCTGAAAACCCCGCTTACGAACCCATCTATTCCAGGGATATAGTCATTCTTGGCAAAGTCGTAGCGGTATTTCGCCTCATATAACTACATTCTTTTCAGGTTTCTGGCAAAGCGCCTTCTGATGGCCTCTTTTACCAAAACATTTTTTGATTCACAGATTAACGGCACTTTGCCTTTTCGCCAGTCATAAAAAATATCGATTACCTCCCCCGTGTCTCTTACATTCTTCAACATATATTCTATGAGTTGCCGGGCTGTCGCCTGACTTTCCAGCTCCGGAGTTTTTATCTTATCTTCAGCAACCAGACTGCGCATTACGTAATCATACTGTTCTACTTCAATGTTGAATTTTGTTCCCTGATCCACCAGATTAAAGATCATATCCCTCGTCTTATATGGATTGTTTGCATCGATGCGAATACGGCGTCTTTTTTGAAAGATAATTTTGACCACTTCTTCTCCCCCTTGCATAACTTTTATATATGTATATTGAGCATAGCCCCAAGTTTTGCCTGATCAACTCAAAAAAATTAATAATCAAAAAAAGGGTGTCTCTTAAATGAGACGACCCTGTTTACTCCCCTGGTTGCGCCAGGGGTTTGTTTTTTTAAGAATATATATGATAAAAGATGACGGCGGCATACATTGCCCAGATTACAAATTGGATTGCCGCTGAGGCAGCATAGCCAAAGAGAGCGCCCACAGCTATGTAGCCAGCTTTTCTGAATTCCTGGCCATGCAGCAGCTCTCCCGCCAAAGCCCCGAGAAAACAGCCAATTAACATCCCCGGAAGCTGAAATAAGGCAAGGCCGGCGATGAGACCGGCTACAGAACCAATCACCCCCAAGGTGCTTCCGCCTCTTTTTTTTACTCCCATGGACGTAGTGACATAATCGCCAATTACGGTAAAAGCGGCGGCCAGGGAAAGGATGATCATCGTCTTCCCTGACAGCTCCAAGTACCCAAGAAACCAGTAATCTATGGCCACTAAAACCCACAGGGCCTGAATGCTGGGCATTCCAGGAATTATGATGCCGATTAAGGCAAAGACCAGCGCCAGAATGGCGATGATTGTAAGCACAATGGTTACTGTCACTATGCTCCTCCCCCTTGCTCTTTAGCTGCTGATGGCGGCCAGGGCAGCGGCAATTGCCAGCATTCCGTGCTGGACTGATAACCCTCCCTGATAGTAGACAATATATGGTGGTTCCACCGGTCCGTCGGCGCTCAGTTCCAGACTTGCCCCCTGGATAAAGGTGCCGGCTGCCATGATAACCGGCACTTGGTAGCCAGGCATTTCACCAGGCACCGGAGCCACGAAACTATCTACCGGTGACGCAGCCTGAATCGCCCGGCAGAATTTTCCCATCTTCTCAGCAGAGCCCAGCTCAATAGTTTGAACAAGGTCGTAACGGTCTTCGTCCCAATGGGGTGTGGTCACGAGCCCCAAGTACTCAGCCATGGCAGCGGCAAAGCGGGCATTGTAAACCGCTTGTCCAACGAAATGAGGCGCCAGAAACAATCCCTGATACATTGCCCTGAGGTAATTGCCGGTGGAGCCAATTTCCCCGGCTAGGCCCGGCGCCAACAGGCGGTCGGCGGCGTTAGTTACCAAATCTTTTCTGCCCACCAGGTAGCCGCCGGTTTCAGCCAGGCCGCCCCCTGGATTCTTGATTAATGAACCAATTGTCAGGTCGGCCCCGGCCTCCCCGGGCTCCCGGATTTCGACAAATTCGCCATAGCAATTATCCACTATTACCGCCGGGCTGACTGCTTTTCCTTTCAGCCAGGACGCCAATTCGCCAATTTGTTTGGTGCTGACGGGGTTGCGCAAAGAATAACCCCGGCTTTTTTGAATGTATATAATCTTCGTCTTGGCCGACAGGCTCCCGGCCAGCGCATCCAAGTCAAATCCCCCGTCAGGGAGCAGGTCTATGGTCTTAAACTCTATTCCCAGGCTTTTAAAGGATCCCGGGCCGGTCTGGGCAAGAACTGTGGCCAGGGTGGCGTAGGGCTGCCCAGTGATGGCGATGATTTCATCTCCCGGCTGGGCGTTGCCGCTCAAACCCAGCCAGAGGGCATGGGTGCCGGAAGCGATTTGGGGCCTAACCAGAGCGGCCTCGCCGCCAAAGACTTGGCAATAGATGGCCTCCAGCTTCTCCCGGCCGCAATCATTGTACCCGTAGCCGGTGGAGCCTAGCAAGTCATAGCTATCCACCCTGTGCTGAGAAAAGGCCTCCAGGACTCGGGCCTGATTATGCAGGTCAATTGCAGAAATTCGATAGGGCTCCAGGGACGGCATCACTGCTGCCAAGGCCTTGGCCAGTGCAGGGAATTTTCGGGAAAGAAACTGTGTCTCAGTCAGCATAATTCACCTCAGGTTTCCGTACAGGGAATACTCGTTGCTGGCGCCAGATAGAAAGTCGCAGGATTCCAGGGTCTGCAACTGATCCCTGGTGGGATGGCTTACATATCTTAAGCGGACGGCATGACGGCGTATAGCCGTCTCCAGCAAATTCCGAATTAGACGGGCATTGCTGAAATCATTGTATGGCATATTGCTGTATTGGTCAATTATCTCTCCTAATTTATTTAGCGCCCGGTTCGTCAGGCGATACTGACGCTCATCCAGCATGAGCTGGCCTATGTCCAACAGTTCCTTAACCGAGTAATCAGGGAAGTGAATCTGTATGGGAAATCGGGATTTGAGTCCTGGATTAAGGCGCAGGAACTCGTCCATTGGAGCTGTGTAACCGGCGAGGATGAGAATAAACTCATTCTTATAGTCTTCCATGGCCTTAACCAGGGTATCCACAGCCTCTTTGCCAAAGTCCTTCTCGCCCCCCCGGGCAAGGGAATAGGCCTCATCGATAAAGAGCACGCCGCCCATGGCTTTATTGATTTTTTCCCGGGTCTTTTGGGCAGTGTGGCCTATATATTCTCCGACCAGATCTGCCCTTTCCACCTCGATTATATGGCCCTTGGGCAGCACCTGCAGGCTGTTAAAGAGCTTGCCAAAGAGGCGGGCCACTGTTGTCTTGCCGGTGCCGGGATTGCCTTTAAAGACCATGTGCAGCACCATGGGCGCATTCTTAAGGTTATACGTTTCCCTGTGCCTTTGCACATTGATAAAAGCCTCCAGCTCTCCTGCCAGTTCTTTAACCTTTTTCAGACCAATCATGGTATATAGTTCAGCCAAAGCAGCATTGGCCGGCTGAACCGGGATCACTCTCTGAGGAGATTGAACCAAGCTGCCCTGGCTGACAACCCTTTCTACATCGGGGCTTATTATTCCCACTCCCTCCTCCCCCTCTCCAAATGACATGGAATACAATATGCCTTGACAGAGAAAAAAGTGAAAACTGTGTTCTTAAGGTTTTTACGCAGCAGAGCGATACAGTAAAAATCATAGGTAGTTTAAATTACCCCTCAATATAAAATATCTCAAGCTGGGATGAATATGTTAAAAAAAGAATTGGCTGTGGTTTTTCTATTGCTGTTTTACTGAGTGGTGTTAGAGACTGGGCTGCATAAAAAATCAATTATATAAATACACCCTGCCTAGGCAGGGTGTATTTATATTACTCCACGTCCTGTTCTGGATTAAGGTTGACAGCACGCAGCGGAATAATTGTCGAAATCGCATGCTTGTATATAAGCTGCTGTTTGTTATCGCTGTCCATAACTACAGTAAAATTGTCAAAACCCCGGACAAAGCCTTTAATCTGAAAACCATTCAGCAAGAAAATGGTCACCGGTGTCCCGTCTCTCCGAATTTGGTTGAGGAATAGATCCTGCAGATTGAGATTTTTCACCAAGCTCACCGCCTCTTTCTATATATCTATATTTATTACTAATTCGCTGTACAGCTGTAATTTTCCTGCCGTCTCAGCAGAAATTTTCTCCATGCTGGCCTGTGGATTGCTGTGATCCAGCCAGATTACATCCTGCATGCCTCTGAACCAAGACAGCTGCCGTTTGGCATAGCGCCTGGTATCCCGCTGAAGATTGGCTATCATCTCTTCACGGGTCCAATTTCCGGCAACGCACATGCCGGCATGGTAATAACCCAATCCTTGCATGGCCTTTGCAGCAGGGGAATATCCTCTCTCAATCAATTTAATATATTCTCCAATTAAGCCCTGAATAACCATGGCCTCTGCCCTTGCCTCAATGCACTCATACAATTGGGGACGGGGCAAGGTAAGGGCAAAAATTAGTGCGTTAAAGGGGCTTTCTGCTTTAGCCTGCCTGTGGATTTCAGCCGGCCCCCTGCCGGTAAGCTGGTAAATTTCCAGGGCCCGGATAATGCGCCTGCGATCATTGGCTTTGGCTGCAGTTTCCGGGTCAACTTGCTGCAGCCGGCTGACCATATATTCCCTGCCCCGTTCATCCCAGAGCCTGTTGAGCTCAGCCCGGCAGTGGGGATCAAAGGGCAGCTGCTGCAGGGGATAGTTTTCTGTAACTGCCTTGATATATAAGCCCGTCCCCCCGGTCAGGATTGGCAAGTGCTGCCGCCGCCAGATATCTTGAATTATTTTATCGGCCTGTTCTTTGTACTGGGCCAAAGAAAAATCCTCGTCAGGCTCCACCACATCCAGCATATGGTGAGGGACTTGTGCCCTGGTCGCCAGGTCCACCTTGGCGGTGCCGATATCCATGTATTTGTATACCTGCATTGAATCCGCGGAAACAATCTCTCCATCAAAGATTTGCGCCAGTTCCACTGCAGCGGCAGATTTGCCTGAGGCTGTGGGACCAGCAATGACCAGCAAGGGGATTTTAGGAATCACTTTCATTCTCCTTTATTTCCAGGACACCATAGCTAATTTTCCGGTTGTTCCCGCCAGCCTCAGTCAATCCCAGGCGGGAAAAGACAAAAAAGGACCGCTGCTTGACTACTACCTTTCTCTTGGCCACACGGGCAGCCAAAGCAATATCCTCACGAGTCAAAGGCTGGACACAGGCAAGGGGACGCAGAGGCAGCAGCGACGATGCCTCCATGACAGGCACATCAAACATGGGATCAAAATAGACCACATCAAAGGACCTGGGGGGCAATTTTTGCAAATAGCTGCGAAAATCTGCATGCACCAGCTCTATCCCCCGAGCCAGCTCCTGAAAACGCGGGGGGCCGGAATTTTTCAACCCGTGACCCATGACGATGTAGATTGGCAGAGACTGCTCCAGGGACAAGACTCTTCCCTTCTCCCCCACTCTGTATTTGGATACTAAACTGTCAGAGCAGAGGCCGGCGGTGCAGTCCAAAAAACTGTCGCCGGCGGACAGTCCACATATTTCCAGCATTTTATCCGCTTTGCCCTGGCGCAGCAAGCGGATGCGCATAGCCGCCATATTGGGATGATAAAAGAGTTCGCCGGCAGGGGTAAAGCAAGATAAACGCCTGTCACTGACGACCAGGGCGGCGCCAAAGTCGTTTAACAGGGAATCCAAGCTTTTGTTTTCCCTTGGGATATAGGGAAGACAATTAGCGGCTGCAATCTCCCTGGCCTCTTTTTCTTTGTCTTTATTGGGTTTGCGGGCAGTAGTCACGACTAACATCATTATCTCCTGGCGAATATTTTTTCCAGGGTTTCCCGGTCAAAGGCCACCCAGATTGGGCGCCCATGGGGACAGGTGCGGCTGTTTTGACAGTTGTCCAGCTCCAGGAGGAGCTGCCGGGACTCACTGGCTGAAAGCCGTTGATTGGCCTTAATGGCGCCCTTGCAGGCAAGGAGCATCAGGGCTGCCTGCTGATAATCTCCGAGATTATATTCGTTGCCCTCATGTTGCTGCAAATATTCGATAATCTCGATAATATCTCCTTCCGATAAAATCTTCTTGAACAACACAGGCGCTTCTTTGAGGACCATGCCCTCATCGGTCAGTTCAATCTTAAAGCCCAATTCGGTAAGCCGGGGCAGCCAGGCCTCAACAAACTGGCGGCTGCGTCCCGAGAGGGGGGTTTCTATGGGAATAATCACTTGTCCCGGCCTTTCACCCTCTTTTAGCAGCTGCAAATATTTTTCATACAACACCCTTTCCTGGGCTGCATGCTGATCCACCAGACGCAGCTCGCTGGCAGTGGCCACCACCAGAAAGGTTGAAAAAACCTGGCCCAGGACGGTAAAGCCGGGAATATCTTCGCTGCCGGCATCCTGTTCCATCTGAAATGCTTCCTGAACGAATTGTTTGGCCTCAGGCTGGATTCTATAGCCCCGGGGGGGTGAATACCCGTTGCCCGGAAAGAAAACAGTCTGAGGGGATTCTGGACGTTTACAGTTCTGGCTCTCCATCTGACGCCGGACGGGAATTGCCGTAATTGGCTGCAGGGCTTCGGTGCAGGCTTTGAAAACCAAGCTAAAAATCTGGCTGGCGTCGCTAAACTTTACTTCTCGCTTGGCAGGATGGACATTGACGTCTACCTGGCTGCTGGGAACCTCCAGATTGAGAAAGGCAATGGGATAGCGGTTTACCGGCAAGAGAGTGTGAAAGGCCCGCTCCAAGGCGCTGCCCATCAGGCGCAGGTTGACGGGGCGCCGATTGACAGTAAAATACTGCATTGCCCGATTGCTGCGGTGATACTCCGGCCGGACAATATAACCGCTGACCCAGTAGCCGTCGGCAGATAAATTACATTCTAGCAGATTTTCCGCAATTTCTGTGCCGGCCAGACAGGCGATGGCATCCACCAAGCTGCTGGTTCCCGGTGAAGAAAGCACAGTCTTGCCATTGTTAAAAAGCTTAAAGCTGACGCCCGGCCTGGCCAGCACTTGCTCATGAACTGTTTCCGCAATAGCGGCAAATTCAGTGGCAGGTTTGCGTAAAAATTTCTTGCGGGCCGGGGTGTTGAAAAACAAATTCTCCACCACTATCCTGGTGCCTGCAGGACTGGCTGCGGGCTGGACCTCACTTTGCTTCCCCCCTGTTACTGTCAGGGTGCTGCCTGCCACACTTTCCCGGGTGCCGGCAGTAATTGTCATCACCGAAACTGCGCCTATGCTGGCCAGGGCCTCCCCCCGGAAGCCCATGGTGGTGATGGCAAATAAATCAGCGCTGCCGGTGATTTTGCTGGTGCTGTGCCTGAGGACAGCCAAAGCCAGGTCCTCGGCAGCCATACCCTCGCCGTCGTCGCTGACAATGATCTTGTCCAGGCCGCCGTTAAATACTTCAATGCTGACAGTGGTCGCCCCGGCGTCCACTGCGTTGTCCACCAGCTCTTTGACCACTGAGGCCGGCCTTTCCACTACCTCGCCAGCGGCGATCTTCAGTATAGTTTCTTCACTGAGGATGTTAATCTTCATGTATTTTCACCTCTGCTGCCAGACGCTTCAGCCTGTCCAGCTCAGTCCAGGCCTGGCGGGGAGAAATTTCATCCAGATTCAATGCCTGCAAGATTTTTACCACAGACTTGAGTTGCGGCTGACTGTCCTCACGGGTAGCGGCAACTTGAATCTGTGCTTGCGAAGGCCAGTCCTCTTCGCTAATATAGCTCTCGGCGCAGGTCACCAGCTCCTGAGGCAGTCCCGCCAGTTTGGCTACATGGATGCCATAGCTTCTGTCGCTGCCCCCGGCAACGATTTTGTGCAGGAAGGTCACTTCTCCCTCTTTTTCTGAGACCTGTATGGAACAGTTAATTACTCTGCCGAGCTCTTCCGCAAGCCCCGTCAGCTGATGATAGTGAGTGGCAAACAAGGTCTTGGCCGCCATAGCCGGCTTATTATGCAGGTATTCCAGTGTGGCTCTGGCGATGCTGATACCGTCTGCCGTTCCCGTTCCCCTGCCAATCTCATCCAAGAGAATGAGGCTCCTGGGAGTCGCTCGCGCCAGGATTCTGGCAAGTTCCGCCATTTCCACCATAAAGGTGCTGCGTCCCGAGGCCAGGTCGTCGCTCGCGCCGATGCGGGTAAAGATGGCATCCAGAACGCCGATGCGGGCGTAACTGGCAGGAACAAAACTGCCGGCCTGAGCCAAGAGGGCAATTAGAGCAACCTGTCTCATATATGTAGACTTGCCTGCCATATTGGGACCGGTGATGATCATGATCTGGCGGCTGGCGGTGTCCAGCAGGCAATCATTGGCCACAAAATTCATTATCCCAAATTGCTCGACTACAGGATGCCGGCCCTCCCGGATATCCAGCACAGAGCTGTCATCAATGAGCGGGCGGCAATAGTTGTTTTCTGCTGCAGTTTCCGCCAAGGCCTGCCAGCAGTCCAGGGCGGACAGGGTCCGGGCTGTGGCCTGAATCTGGGGGCTCCACCGGGCTATTTCCTCCCGCAGGGCACAAAACAATTGGTACTCAAGACTTTGCTTGCGGTCATTGGCGGAAAGGATTTTGTCCTCCCATTGTTTAAGCTCTTCTGTTTCAAAGCGCTCACAATTGACCAAGGTCTGTTTGCGAATAAACCACTCCGGCGCCAGGTCCAGGTGAGTTCGGGTCACTTCAATATAATAGCCAAAGACTTTATTAAAGCCTATCTTGAGGGATTTTATCCCAGTTACATCCTTTAGTTTCCCTTCGTATTTGCGCAACCAGGTGCTGCCGCTGACGGCCAGCTGGCGGATTTCATCCAGCTCCCGGGAATAACCCTGGCGGATAATATTTCCGTCCCGAACAGAGACAGGCGGTTCCGGCTGGATGGCCCTTTCAATCAGGGCGCAGAGTTCAGTATAGTCCCCCAGCTGTTGGCAAGGGAAGCCCGGCATTTCGGAGACAATTTCACTCAAGGAAGGCAAAAGTTGCAGGGAGCGGGCGAGGGCCAGCAAATCCCTGGCATTTGCGCTCTTATAGCTGATCTTGGTCATTATTCGCTCAAGGTCATAAATATCTTGGAGCAGCTCCCTGGCCTTTTTGCGCAGCACATAATTGTCAAAGAAGAACTGGACCGAGTCCAGGCGCTGCTCAATTGCCTTTCTGTCCGCCAGGGGGGAGATAAGCATATTCTTCATTTTGCGGCCACCCATGGCGGTAATAGTCTTGTCCACTACCTTGAGCAGCGAAGGGCCGCTGCTGTTCCCTCCCAGGGGGGCCAGTATCTCCAGGTTGCGCTGGGAAGTGGCATCCAGGTACATAAAGCTGCTAGGGTCATACCAGGATAGGGCGGCTAAATGCTCTGAAGATGCCATCTGCCTGTCCCTGAGGTAGGTGAGGATTAGGGCGACAGCCTTTGCCGCCAAAGGGTTTGTGTGCAGAAAGTGCTGCCTGGGCAAATCCCTTGCATTATTAATTTCCTCAGGGTTCACCCCCTCCACCTGGGTGGCAGCCTGAAAGCCCAAACTGTCAGCTTTCTGGTCGGAAATGATTTCTGTAGGGTTGAGAGAAGCAATGATTGACTCAACCTGTTCTGAGCTGCCTGCAAACTGGGAACACTGGAACTGGCCGGTGGAAATATCCGTGCAGGCCAGCCCCCACTGGCCATCATCCTGGACAAGAGCCAGCAGCCAGTTGTTCTCAGTGGGTTCCAGCAGGTTATCCTCTATAATGGTGCCGGGGGTTATCACCCGCACCACTTCCCTTTTCACCAGACCCTTGGCCAGCTGGGGATCCTCCACTTGGTCGCAGATGGCTACTTTGTAACCGCTTTTCACCAGTTTCCCCAAATAGGCATCCAAGGCATGATGGGGCACCCCGGCCATGGGCGTTCCCTTTTCTCCCTCTTTTTTATCCCTGCTGGTCAGGGCAATATTCAGTTCCCGGGATGCAATGACAGCATCCTCAAAGAAGAGCTCAAAAAAGTCCCCCACCCGAAACATTAGCAGACAATCGGGGTACTGCTCCTTGGTTTCACGGTATTGCTGCATCATCGGCGTCAGCTTCATGCTTCATCCCCCAATTCTCCTGCCAGGCTCCAGGTCTTGGCCTCGGTTATCTTGACATCGACAAAAGTCCCGGTTAGATCCTGGGGGCTGTCAAAGAAGACCAGCTTATTGGTAGTGGTCCTCCCCTTGGCTTTATTGCCCGCCCATTCATCCACCAATATCTCCTGGGTTGTTCCCACCAGCTCCTGATTGCACTCAAGGCTGTTGGCGTTTTGCACATAATTAAGCCGCTGCAGCCTCTCCCTCATTTCCCGCTGAGCCAGCTGTTTTTCCATAGAAGCCGCAGGCGTTCCAGCCCGAGGGGAGTACATGAAGGTAAAGGCTGAATCAAAGCGAACCTGCTCAATAATCTCCAGGGTAGCCTGAAAATCTGCTTCAGTTTCGCCGGGGAACCCAACAATTATATCTGTAGTCAAAGCAATCTCGGGCACGGCAGAGCGAATCTTCCTTACCAGGTCCAGGTAATGTTCACGGGTATATCCCCGATTCATGAGGCCGAGGATGCGATTGCTCCCGGCCTGCAACGGCAGGTGCAGGTGATTGCAGACCTTGGGCAGCGCGGCCATGGCTGCGATCAGGCGCTCACTGACATCTTTGGGGTGAGAAGTCATAAAGCGAATGCGCCCAATTCCCGGAATGGCGCTAATCTCTTTTAGCAGCCGGGCAAAATCCGGCTTCCCCGGCAGGTCTTTGCCGAAGCTGTTGACGTTTTGCCCCAGCAGGGTAATCTCTGCGAAACCTTCTTTGGCCAGGCCAGTGATTTCTTCCAGGATTGACTGGGGATCCCGGCTCTTTTCCCGGCCCCGGACATAGGGAACGATGCAGTATGTACAGAAGTTATTGCAGCCCCAGGAGATATTGACAAAGGCCTTAAATTTGCCGGCTCGGCGGGAAGGCATGGCCAGTTCTTCTGTGGCCCTTTCCTTCCATATTTCAAAGACCTGCCGGCGCTCATACAGTACCTGTTGCATATATGCTGTCAGCAGATTGAGATTGTGGGTGCCGATAATAATGTCCAGATAAGGATACCGGGATCTCAAATGCTTGGCCACTTCTCTTTGCTGGGGCATGCAGCCGCAAATGCCCAGGATAAGATCGGGGTTTTCTTCCTTTAATTCCCGGAGCCGCCCTAGGAGGCCGTAGACCTTTTGCTCAGCCTTGTCCCGGACAGTGCAGGTGTTGACCAAGATGACATCGGCCTCAGTCATATCCTGGGCAGGGGAAAGCCCCAATCCCTCAAAGATGCCGGCGATGGTCTCGCTGTCCCTGACATTCATCTGGCAGCCATATGTCTTTATGTAATATGTTTTGGGTGCTTTTCGAGGTCTCATATCTGTCATTGCAATTCCTCCGCGATCAAATCTATACATATTTTACCCGATAGCCTGCCAGAGAGCAAAGAGAATCATCCCTGTTTTCCCTTTTCCACTATCGAAAACCCCGGGAGATTAGTACTCCAAGGGTTTTGATCCACAAATTCTCATCACGCAACGCATCAATGATACTTTCCTTCTAATCCAGGTGCTAGCGTGATGACATAATCAGTGGCGGCGATTTTCATGCGCATAACAACATTGTCTTCGTCATCGCTAGTCGGGAAAAAAACTATTGGTACACCGAACTTGACCTTAAAACCAAAATTATCCCGATGATAGCGCCAAATTGCCTGAAGTCATCATTAACCATCGTCTGAATCTACAAGAACATTGCGGCCTGCAAGAAACAATATCCATTTCTATTCTCGCCTTCCACAATCGCTTGATAATCTGTAATGCTGTATATGTATTGCCGATTCCGTAGCTATTACCAGCAGAATACGGTCGTGCCCTTAAACAATAGCCTCAGCAGTCTTGTTAACAGCGATGCGCAGATAACTGCGCGGCTCCTTGCCGCACATCCACTTGAAGGACAACCTTTTTGGGGGACAGGCAAGCCCTTTCCATACCCGAAATCTTGTCTACATGTCTGTAGGACTTGGCAAAGAAGTTCAATTTCAACTTACTGGTCTGCCAGGTGCGATCCTGAAACAAGAACCCATCCCCGTTTGAGGAAAACACAAAGGGTATCAAGGATTCTTCACGAACCTGGGACATAAAATTCCAGCCAGCACTCTGAATAGCAGGGTTATGCACTTTGTACATTATGTCAGTTCTGAAAGATGCTTTTTGCTCTAGGACTATCCCACAGTATCTACCGTTCCAGTTATCATTTTACCATTGTTCTGTGCCAGTGTTCTATAATAATAAATAGCGTTACTGTCAGCAGCGCGCAAAAATTATCTAGGCTCCTTTTATTATCCTCAAAGGGTAATGTCATTAAGCTAAAAAATAATTGATTAGGCAACTCTCTCGTTTAATGAGAAGAGTTGCCTTAACTTATCAAACTAGCTTTGTTTCTCAAATCCCACATCTTTCTTTTGCCTATCAACCTAACAGAGGAAATCTCTCATTCAGAGCGGCCAGCATGTAGCATCAGAATCGAATTCCAAATAGGCCTCCATCCTCTGTAGAGTCAGTTAAGACAACAGGGAGAATAT
Organism: Firmicutes bacterium UBA5286; assembly: GCA_002408465.1. GTDB lineage: Bacteria > Bacillota > Proteinivoracia > UBA4975 > UBA4975 > UBA4975. The sequence goes on along the minus strand of DHSM01000014.1, from coordinate 131,151 downwards.
AATTTTCAAGATTAAATCCCTCTATAGTTTCTTTAAATGCATCGTCCTCATTCATTGTTACAATGTATTGGAAGTTAAATTCTTCTGCCATTTTAGCCCCAACTTTCAAAGCACTAATAACTTGACGGCCATCAACACCATCGAAAAGATGACTGTCATGAATTAAAAATCCTGGAGAAATCCCACGCTCAGAACAAAGCTTCATTATCATCATATCAAAACAAAAAATCTGCATATTTTTAATACCCTTGCTCCTTGAGCCTTGAATACGAAAGTCAAAAGCAGGCCCATTTGATGTTTCTTCTATATTTATGCTACCAGCCGCTTCATATAGATTCTCTGACGTTCCTTCAAAGGCGAGAATTGCCTCTCTGAGCCAAGGATCTTGTTCGGAAAAGTTTCGGCGCAAACGTAAAGTAAGTTTGTGCCTGTCTATTTCAAGTTCGCTTTTAGTACTTTCCATCTGCTCTGCCGCTTCGAATCGCAGTCGCAAATTTTCCACTTGAGATTCTATCCGAGTTGCCTCAGATTGTAGCATTGAGAAATGTTCAAGGGCCCCATGACTATTGAGTAAATTCATTATTTCTGCTCGCCGCTGATCTAATTTTTGTCGATTAAGTTCACGAGCTTCAATGCGTTGATTAATTTCTAACAATTCTTCTTCAAGATATTGTCTGCGATTCCTAATTATAGACTTGTGGAAATTCTGAACTTCTTCGTAGCGCTTTAGGGTAATTTCTGGTAACGCCACACCTACTTCTGCGTATATTCGCTCGAGAGTATTTAGCGGAGGAGGAGATTCCATATTAATTGATTTTTCCAGATCCCTGAAGGCCGCTACATCAATGGTATTGTCATTTGAAATTTGCTTCAACAAAACGGTAATCTGGTCAGCTTCTAGTTCTAACTCCTTATATTGTGGGAGGACTCGAAATGAGTTAACTTGATTCTTGATTTTTTCAAGTCGATCTTCCGTTACGGCCAGTTGGGTTCTCAAATCAGCGACTTTGCCAATAATCTTCCCAAATGCTCCTGATCCAGCAGCTTTCTTTAGCTCCTTCAAAGTCTTTTCTTTATCCCTTACAATTTGCCAATCACTTGCAATTTTCCAATCCAGCCCTAAAAGATACATTAGGGCAATTTGATAGTCATAAATTTGTTGCTTTTCTGAGTGTTTTTCGGGAGTGAAAAACGCGCCACTGCTCTGTCTCCTGGCAAAATATGAGAATAGAGAGCGAAATGTTGGAGTCCGACCGAGAAAATCCAACTGTTGACTTAATTTAAACATATTACGGCCAAGATTTAGGATCCATTCATTCCTAGAAAGGCTTAACCTTTCTTCTTGATCATTCATAACATGTATTTTAGATTTATTTATAGCAGAACGCTCAACAGTTATTAGGATACCATTTAGGTCGAATTGCATGCAAAAAGACTGATTTTTTAGCGAGTCTGTTACCAAAAAAGAGTCTTTGCCTACATCTCCCCCCATAAGAAAGTGTACAATCTCGACAAAACTCGATTTACCTGATCCATTTCGAGTTTGTTTTGTGCTAGCATCTATTTCTTTTGTCGCAAGAAGGACATTAAGTCCTTCATGAAACTTTAGTTCTTTAAACGTCGGAAGACTACTGTAAATATGATGTATCATCATTGCCTCCTTACTAGAAGCCCTTCATGCAACTCAATAGCTCCCAAAATATATAGTAAATCAAGGGCTAAAATAAAGCTATCGAAGCTTAAAATGATTTTCTTAGCTTCAGTTTTCCCTCCCCGACAATCTTCCCACAATCCAGAGACTGTCTTTGATTCGTTCAAATGCTGAAGAATATTAGCACCAACTGTTAGTAAAGCTCTTTCCTGAGATAGATGCTTTGATGGAAGAATCATATTCCCCTACCCCCTCGGCTCTTCATAGATGTCACATCGCTCGAAGAAATAGGCAATCACTGCTAAAACCGCTATTTGATGTTCTGGTGTCCCCAGATTATCCCCTCCTGCCCAAGACTGCAATTTGGAGAAAATCCTATTTGGGGTATATTGAGTTCTTAGTTCATTATATATTGATTTAAATGATGCAGAAATACCTTCGCCGTATGTTGCATTATGCGATTGGTTAAAAAACTGTTCAACAAGATGTGTTTTAGTCATCCCTGCTTTTATTAAATTAGTCGTGTCTTCTGAGAGAGAGTTAGCTTCAAGTTTTCCCATTGGCACATCTCTGACAGGTTCAAAGCGGGGAGAGGGATTAGACTTAATAGAATCCAGCACAGCTTTTAAGTCACTGAACCCTAAATTATTCTTTGCTTCTTCTGTTGGGGCGTATCCAAGCCAAGGTGGTAAATCACTAATATTTATAGTTTTAAATACAGTTCGTAGTTCTTCCAACCCCCAGGATGTTATTTTTATTGGCTCATTTTCTTGTTCGAAATTCAGCAACACTTGATGGATATGCGGTGGTAATCCGTTAGGTGCATTATGCACAAAAACCCATTTTGAAAAATAACGTCCCCAATGTATCTTTGCCCCTTCAAAATCCTCTGTAATTTTCTTTACTGCCTCTTTTTCGCTCAGTTCGTATGGGGCATATACTTGAAATAGGCATCTTTTTGACTTGAGGAATCCATCATTTTTTTTGTCACCTCTATTTCCCCATGGTCGACAAGCTAAAAAATCTTCCTTGTAAGCTAAACTCATTAAACGTTCAAAGAAAGATTGAAATTCAATTCCTTTAGCACAGTAAAATCTATTTTCAAATCTTTCATTGTAAAAGGCCTTTTGAAGCATCAAATCACCTCCTAAAGAAAGGGATGAAGTTTGCTGGCATCTTTTTAACCTTATAATAAGTTCGCTAATAACTATCTTATTCCTGCCATTATTAACAACTTTATACCGACAAATTCACTCAAATTCACTGGGGTTGCATTAGGGGTTGAAAAGAGTAATATTTTTTTCTAACTTTTCCTGTCTCGGATCACTAAGGCAGTGATCTCCCCTCCCTTTGCTCGGATCAAAAATTGATTTTGGGAGTAAGGGTCAGACTGCGCTACTTATATAGATAATTCGAGCGAGAATACCTGGCCCTATCTGGATAAAAAGACAAGAAAAATAATGCCGACCAGCGGCATTATCTACTATCTGTGTCCAGGAAGGCGGCAATTTCGCCTGCCGCTCTTTGGATATCATCGGAGTTTACTCTCGCCAGCACCTGCTTCCCCGGCAGCTTATGTTCATAAAGCCGGTCATAATGCCTGACAAGGATTAATTCCACGAAGCGAGCATAGTCTTCAGCATCCAGGCACTGTTTTAACTCATCGAACAGCCCCCCAGACAATATGCCTATTAGTCTGGACAGAGCCACATAGGTATTGACCCGGGCCTCGGGGCTTGCGGGGGTATAATCCCTGAGGATGTGCTCAGTTCGCCGTGGCAGACTACCATAAATCTCAAATACCGACGCCTTCTGCATAGCAGCAAATAAAAATTCCGGCAGACAGATATTGCCGATGCGCCTGCTTTCACCCTCCAGGAGAATGTAGGGGCTATCCCGGAGACTCTTTAATTTCTCAAGCAGGTAAGAGTCAAAGTTTTTTTGGGACTGAGGCTTCTCCCCCTCCCAGTCGCCAAAACTTGAACCCCGGTGTCGTGCCAGGCCTTCCAGGTCCAGCACAGGATATCCCTGTTGTGCAAGGAGCCTGAGGATTTCGGTCTTGCCGGTGCCGCTCCTGCCCTTGAGGACGATTACCTGACTTTCAAGCTTATACTCCTGAAGCTGCTGATATATATGCCTGCGGTACTGATGGTAACCACCCCTGAGCTGAGCGGCCTCCATGCCCACCATATTGAGGAATTCCACCGTGGCGTGGCTGCGCATGCCTCCCCGCCAGCACAGGATTAAGAGGGGCTTGCCCTGGCTGTGGCGGCAGATGCTGCGCACAAACCTAGAGATTTTGGGGCCGGCGAAGTCCATAGCCAGGAATTTGGCAGCCACATGGCTTTTGGCGTAAATTATGCCAATCCTCTCCCGCTCTTCTTCGTTAAAAAGTGGAAGATTGATGCTGCCGGGAATGGAGCCTTCGCTAAACTCGGCTTCTGTCCGCACATCGACAAGGCAATACTCCTCTGCCCTTTGTAGCATTTCATCAACTTCCAGTTGTTTGAAATTAATCAAAGCCTCATCCCCTCTTCCTGGGTTCTGCTCTCAAAAATTGCTTGTTTGACCAGCTGCAAAGATGGATACCATATAAAAAGGCGGATGAGAGCGATAGCAGCCTTCCGGACTTTCCCGGCTGCAAGTTGTCATTCGCCTTTGTCGAAATAACGGGCTTTTAGGCAAAAAGACACACAAGTTGTGTCTTTTTATGATTGCCCGGCCAATTCTTAATCCAGGGTCACTTCATCGCCGTTATTGAGCATGGCGCCGTTAGCCTCATCCACATCAACATGGAACTCCAGGCTGTACTTGGGGCTGACCCGGACCAGGACCTGGCCAAAGGTCAGGGCTCTGGGGCCCTCGCAGCTTACAGATAACAGCTGGCCATCTTTAAGGTCGTTTTTTTCAGCCAGATCAGGGGTAATGTGAATATGCCGCAGGGCGAGGATTACTCCCTCTTTTAGCTGGATACTGCCTGCCGGTCCCGTCAAGGTAACGGTTTCTGAGCCGGCTAAATTGCCTGAGTCCCGGACGGGAGGTTTGAGGCCCAGTTTAAAAGAATCAGTGCGGGATATTTCTGCCTGGGTCTGTCTCCGGACAGGACCCAGCACCCGGACACCGGCAAGGGTTCCTTTGGGACCGGTCAAATCTACTTTTTCTTCAGCGGCATACTGGCCGGGCTGACCCAGATCCTTGGATTTGGTAAGCTCTTTGCCCTGTCCAAACAGAGTCTCAAGATCTGTTTTTGAAAGGTGAACATGTCTGTTGGATACGCCTACTGGGATCTTAAGCATTGGTGCACTTCCTTCCAAATTATTATATCTCTATTATTATGGCACTAAATTCGCGGACAAACAACCTAAAAAGACCCCGCAGGGTCTATTTAGGCATGGTTTAACCGAGGAGAGACAATAAAATCCCCGCGGCAATAGCTGAACCGATAACGCCGGCAACATTAGGTCCCATAGCGTGCATAAGCAAGTAATTGTTGGGGTTCTCTTGCGCTCCTACCTCCTGGGAGACCCTGGCTGCCATGGGCACTGCCGAGACGCCGGCAGACCCGATGAGGGGATTGATTTTGCCCTTGGTCAGCCAGCACATCAGCTTGCCAAAGAGCACTCCGGCAGCGGTGCCGATAGAAAAGGCAATCAGACCCAGGAGGATGATTTTCAGCGTTTCTAATCTCAGGAAAATTTCTGCTGAAGCAGTAGCGCCTACTGTTGTTCCCAGAAAGATGACAATGATGTTAGTCAACTCATTTTGAGCAGTCTTAGACAGCCTCTCCACCACGCCGGATTCCCGGAAAAGGTTGCCCAGCATCAGCATGCCAATCAGAGGCACGGCCGATGGCAGCAATAAACCCGTGAGAATTGTAACAATGATAGGAAAGAGAATCTTTTCTTTTTTGCTCACCGGCCGCTGCTGTGCCATGACAATCCGGCGCTCTTTCTTGGTAGTTAGGGCTTTCATAATCGGGGGCTGAATAATCGGAACCAGGGCCATGTAAGAATAAGCCGCTATCGCAATCGGACCCAAAAGTTCTGGGGCTAGCCTAGTGGTCAGGTAGATGGCGGTAGGTCCGTCAGCGCCGCCGATGATGCCAATTGCCGCCGCCTGCAGGATGGGAAAACCCAGGAGAATGGCACCCAGGAAGGTGAGAAAGATGCCAAACTGGGCGGCAGCCCCCAAGAGCAGGGTCTTGGGATTGGCGATCAAGGGGCCGAAGTCAGTAGAAGCGCCGACACCCAGGAAAATCAAAGGCGGGTAGATCCCGTTTTTTACTCCCAGGTACAGGTAGTACAATAGTCCCCCTGGCTGACCACCCTCAGGCCCGGCCATGAGGTTTGCCCCGGGGATATTGGCCAGAAGCATGCCAAAGCTGATGGGCAACAACAGCAACGGTTCATATTTCTTGACAATGGCCAGGTAAATAAGAAAGAGAGAGACGGCAATCATCAGCACTTGACCGGGCGTGGCACAGGCAAAACCTGTGCTCTGCCAAAACTGAACCAGCTTGTCTATAATCATCGCAGTCCCTCTAACTGATGGTCAGCAGCAGTTGGCCGGTATCGACGGTTTGCCCTTCGCTTACCATAATGCTGGTGACTGTACCGGTGGCGCTGGCATTGATTTTATTTTCCATCTTCATCGCTTCCAGAATAATCAGGGGCTGCCCAACTTCAACCTTATCGCCCATATTGACAAGAACCTTTACTATGGTGCCAGGCATCGGCGCTGTCAAATTGCCATTTCCTGTGGCCGGCTGCGGCTTTGCTGCCTCCTTGGCAGAAGACGCAGCTGGTGCGGGGCGATACTGCCGGACAGGGGGTTCGGGCCGACGGACAGATTCACTTTCGCTAACTTCCTCAACCTCTACATTGTAGACTGAGCCATCTACCGTAATCTTAAATTTCTTCATCATAATACCTCCTGTCAGAGCGTTGCAATGTCGGTATACCGGCTCCGCTCCCAATTATCATTGCCAATAATCTCAATGGTCCTGACCCTGTATGACGCTCCCAGCATTGCCACAGCGGCGGCAATGGCCGCTATATGCTGAGGCGGGATCTCGGCCCCATCTGATTCGACCGGGACACTCTCCTGCGGCCGTTTTATTTGGGATAACCTGGATACTGCGCTAGGGATACGCACGATGCCCATGAGCACCACCAGGGTGAGGAAAACGACAACCATGCCAATAAGAGTAATTACCAGACCAAATCCAATTTCCATTCTTTGGCCTCCTTATAAGGGAATGTTGCCATGCTTTTTGGCAGGTTTCTTTTCCCGTTTTCCGGCCAGCATCGACAGAGAGTTTATGAGATAGGCCCGGGTATCCCTTGGCTCAATGACCTCGTCCACATAGCCGCGGCTAGCGGCGATGAATGGATTAGCAAAGTTATCCCGGTATTCCTGGACCAGTTCCTGGCGCCTGGCATCTGGATTTTCGGCGGCGGCCAGTTCCTTGCGGAAGATGATGTTGACCGCTCCTTCTGGTCCCATTACCGCTACTTCTGCCGAGGGCCAGGCCAAGACTATATCCGCCCCCAACGACTTGCTGCCCAGGGCCACATAGGCGCCGCCATAGGCTTTACGCACTAAGACCGTGATTTTGGGGACGCTGGCCTCAGAATAGGCGAATAGTATCTTGGCTCCATGGCGGATAATGCCGTTATGTTCCTGGCTGATTCCCGGCAAGTACCCGGGAACATCCACAAAAGTTATGACTGGAATGTTAAAACTGTCACAGAAGCGGACAAACCTGGAAATCTTGTCCGAGGCGTTAATATCTAAGCAACCGGCCAGATGCATGGGCTGGTTGGCGACAATGCCTGCTGTTTGGCCCTGAAGACGGGCAAAGCCGATTACAGCGTTGGGGGCAAAAAGCGCCTGCACTTCCATAAAAGAATCGCCGTCAGCCACAGCCTCTATGAGCTGGCGCACATCGTAGCCGGCGTTGGGATTAATGGGAATGAGCTGGGTCAAATCTAGCTCAGGTGGAGCGATTGCCTCTGCCACAGGAGGCTTTTCCAGATTATTGGCGGGCAGGTAACTGATGAGCCTGCGCACCTGATTTAAACAAGCTGTTTCATCTTGGCCAAGGAAATGGGCAACGCCGCTGACGGAGTTATGCACCATTCCCCCGCCCAGTTCATTGGGGTTGATAGTTTCTCCGGTTACGGCCTTGATCACTTGGGGACCGGTAATGAACATTTGGCTGGTTTCCTCAGTCATGAAAATGAAATCCGTAATGGCTGGAGAGTACACAGCCCCCCCGGCACATGGTCCCAAAATCACGGAAATCTGAGGAACTACGCCGGAATACACGGTGTTGCGGTAAAATATCTGGCCATATCCGTCAAGGGCATCGATTCCCTCTTGAATTCTGGCGCCCCCGGAGTCATTGAGGCCGATTACCGGGGACCCAGTCTTGGCAGCCAGGTCCATGCAAGTGCAGATTTTTTTTGCTTGCATCTCGCTGAGACTGCCGCCAACGACGGTAAAGTCCTGGGAAAACACATAGACCAGGCGCTTGTCAATAGTGCCATAGCCTGTGACGACGCCTTCGCCAGGGGTGTCCTTTTTGTCCATGCCCAAATTGGTGCAGCGATGCTGGACAAAGGTGTTGAGTTCGACAAATGAGCCTGGATCCAGCAGTTGTTCAATGCGCTGGCGGGCAGTTTTCTTGCCCAGACTCAGCTGCTTTTCCACAGCCTTGGGGCCGCCGCCGGCGTGAATATGGCTGCGGCGCTCTGCCAGTTTCTCCTGCAGTTCTTGCCAATTGCTCATGTTAGTCCTCCTTTCGCTGACAAAGTTCCACCAGCACACCAGGGGTGGATTTGGGATGGATAAAGGCAATTTTTGCGCCGTGGGCCCCGTCCCTGGGAACGGCGTCAATCATCCTCACTCCCCGGGCTGTCAGCTCTTCAATAGCTTTGGCCACATCATCAACCCTTAAGGCGATATGATGGATGCCGGCGCCCCTTTTGGCGATGAACTTGGCCACGGGGCTGTCGGGGTCGGTTGGCTCCAGGAGCTCAATCGAGCTCTCCCCCAGCGGGAAGAAAGCTGTCTTGACCTTTTGTTCCGCCACCGTTTCTTCACCGGCGTATTCCAGGCCAAGAGTATCCCGGTATAATTGCACTGCAACCTCCAAATCTTCTACTGCAATGCCGAGGTGGTCAATTTTCTTAAACATCCTCTACACCTCACCAAATAAATTTAGTATTTCCGCATAGACTTCATCCAGCCTCTGCAGCAAATTTATGTCTTTTCGGTTGAGATTACGGGCAAGAACCTCTGCCGGCACCTTGTCTAGGTGCTTTTGCAGCAGCACTCTGCTCAGCTCCATGATCTCAAACTTAGCGGCAAATTTGCGTTTTTCCAGCAGACGGCCTGACTGCTGCAGCCACTGCCAGTGTTTGTCTATCTCCACCAGGAGCGCGTCGATGCCGAGGCCCTCAAGGGCAACAGTCTGACACAGAGGCGCTGTCCAGCCGTCCACCTGCTTTTGGGCCGATTCCCGCAGGGCAGTGTACAGTGAGTCAACCCCAGGCAAATCCGCCTTATTGATGACGAAGATATCGGCAATCTCTAGAATACCCGACTTGACAGCCTGAATGTCATCGCCCAGGTTGGGCACCGAAACCACCAGAGTAGTATCGGCAATAGAGGCGATTTTCACCTCCGACTGGCCGGCGCCTACGGTTTCGATAAGAATATAATCAAAACTGTAGCTCATAACCTCTCTGAGAATGCTGACCACTGAACTGCCCACGCCGCCGGCGTTGCCCCGGTTGCTTAAAGAACGGATATAGACATTGGGATTTGATACCAGAGCCTGCATGCGGATTCGGTCGCCAAGAATGGCCCCGCCGGAAAATGGGCTGGAAGGGTCCACCAGGAGGGCGGCGACTTTGTGCTCGGCAGCCAGTGCCTGAATGAGCTGGCTGCATAAAGTGCTTTTGCCGCCCCCTGGAGGGCCGGTGACCCCGATAATCTGGACGGAAGAATTGTCTAGAGGCAGACTGGCCGCCTCTGACAGAGCCTGGGGATCCATATTCTCAATTTTCGATATGGCCTTGGCCAGTTGTCGCTGCCAGGAACTAGGCATGATCCTTTTTCACTCTTTCCCTGATAAATGATACTATTTCCTCCAGGGAAGTGCCTGGCGTAAACACAGCCTCGATGCCTGCAGCCCGCAAGCCGGGGATATCGGCCTCGGGGATTACCCCGCCGCCAAAGACGGCGATTTCTCCTGCTCCCCTTTCCTTTAACAATTCCACTACCTTGGGGAACAGGGAGTTGTGAGCGCCGGAAAGGCAGCTTAGGCCAACGAAATCCACATCTTCCTGAATGGCTGCTTGCACTATTTGGTCCGGGGACTGGCGTAAACCGGTATAAATTACTTCCATGCCAGCATCCCTTAATGCCCGGGACACAACTTTCGCACCCCGGTCGTGGCCGTCCAAGCCGGGTTTTGCCATGAGAACTCTGATGGGCGCCATAGAATCGCCTCCTTTAGACTAAGTCTTTTGCCTGATATTCGCCGTACACTTCCCGGAGGACGCCGCAGATTTCTCCTAACGAAGCATAAGCCCTTACGGCATCCAGGACCGGCGGGAAAAGATTGTCTCCCTTTTCTGCCGCCTGGCGGACGGTAGCCAATGTCTGCTCGACTGCCTGGGCATTGCGCTGGCCTTTAAGTTCTGTCAGGCGCTGCTGCTGCTCAATGCCAACTGCGGGATCAACCCGAAGCAATTCTGGCTGGGATTCATCTTCCACGGTGAATTGATTGACGCCGACAATAATTTGATCTTTGGTCTCCACATCCAGCTGGTATTTATAAGCGCTGTCCTGAATCTGGCGCTGAATGAAGCCTGAGTTGATGGCAGCCACCGCTCCTCCCAGCTCATCGATTTTGGCCAGCATTTCTTTGACCCGGTCTTCTATCTGAGCAGTAAGGTTTTCGATATAGTAACTCCCTCCCAAGGGATCAACCACATCAGCAGCGCCAGTTTCATGGGCGATAATCTGCTGGGTCCTCAGGGCAATGCGCACCGAATCCTCGCTGGGCAATGCCATCGCCTCATCCCGGGAGTTAGTGTGCAGGGACTGGGTGCCTCCAAGCACCGCTGACAAAGCCTGCAAGGCTACCCGGACTACGTTATTGTCAGGCTGCTGGGCTGTCAGTGTTGAGCCTGCCGTCTGGGTGTGGAAGCGCAGGAGCAGAGATTTGGGCGCTTTTGCCCCAAACCGCTTGCTCATGATTTCTGCCCATAGTTTGCGCGCCGCCCTGAATTTGGCCACCTCTTCAAAGAGGTTGGAATGGGCGTTAAAGAAGAAGGACAGTCTGGGGGCAAAATCATCAACTTGCAGCCCAGCGGCAACGGCAGTTTCCACATAGCAGATGGCGTCGGCCAGGGTAAAGGCGACTTCCTGAACCGCTGTGGCCCCGGCTTCACGAATATGGTAGCCGCTGATGCTGATGGTATTCCAGTTGGGAACTTTCTCGGCGCAAAAAGCAAAAATATCAGTAATGATCTTCAGGGAGGGCTCTGGGGGGAAGATATAGGTTCCCCTGGCCACATATTCCTTTAAAATGTCGTTTTGAATTGTCCCTTTAAGCTTGGCCCAATCGACCCCCTGTTTCTCTGCCACTGCCAGGTACATGGCCAGGAGGACAATGGCAGGGGCATTGATGGTCATCGATGTGCTTACCTTGTCCAGGGGAATATCTGAGAACAGGATTTCCATATCCGCCAGAGAGTCAATGGCCACTCCTACTTTCCCCACTTCCCCTTCAGACAGGGGATGGTCTGAATCCAGACCGATTTGGGTGGGCAGGTCAAAGGCGACGCTTAAGCCCGTCTGCCCCTGGGAAAGCAAATACTTATAGCGTTCGTTTGACTCCTGAGCGCTGGCAAAGCCGGCGTACTGACGCATGGTCCATAGCCTGCCCCTGTACATGTTGCGCTGCACCCCGCGGGTAAAGGGGAATTCCCCGGGCAGGGCAAAGTCATCTGCCTCTGGTCTATCCAAGGCTGTGTACACAGTCTGCAAAGGGATTTCCGAGCTGGTCTCAAATTTGTCCTTGCGTTCGGGAAATCTCGCCTTGGCTTTGTCCAGCCCCTTTTGCCACAGGGCAAGTCTTTCCTGCTTGTCTTGCAAATTAGTCACCTCCGATAAATGGATTCCGTTGCTCCTTAACTTAGCCAGCCTCTGGCTTCCATAGCATCAGCCAGCTGCTTGATGCCGACCATGTAGGCTGCAGAACGCATGTCTACAGAGTATTTCTGACTAATATTGTATACGTTTTCAAAAGCAGCGATCATCTTCTGCTCCAGGCGCTGGTACACTTCTTCCTTGGTCCAATAGTAGCTTTGCAGGTTTTGGACCCATTCAAAATAGGAGACAGTGACGCCGCCGGCGCTGGCCAGAACGTCCGGCAATACGAAAATGTTCTTGGTTTTGATGATCTCATTGCCCTCAGGAGTGGTAGGCCCATTGGCGGCTTCAGCCAGAATCTTTGCCTTGACATTGCCGGCGTTTTGGCCGGTAATCTGGTTTTCAATAGCCGCAGGGATGAGGATGTCGCATTCCATGGCAAAGAGTTCTTCGTTGCTGATGACTTTTGCCCCAGGGTAATCAATAATGCCGGCATCGGTTTTTTGTTTCAGGAGGTCATTCTCTTTTACAAGGGTATATGGATTGAGGCCGTCCGGGTGATAAAGGCCGCCCTTAATGTCGGTAACAGCAATGATCTTGGCCCCCATGTCGTGGAGGATGGTGGTCAGGTTGCTGCCGGCATTGCCAAAGCCTTGGACGGCAATGCGGGCGCCCTTGAATTCGATGCCCAGTTTGCGGGCAGCCGCACGAATGACAAGGCAGCAGCCCATGGCGGTAGCCTGGGTGCGGCCCTGGGAACCGCCGATTATCACTGGCTTACCGGTGACGACGCCAAAATTGTTGAAGCCCTGGAGTTTGCTATATTCATCCATGACCCAGCCCATGACTTGAGCATTGGTGGCCACATCAGGAGCGGGAATGTCCATCTGGGGACCAATGAGGGGGGCAATGGCGCGGATATAAGCGCGAGTGACTTCTTCTTTTTCACGCAGGGAAAGTTCTCTGGGGTTACAGGCAACTCCGCCTTTGCCGCCGCCATAAGGCAGTCCGACAATGGCGCCCTTGAAAGTCATCCACATGGACAGGGCCTTGGTTTCATCCAAGGTCAGCGTGGGACTGAATCTAAGTCCTCCCTTTGCCGGTCCTAACGCATCGTTGTGCTGAGAGCGATAGCCGGTAAAGATCTTGATTGAGCCGTCATCCATTTTCACTGGAAAAGATACTTCGAGAACACGGGCAGGCTGCTTGAGGATTTCATAGACAGCAGGCTTGCACTTCAGTTTGTCACAGGCATCCTTAATCTGCTTTTGGGCCATAAGAAACATATTTAGATTCTCTGACATATTAATTTTCCTCCCCTTTATCTAATCATGCCCTGTTTAGGCATTGACCAGTTTTTTGCCGATTTGGATTCCTTCTTCCAGGGCCTTGAGATTAATACTAATCGTGGCTGCGGGCACCCGGGCCTGGATAGCAGCGCTGAGATTTTCGGGTTTGACTATGCCGGAAATGGTATTGAGTATGCCCAGGACAAGAATATTGGCTACCATTGGCTTTTGCAGCTTTTCCACAGTGGCGAAAATCGGGGCCTTGTACACCCTGATGCTCTTCTTGAGAGCAGAAGCGTCAATATCCTGGTCAGTGAGAAGAACCCCGTCGTCAGCCAGCATGTCGGCATACTTATCCAAAGACTCTTGAGTCATTGCCACCATCAGATTGCAGGCTTGCACCTTGGGATAAGCCAGTTCCTCATGAGAAATCATGACCTCCGACCGGCTGGCTCCACCTCTGGCTTCGGGACCGTAGCTTTGTGTCTGAATGACATTATAGCCGTTGGCTAGGGCGGCTTCTGCAAAAATGATTCCGGCCAAAATGGCCCCCTGTCCGCCTGAGCCGCTGATAATCAGTTCCCAGTTCTTATTCACCGCTTTTCCCCTCCGCCACAGTTTTTACAAGCTGAAGATAATTTGCGCCATATTCAGGCCTTTCTTCCTGGACAAAGACTCCCAGGGGAATAGTGCCTTCCTTGCCTGAAGTTGAAGTGTTTTCTCTCTGCCACTGCAACATATCTACTGGAGAGCCCATCTTGTTTTTGCGGCCGAAATAAGTAGGACATTGGGTGACCACCTCAACAAGACTGAAGCCATTATGATCCAAGCCCTGGCTGATAAGCTTTTCCAGATGCCGAGGCTGGGAAGTCGCTCCCCTGGCGACAAAGGTGGCCCCTGCCCCCTTGGCCAGATTGACAAGATCAAAGGGATAGTCAAAATTGCCGTAGGGAGCTGTAGTAGCCAGCTTCATATGAGGAGTCAGGGGTGAATATTGGCCGCTGGTCATGCCGTAAATATTATTGTTGAAGACAATGACCGTCAGGTCGATATTGCGGCGGGCAGCATGAATAAGGTGGTTGCCGCCAATGGCAGTGCTGTCGCCGTCACCGGTAAGGACAATTACCTTAAGATTAGGCTTTGCCATTTTAATTCCTGTAGCAAAGGGAATTGCCCGTCCGTGGGTTGTATGCAGAGTATTGAAGTCCAAATAACCCGATGCCCTGGAGGAGCAGCCGATGCCAGAGATAACAGCAACATTATTTGGATCCAGTTCCTTTTGAGCCAGAGCCCGCAAAAATGCCGCTAGCACCATGCCGTGGCCACAGCCCGGGCACCAGATATGTGGCATTTTGTTTTGACGCAGCATTTGTTTGTAATTCATTACAGAACCCCCTTCAATGCCTGTTCCAGCTGGGCAGGAGTAATCAGGGCGCCGTCATTGCGATTTACTCTGGTTATCTTTGCCTGGGGCACAGATTTTGAAACTTCGTCAGCCAATTGGCCCAGGCTCAGTTCTGGGATGATAAAGTCTGCCTTGGTTGCGGCAAAGACATCTGCCAGCAGTTCATGGGGAAAAGGCCACAATGTCTTTAACTGGATAAGGCCGACCTTCTCTCCCCTGGCTCTGGCCTCTTTTTGCACCTGCAGAGCCGAGCGCACGGGAGAACCGTATGCCAGGAAAATCACTTGCGCATCGTCCAGGTCATAAGCCTTATACTTGATGATATCCTTGCGGTTTTTCTCGATTTTGTCATTTAAGCGAATCAACAGTTTTTCGATGGTCGCCGGATTGCTGGTGGGAAACCCGGTCTCGTCATGGCTTAAGCCGGACATATGGTAGCGGTAACCGCTGCCGAAAGGCGCCAATTTAGGAATGAGGCCATCGCCGGTGGCGTAGGGAAGGTATTCTGAAGGCGATACTGTTGGCATCTCCCTGTCGATAACCGCTTGGGAGCTGGCGAGCTTCACTCCCTCGCGCAAATGGCCGACGACTTCGTCATAGAGAAGCACTACAGGCACCATGTACTTTTCGGCCATATTAAAAGCAGTGATAGTAAGGTCATAGACCTCCTGCACACTGCTGGGAGCCAGCACAATTACCGGATGGTCGCCGTGACAGCCCCAGCGGGCCTGCATAAAATCACCCTGGCTTGCCTTGGTAGGAGTGCCGGTGCTGGGACCCCCCCGGGTGACATTGACGACTACTAAAGGCACCTCAGTCATTGCGGCAAAGCCAAGGTTTTCCTGCATCAGCGAAAATCCTGGGCCGCTAGTGGCAGTCAAGGCCTTGGCGCCGGCAATGGAAGCGCCGATAATTGTTGCGATACTGGCAATTTCATCTTCCATTTGCATAAAGACACCGCCAACGAGCGGCAGTTTTTCAGCCATTAATTCGGCAATTTCTGTAGAAGGGGTAATCGGATAGCCTGCAAAGAACCTAGCGCCGGCTTTCAAGGCTCCTTCAACACATGCCTCATTGCCCTGAACAAGTCGCTTATTTCCCATTTTTGCCACCCTCCTCTACCGTAATTGCAAAATCTGGGCAGTGATATTCACAGTTTAAACAGCCAATACAAAGATCAGGATGTACGGCCTGGGCCTTGCCGTCCTTGCCTAGGGCCAATACCTTTTTGGGGCAGACACTGACACATATTCCGCATCCCTTGCAATATTTCGGCAGAATGCTCACCTGAAACTTGCTAACCATTTTGTCACTCCCACTTTTTAAGATTCTTTTGCTTGAACTCCATTAAAGTAGCCCTGAGTAGGTTGATAGATGCTTGGTCCGGTGAATAGATGAATTCAATTACTTCCTTTCCTGTGTGGTTCATGAGTTCTTGCTTCCTGCCTGGTGAAGTGATGATGTAGTCGACGCTGGCGATTTGTTCACGCAAAACCTCCTTATCTGCTGATCCCAAAAAGGTGCTGTATTGCAAATGGTTGATGCCTGCACTGCGCAGAGAAGCAATCATTTTTTCTGCAAAGTTGCTGGACAGGCAAAAAATGCCTACATGAGCGCTGTTGGGAATGCGGGCGATATGGACAATGGAATCCAGCAAAGGGCTGAGGGCAATTGAGATAATTTCCGGTCCTACATCGCCTACAATCTCCTTTACTGATTGCAGATGAAAAAGAGTGGTGATAACAATATCTGCCTTGCGGATAATGTCAAGAAACATTTGGGGGTTGGTTTCCAAATCTCCTATCAAGATTGGATTGATGATGACGCCAACACTGTGGGCCAATTCTTTTGCAAAGTATTCAACTTGTTCCCGGTTGCACTCGATGAGAACGATATTAACCCGAGAAAATATTTCTCGCTTTTCCCGGGCGCGGACATGGGTGATGGCCATAAAATCATCGATGCTGAAACCCAGTGTGGTAGCTTCTTCCATGGCGATGTCAATGATTCTCAGGAGGCGCTCCTTGCGGCTCTCCAGGCGCACCACTTCATCAGATTCGGCTACGAATGTTCCCCGGCCCTGATGACAGACTAAAATGCCTTGGTGTTCCAAGTCACGAAAGGCCATGCTTATAGTATTGCGGCTGACCTGAAGCTGTTCCGCCAGGCTCCGTTCAGTGGGAATTTTGCTACCTGGCTTCCAAACGCCATCCTTAATAAGATCCTTAATCAATTTTTGCACTTGAATATAGAGAGGTATGCCTGTCTCACGCTGCAGTTGGAGTTTCACCTTCTCACCTCCGAAAATTGGACTTGTCCTGGTCCATTAGGCCATTACTATAATATATTCGCCCTGTACAGGGAAATTCCTGCCTAAAGGCAGGAAAAGATACAGAAATTGGACCAGTGAATTAGTCCTTTATCCAGGGTATGGCCTGAAGACTAATTGCCGCCTCACCCAGCTTGATTCCATCCGGGCTGCCATGACAGTCAGAACCGCCGGAAACATACAATCCTAATGTCTCGGCTGTTTTCAAAAATGACTTAGCTTGGGCAGAGCGGTGCTCAGGATGATAGACTTCTATGCCGTCCAGACCCCAGCCAGCCAGTTGAGGGATAAGACTCTCCTGGCCCAGCAGACCGGGATGAGCTAAAAATGCCAGGCCTCCTGCCTGCTGGATTATTTCGATGGCTTCAGCCGGATGAAGTTTGTATCTGGGCACATAAGCATCACAGCCACTGCCGATCCACCGGGAAAAAACCTCTTTTATCGAGGAGGCATACCCCTTTTCTACCATCAACCGGGCTACATGGGGGCGTCCCAGGCTGCTGGCCTTCTTCCCGGCAGCAGCTGTAACTTCCTGCCAGGTGAGGTCAAAGCCTAAATTCCGCAGGCGGCTTACCATTTCTTTAATGCGCTCTGCCCTGGACCCCTTGATTTTCCCCAGCAGCTCCTGCAATTCCTGATTGCGGTAATCCAGCAGGTATCCCAGAATATGAATTTCCTCCTTGGCCAAATCCGTGCTGAGTTCAATGCCGGGAAGAACCCGGAGAGAATGATATTCCCCGGCAGCAAGAGCCTCGTTCAGCCCTGCAGTAGTGTCATGATCTGTGAGGGCAATAACCTCAAGGTTGGCAACCTTTGCATGGGCCACAATCTCAGCAGGTGACAGCAAACCATCGGAAGCTGTGGAATGCAGGTGCAAATCAGCAAGGGCCATAAGAGATCACTCCAAATTTTCTTTTAAAAATCTCAGGAGATTGCCGGCGCAAACAGCCTGAATTTCCTTTGCCGAGAAGCCAGCAGTCTCCATAAGGTCAGGGAGCTTGGCAATATCCCGCACATCCTGCATCCCTTGAGGCAATTCCTCAATGCCGTCCAGATCGCCGCCGAGACATAGAACATCAACGGAGCCTACCCCGGCGATATGGCTCATATGCCTGACTAAAGCAGGTAAATTTTGTCCCTCCCTGGCCTCAGCGATAAAGGGCGGACACAGATTCATCCCGATTAGTCCCCCATTGCGGCTGATTTCTCTTATCTGCTCATCTCTCAAGTTGCGGGGATGGCTGCAGACCGCCCAGGCGTTAGAATGAGAAGCCACAAAAGGTTTGGCCGCAATAGCGCTAACATCCCAAAAACCCTTTTCCGACAGATGGGAGACATCGACGATGATGTTCAGGTCTTGCATGGTTTTCACTGCCCGCCTGCCGATTCCGGTGAGGCCGCTGCAGTTGCCGCCGGTCAGGACCCCGTCTCCCAGGCTGTTCCGTCCGTTCCAGGTGAGGGTAATCAGCCTGACGCCCATATTATGCACTAATTCCAGGAGGAACAAGTCCGAACCGACAAAATCAGCGCCTTCAATAGACAAAAGGGCCAGCAGTTTATCGTCTCCAGTTTCTTTAATATCTGCTGCCTCTTTTACCCAACATACCTGTGGTAAAGAAAGAATTTGCTCCTTGGCGATATTGAGCAGGCGCAAAGTGTGACGCAAGGCGGCTTCCTGACCAAGGGCAGGATTAAAGAAAGCGGCAAAACATTGGAAGATATAATTGGAGGCCAGCAATCGGGGCAAGTCCAAATGTCCAGCCTGGTTTTGACGGGAAAAATCCACTTGACCCAAGTAGATTTTCTGCAGAGTGTCACAATGAAAATCTGCATACTTAGGCAATTCTTATCCCCCTTTAACATAAGAAAACCTGCTTATAATAAACAGGTTTTTAAAAATTGTTGCTAGCGAGGTTCAACAATAAGTTTGATGGCAGTCCGTTCTTCACCATCAATTATTATGTCTGTAAAGGCGGGGATGCAGATGAGGTCAACACCACTGGGAGCGACGAATCCTCTTGCAATTGCAACAGCTTTGACGGCCTGGTTCAGTGCCCCGGCGCCAATGGCCTGCAGTTCGGCACCACCCCGTTCACGCAGGACACCTGCCAATGCTCCGGCTACAGAATTGGGACTGGATTTTGCTGATACTTTCAATACGTCCAAGAAATAAACCCCCTCTTGTCTAAATAGCGTTCTACATATGATATATTCGTCGCAAGCTAAAAAATACCTTCTTTTCTACCAGATATCGGTTATTCATCAGCAATTGCCAAACGACGTATTGTTTTGGCAGACAAATCCATCAAGACTGCACAAAGCATTCCCGGTCCCTTTGCAGCCACAAAGCGCTGGGGAAGCTTGGTTGTCAGCCGTTTCAAAACAGGCTCGATTTCCATGCCCAGCACTGAGTGGACAGCGCCGGTGGCCCCTACATCGGTGATGTACAGCGTTCCTTTGGGCAGCAACTGCTCGTCAGCAGTCTGGATATGAGTATGGGTGCCAATTACTGCCGCTACCCGGCCGTCAAGATAACGGGCGAAGCCAACCTTTTCCGCTGTGGCTTCGCCATGAAAATCGACAATTATGTAATCACAATCGGTGAGCTTGGCCAACAACTCATCAGCTTTGGCAAATGGACAGTCCATCAAGTCCATAAAAGCTTGGCCCGACAAATTGAGGACAGCTGTTTTTTTGCCGCCCTTCTCAACGATTGTATATCCCTGACCGGGAACCTTAACTGGGTAATTGGCGGGTCTGACCAGGTAATCAGCCTGGTCGATAAACTGGAAGATCTCCTTATTGTCCCAAGTATGATTGCCCATTGTGAGAACATCGATTCCCATGGCCAACAGCTCCTGAGCGATTGCAGGAGTAATTCCTCTGCCGCCGGCGGCATTTTCAGCATTGGCAATACACAAATCCCAGGAATATTGGGCATTCAGGCGAGGAAGGACAGCTGCAGCTGCATTGCGTCCAGTGCGGCCAACAATATCCCCTATAAACAGAACTCTCATTCTTAATCCTCCTTCGTTAAAAAAAGGTAAAACCCGAAGGTTTTACCTGGCGTATTCAACAGCCCGTATTTCTCTGATGACAGTAACCTTGATTTGTCCGGGATACTCCATTTCGCCTTCAATGCGCTTGACTATATCCCGGGCCATTTGGCTGGCGATGACATCATCAACGCGGTCGGGCTTGACGATAATGCGAATTTCCCGTCCTGCCTGAATAGCATAGGATTTTTCTACTCCCTGGAAGGAATCAGCGATTTCTTCCAGCTTTTCCAGGCGCTTGATATAGTTTTCCAAGGTTTCCCTGCGGGCGCCGGGGCGGGCTGCAGAAATGGCGTCTGCCGCCTGAACGAGAACAGCTTCCACAGTTTCCGGCTCCAGATCCCCATGATGGGCGGCGATCGCATGAACGACAGCCGGACTCTCACGATATTTTTTGGCCACATCAGCGCCAATGGTTACGTGAGGGCCTTCAACTTCATGATCAATGGCCTTGCCAATGTCATGAAGCAAACCTGCTCGCTTGGCCAGCCTGACATCTGCGCCGATTTCGGCAGCCATCATCCCCGCAAGATGACATACTTCCAGGGAATGTTTTAAGACGTTTTGTCCGTAACTGGTTCTGAAATTGAGCCGGCCCAGGAGTTTAATCAGTTCGGGATGAAGGCCGTGGATGCCGCTGTCAAAGGTAGCCTGCTCGCCCTCTTCTTTAATCTGAGCTTCAACCTCTTTTTGCGCCCGACTGACCATTTCTTCAATGCGGCCGGGATGAATGCGGCCATCGGCGATGAGTTTTTCCAAGGCAATTCGGGCCACTTCCCTGCGCACAGGGTCAAAACCGGAGACGATGACAGCCTCAGGAGTATCATCAATTATTAAGTCAATGCCTGTCAGAGTTTCCAGCGCCCGGATATTGCGTCCTTCCCTGCCAATAATCCGTCCCTTCATCTCGTCATTGGGCAGGCTGACAACAGAAACAGTTGTTTCAGCTACATGATCTGCAGCATAGCGTTGAATGGACTGAGAGATAATTTCCCGTGCCCGCTTCTCCGCTTCCTGCTTGGTCTGGTTTTCGATTTCTTTTATCAGCTGTGCTGCCTCGTGACGTGTTTCTTTTTTGACATTTTGCAGCAGCAGTTCCCGGGCTTCTTCCTGAGAAAGCCCTGAAAGCCGCTCTAATTCGTGCAGTTGTCGCTGGTGCAGTTCCTGAATCTTCTGTTCCATTTCCCCTAATTCTGTTTCTTTGAGGCGCAGGGTCTCATCTTTCTTTTCCACAGTTTCCAGCTTGCGATCCAGGGTCTCTTCTTTCTGATTCAGGCGCTTATCGACACGCTGCTGTTCCTGGCGGCGCTCTTTAATCTCATTATCTAATTCAGTTCTCAGCCTGTGAATATCCTCTTTGGCCTCAAGAATAGTCTCACGTTTTTTGGAATCGGCTTCTTTTATTGCATCAGCAATGAGTTTTTTCGCAGCTTCTTCTGCAGAAGCAATTTTGGCTTCTGCCAGCATTTTGCGCACTATATATCCGCCGATGGCAGCAAGAGCCGATGCCACGAACACAATCAAAAGTACAACTGGTGTTGAAATAATCGTCACCTCCTCAATTAAAATAAGCCAGGCTCTCCCCTGGCCTAAAATTTATAAAAAAGGATAAATCCCTACAGTGCAACATTATCCTTGTTTATGCATCAATGCCACCAGGGGCAGAAAATGGAGTAATTTTGTGGAAATACCACTTTTAATTTTAATACTTTGTTACTCCCATGTCAAGTTTTCATAATATAACTTGACCCGTTCGATGATTGGGAAAGAAAAGCCCCGGTAGCGCAGGAACCGGTATAATTTGTTCTCGGGCCATTGGCTGACAGGGCGGGGTGAGAGCAGCTGCATAGCTAATTCAAACTCGGCGTCCTCGTCCAGCATTTCTAAAGTTTCTTCAATAATTGCCCTGTCCACGCCTCGGGAAAGCAGCTCCCGGCTGAGGCGATCCCTTCCCCTGGGCTTGCAGCGCATGCAGTATTCCACCCATTGCACTGCTGTCTTTTTATCATTGAGCAAATCCAGCTCCAGCAGGCGGGCGACGGCCTGGCCAGTTTCCTCAGGGGAAAAGCCTTTGCGGAGCAGATAGTCAGTGGTCTCTTTCACCGTCCTGCTGCGGGCAGTAAGGTAATTCAAAGCCCGGGAAAAGGCCCCGGCCATCTACTCTTCCTGCTCGCTGACCAACTTGTGTGGGGGGAGATGGAAATGCTCGCGAACTTTCAGTTCAATTTTATCGGTGATTTCAGGATTGTCCCGCAAAAATTGCTTGGCATTTTCCCGCCCCTGGCCAAGCCTTTCAGAATCCAGGGAGTACCAGGCGCCGCTTTTGCTGATAATATCCAGCTCAGCGGCGGTATCTAAGATTGACCCTTCTCGAGAAATGCCCTCTCCATACATAATGTCAAACTCAGCCTGCCGGAAAGGAGGGGCGATTTTATTCTTGACAACCTTGGCTCTAGTCCTGTTGCCAATCATTTCATTGCCCTGCTTGAGAGTCTCAATTCTGCGGATGTCCAGGCGCACTGTGGAATAGAACTTGAGCGCCCTGCCCCCGGGAGTAACTTCGGGATTGCCAAACATTATGCCAACTTTTTCTCTGATCTGATTGATAAAGACAGCAACGGTTTTAGACTTGCTGATTGCCCCGGACAGTTTGCGCAGGGCTTGAGACATGAGGCGGGCTTGCAGGCCCACATGGGAATCCCCCATCTCCCCTTCTATCTCGGCCTTAGGGACCAAGGCCGCCACCGAGTCGATAACCACTACATCAATTGCATTGCTGCGCACCAGGGCTTCAGCAATTTCTAAGGCCTGTTCCCCTGTATCTGGTTGGGAAACATAGAGCTCGTCCACATTTACACCAAGATTTTTGGCGTATACCGGATCGAGAGCATGCTCAGCGTCGATAAAAGCGGCATTGCCTCCCAGCCTTTGAGCTTCAGCTACCAAATGCAAAGCAACAGTAGTCTTGCCTGAAGACTCGGGACCAAAGATCTCTACTACCCGGCCCCGGGGAAATCCACCGGCGCCCAGAGCAATATCCAGAGCCAGGCAGCCGCTGGAGATAACCGAGACGTTTAGTGAAGTATCTTCCCCCAGTTTCATTATCGAGCCCTTGCCAAACTGGCGCTCAATCTGTTGGATTGCAATATCCAGAGCCTTTTGTCTTTCCAATAAGGCCAACCTCCCCAAGCATATTTACCATAATTATAGAACATTTATTCGCCTCTGGCAATACCTGAGAATTAATCTTCCTGCCGGACTATCCCCCGGGACTCTCTTCTAAATCTTCTGCCTGAAGTTCCATGGGCTGAGCCAGCAGCTTGCGCTCAAGAATAAAACCGGCATTCCGCTGGTTGATGGTAATGATATCGGCAGCAGTCGCCAGCCAATCTTCCCCATGACGCTTCATATGCAGCAGAACCATGGTATAGGGAATCTGTTCAGTGGTTATAAGCCCTCTGATGCCGGCGCCTCCAGTTGTGCCGGCGTCGATTAATACTGCCTGGCCCAAGTTGCGAATATTGACCCTGTGGCTGTGGCCGTGAAGCAAAGTAACCGGCCAATGGGTAAATTCCTCAACAATAGAGATATGGTGGGCGATGACGATGGAGGGCTTACGCTCTGACTGGCCGATAATAATCTGCAGCTGGGCAGCGGCGTCCTTGTATTCTTCCCGGGTGGGCACGCGCATGTCGGTATCCCCGGCAGCAGGGTCGGCAATCCCGGCTATGGTCAGGTCAAACTGCTCAAAGGAGACCAAACCGGCTTCCAGCACAGTGACATTTTCCAGCTCTTTCAGCTCTTGCACCACCGCGGGTGAATCATGGTTTCCAGGCACAAAGATCCAAGGAAGCTTGCTTTCACTAATGTTGCGCACCAATTCCCCCTCAATGGGGGTGCCATAATCCGTCGCATCCCCGGTGTCAATAATTATATCCGCCTTAAAAGCGGATGCCATCTGTGAAGCCAAGGAAACCCCCAGGGGATTATTATGGATGTCAGAGACATGGAGAATTTTGAGTTCGCCCTCATAGGTTGCCTCTTCCGCCCCCACCAGGCTGAGAGACTCAAACATCAGCATTAGATTGGTGGCGATGACTTTTAGCTTGACATCCAGCTTTTCTACCGCCACCAGAGCGTCATCTGCCACCTTCAGCAGCCAGGGCGCAGCTTCCACTATACCTTTATATTCTGGTTCTCTGAAGGCCTTTTCATTATAAGTTAATATCGAGGCGCCAATTAAGAGGGCGAAGACGACAAGCCCTGCCAGACCTGCCAACAAGGCCTGCTTAGGCCTTCTAAACAGGATATAACCGCTGACAAGCCCCCCCAATAGGGCTATTATCAGTATCCGCACTAAAAATAAGCTGATTTGATAGCGGAAAGAGGCTACCAGCTCAGCATAAATTCCTTCAGGTTCCTGAGCAATCATGTTCTTTAATCTTTCCAGATTGATATCCTTTAAACTGATGCTGAATTTCAGGGGAGTCTGATGAGTCTTGGCCCTGATTGTTCCCAAAGGGGGTATGGCAAGCTCTGTATATCCCCAATCAAGCCCCAAGCTCAAGGTGAAATCCAAGGCCCGGACAGATATGTCCTGAGAAGACAAGACCGAAACTAAAAGCAGCGCGCCCAGTATCCCTACAAGGGCAGGCCTGAGAATGCCGGAGGATTCAGGCAACGTACCACCTCGCAATGTACGCCAGCAGATTATCAATGCTTGCAGCCACAGCCGCATCCTTTATAGTCTGCCTGTCTCCGGCAAAAATAAACTTCTTCACCTCTTGCTGACCTAAACCGACAATGCTTATGTACACTTCTCCAACTTGGATGCTCTCAGGACTTGTGGGGCCCAGGGCGCCAGTAATGGCAAGGGCCAAATCTGTCCTCAGCCGGGACATGACTCTAACAGCCATCGCCTTTGTCAACTCTGCGCCTATGCATCCAGGAGGCAGCTCTGCGGCAACCAGCCCCAAAAGACTTGTCTTAGCTTCAGGGGTATAGGCCACCACCCCGCCGGCGAAGACCTGGCTGGCTCCGGGAATATCAGTGATCAGGCCTGCAATGCTGCCACCGGTACATGATTCTGCCAAAGCTAGGGAAAGACGGTGTTCTGCCAGCAGTTGCACTAACTTTTCAGACCTTTCTAGCTGCCTCATGGACTTTTCCTCCCTGTTATGTACTGATAAGCCTGAATCAGGCTTATCAGTTATGCAAAATTCTGCGGAATTCTTCTCCGGATATCCGTTCCCGCTCAGCCAAAATTTCGGCCACTGCGTTAAGGACTGCTTGTTGCCCCGCAAGCGTGTCCGCCACTTTGGCACGGCTCTCCTCGATGATTTCGCCGCTAACCAGGCTGAGCTCCCGATTGTCCACATAGTTCATATTTATTATACCCAATCTGGACAGCCCGTGGGCAATAATATTTTCAGCAATTTCTACCGCCCGCTGATAATCGTTGGCAGCGCCAGTGCTGCGTTCGCCAAAAACCAGTTCTTCAGCAGCGCCCCCAGCCAGGAGCACACATAATTGTTTTTTCAAATAGGATTCTGTCTGCAGGACCGGGGCAACGCTTTCCTTTTGCCGAATAAAGCCAAGGGTCTTTGATCTAGGCACCACCGTAACAGTTGATACCGAACCGGGGAAGCATATTTCACTGATGAGAGCGTGGCCCGATTCATGAAATGCCACTCGCTGTTTTTCTGTAGCTGAAAGCAGTCCTTCCCGGACACCGCCTAACTGAACCTTGTCGATGGATTCGAGAAAATCTTTTTGCCCAATGCAGTCATCACCCCGGCGCATTGCTTGAATTGCCGCTTCATTTGCTAGATTTGCCAGGTGGGCCCCGGAAAAGCCATAAGTCTGGTGAGCTATATCCTCCAAATCCACGTCACTTCCCAGGGGTTTGCCCTGGCAGTGGATCTTGAGTATAGCCAATCTGCCATCCAAATCCGGCAAGCCGATCTCGACAATTCTGTCAAAACGTCCGGGACGAAGAAGGGCATCATCCAAAAGGTCAGCCCTGTTGGTGGCACCCAGGACAAAGAGTTTTACATCCTGCATATCTTCGATGCCGTCAAGTTCTACCAGCAGTTGGTTAAGGGTCTGGTCATACTCCATATGGCTTTCGACTTTGCCTCTTTTCGCCCCCACCACATCCATTTCATCAATAAAGACCAAGGCCGAATCCCTGCCGTTTCTGTGCGCCAGGCGGCGTGCCTTGCTAAATAAATCCCTCACCCGCTTGGCGCCTACTCCCGCGTACATTTCCACGAATTCACTGCCGGCAGCGGCAACAAAGACGGAATCAGTAAAGTTGGCGGCCGCCCTGGCCATCAAAGTCTTGCCCGTTCCCGGTGGCCCCTGGAGCAAAATGCCCCCTAGAGGCTTAATCCCAAGCAGCTTGCTGCTATAGGAGCTTTTCAAAAGTGACAAAGCCTCCATGAGATCATGCTTGGCATCATCCTGGCCCCCAACCGAATCAAAACTGATTTCCGAAAGAGCGCTCTTGTCCTTGATATGCTTGCTGCCATTGCCGATTTTATCAAGGAGTTCAAAGCGAGTAATCAGCATCAGGCCAATGACAGACACTAATATATAGGGCAGGATGTTGATGCCGTTAATTGCCATTACCGCCAAAGCGGCCACTAAAACAGCCGCGCCTATTTCTTTCATGGATTCACCCCCATTGCCTGCTGGGCTATATAGCTAGTCTTTTCATTTCCTACCTCTGCGACCACTCTTTCCCCCCAGATCACAAGGGCAGAACGGTATCCCCGCTCTTCCGCCAACTCCTGGAGCTGCAGGCTGGCTGAATAGTATTCCCGGGTAGCTACCGCTTGGGCCAAAATCAAATCAGTTTGCCGGACAAGAATAGTATCCACAGGCTGAGTTTCAGTTCTTTGCAGTTTTAGATTCCTGTCAGCAAGAATAGCTTCCACTTCAACGGCATCTAGTTCAGCCAGCAAATCTTCCAGGTCGCCGTTAACGGTTAAGCTGATTATAACCGCTTCCTCCTCTGCTGCAATCTCAGCGGTACTAGCTTGTTCCAGCGCCAAAATTTGCCGGTGAGATGCTGATGCAGACCAGTACTTGCTGCCCAACATTCCCAGCAATGTCAAAACCACTGCCAATGGCACAAAGAGTTTCCATCGCAGCATTAGCATCCACCTCCTGGTTTACATAAAACATTATAACATGGCAGCGTTCTATTTTTAATAACAAAAAAAGGATTGGACTTAAACCAATCCTTTTTTAAAAACGTGAGAATTTTTTATAAAGTAGTCTAATCCTGAAACTAGAGTCATGATGACTGCAACTATCAATGCTGTCTGGGAAATAAGCTCCATGGGTAAAAAGCCTAAGATTTTATGGAGCCAGGAATCACCTGTGGCAAGCCCCGCGTTGAGGGTTATGGAAGTGACGGCGATAATTTGGGACAATGTCTTGGCCTTTCCCAGCTTGCTGGCTGCGATGACCAAGCCCTGGCTGGCGGCGATTACCCGCAGACCAGTAACTGCAAACTCCCGGCTGATGATAATAAATACTGCCAAGGGACCCGCAAGCTTTAGCCAGGTCAGGGTAATAAGCGCTGCAGAGACCAACAGCTTGTCGGCAAGAGGATCAAGAAATTTGCCAAAAGTGGTTACCGTCTTGCTCTTTCGGGCAAGGTAGCCATCCAGGCCGTCGGAACTGGCAGCGATGACAAAAAGCAGGGCGGCCCAGAACTCCCGATAGGGAATGGGCAGCAAGAAAATAATAATAAATAGAGGGGACAGGAAAATCCGGGCAACTGTAATTTTGTTTGCTACGCTATTCATTGTCAATCTCTCCCAAAAGGTCATATCCATCGCGGCTGGAGCATCTTATTCGCACAAAATCTCCGATTTTATTTGCGATGGCTGGAAAAATAATGTTGCTGTCAATTTCAGGCGCTTCCCGGTAACTGCGGCCATAGGCCAGGCCGCTCCGAACTGAATCAATGAGGACAGTAAACTTTCTTCCCAGCAACTGCTGGTTGCGCTCCAAGACAATCTGTTGCTGCAGCGCCATCAGCTGATGATAGCGGCTGTTTTTTATGCGGGCAGGAACCTGGGCCTTTATCGCCGCCGCTCTGGTCCCCTCCTCCCGGGAATATATAAATGCGCCTAGGTGATCAAATTCTGCCCAGCGGACAAAATCTAACAGGTCTTGAAAATGCTCCGGGGTTTCGCCGGGATAGCCAACAATAAAGGTAGTTCTTAAGGCAATGCCGGGCACACGCTGGCGCAGCTTCTGAATAAGCTCCCGGGCCCCCTCGCCACTGTGCTTGCGGCCCATGCTGTGCAAAATAGCGGGATGGCTGTGCTGAAGGGGTATATCCAGGTAACGACAAAGCTTGGCAGAGGCAGCAAATACATCGATGAGCTCATCTGTAATGTGGTCGGGATAACAATAGAGCAATCGAATCCAGTTGATGCCGGGAATTTTTTCCAAATCCAGCAAGAGCTCAGGCAACTGGCTTTTGCCATTAATGTCCAGTCCATACTGAGAAGTATCCTGGGCGATGAGAATAATCTCTCTGATGCCCTTTTCCACCAGCGAGCGGGCCTCGGTAAGTACCTGGCTCCGCTCCTTGCTGCGCAAGCGGCCTCTCAACTGGGGGATGACGCAATATGAACACCAGTTATTGCAGCCTTCGGCGATTTTTAAATACCCGTAGGGGTAGGTCGAGAGCAGGCGCTTGGTCTCTGCCAGGCCGTCATACATTTCAGGAGAAGAAATAATCGCCCTTTTTCCCCCCAAGAGATCGAGGATTTGATCCACGCTCCCCGTTCCCAAAAAACCGTCAACCTCAGGCATCTCTTTGGCCAATTCCTTATGATGCATTTGGGCGAGACAGCCTGTAACCAGCAACTGGCGGCAGCGCCCCTTTTTTTTATATTCAGCCATTGCGAGAATTTGATCAATTGACTCCTGCCGGGCTTTGTCAATAAAGCTGCAGGTATTCACCACAATAATATCTGCCGTTTCCGGCCGTCCGGTGAGTTGGTATCCCTTTTCTGCCAATATACCTGACATGGTCTCGGCATCAATTTGGTTTTTCGGACAACCCAAGTTTACGACTGCAATTCTGTCCATAGCCACTCTCCCATAATCATTCGGCAGGCGCCAACCTGATTTCCAAATTAAAACCTTTGCGAATATCCGGTATTTCTACAGCAACACCGTTGACGGCAACGCTGACATTAATGGGCGCCCCAAACCTGATTCTCACTGTCCCAGCAGCGGTCAATTGATGCTGTTGGCCTGTGGTGAAGGTCCTCTCCCCCGCTTTCTCCCCGTCAACAGTCATCCGGGTCCAGCACTTGCCACTGAAGGCCAAAGTAATCTCAAGGGACTTGGCATTGTGCACCAAGTAAATGGCCTCTGAATTATCCTCTTGAACCGGTTCAATAGTCACCTCAGGCTCCGGTTCGGGTTGGGGCTCCGGCTCAGGTTCCGGCTGCGGGCTCGGGTCCTCTTGCTGCTGTCCAGGGGGCGCAGGCGGCGATGGCGGACCAGGATCCAGATATGAACTAATTGCTTTATAGATCAATACCCCCGCCAAGAAGAGAATAACGAGAATGGCAAGAATGCGCAAAATGGGAATGAGATAATTTCTAAGAGGCTGACGACTGTGTCTGGGCCTGGCGGGAGAAGCCAGGGGCAAAAGGCTGGCCTCTAACTGCCAAAGGCTGTCAGGGTCAATGCCAACCTCTTGGGCATACCTGCGGATAAAACCTTTGACATATACTGAAGGTCCAATCTCGTCAAATTGATATGATTCCAGAAATTCTAATTGCCTGATGGGAATCATAGTTAACTTGTGCAGATCCTCCAGACTCAGTCCGGCTTTATGGCGGGCCTCTATCAATTGAGTAACGATTTGCTCCACTTATCTCACCTCAGCTTATATCAAAGGCAGAAAAAGACTGGGAAACCAGGTTATAGTCTATAACCTCATCTTTTGTGCGCCTAAGCTCGACAATATAGTCAAAGAAATCCTCTTTGAGAGCGTTCTCTCGCAGGAAAATATCCGGGTGCTCGATGATTTTGGGAACTGGATACTCCAATATTTTCTCCACAAGCTGTTTATGCTCAAAACTGCCACGGACACAGGAAACAATGCCGTCAATCAGGTAAACACAGTCTCCCGTCAGTTCTTCCTCGGACAGGACTCTGCGCATTGACTGGCGCATCAGCGTCGAAGATATTAGCACCCATTTTTTATTGGCATAGACGCAAGCGGCGATGGTAGCTTCAGTCTTGCCAACCCGGGGCATGCCCCGCAAACCGATGACAGGTTTTTGGTTTAAAATTAGTTCACCCAAAAAGTCTACCAGCATGCCTAAGTCTTCTCTGATGAAGCTGTATGTTCGAGGGACATTGGCGTCCTGATGAATGATCTTCCCATGTTTTAAGCTGATTCTGTCGATAAAATCTGGCTTTCTAAAGGCTGTAAGCTGGATGCTGCACGCCTTGGCGAAAGCATTTTTTAAAGTTACCATCCGGGTTGAATCATTGCAATCTAAAAGCAGACCCCGCTTTCCTCCGGCGATGCCATTAATCATAATAATATTGACTCCCATGAGGCCCAGGAAAGTTGCAATGTCCCCTAAAATGCCAGGCCTGTCATGGAGGACTTCATACTCCATATACCATTCCATTGGCCCTCACTCCACAAAAATAATTATATCAAATTTCTCCGATAATTGCACTGATGCTTGATGCTTGCAGTAAGATATTACAGGTTACTGAAGAGGAGTTTTGGCATGAAAGATATCCATCTCTTCGCTGGAGCCAATTCCGCCCAAGGCTTTTGCTCCCATTACCAGTACCTGGCCATGGACAGTTTCAAACGAGTTTATATCCTCAAGGGCGGTCCCGGCACGGGAAAATCAACAATTATCAAAGAAGTGGCCCGGCAGATCCATTTCCCCCTGGAAAAATACCACTGCACAGCGGATGCAAAATCTCTCGACGGACTTTATATTCCTGCCCTGCAGGTGTCGATTCTCGACGGCACAGCTCCCCATACAATTGACCCTCGCTTGCCAGGGGCTGTTCAGCAAACAGTAGATTTGGGAAGCTGTTGGGACTATAAGGCTCTGGCCGCACGCCGCCAGCAGATTCAGGAACTTACCACTGAAATATCAGAATTATACCAAATTGCCTATCGCTGGCTGGCAGTGGCCGCGGGCCTGGCAGACCTGGTCCAGGAACTGGAACGCCACAGGGATGTAGAGGTACAAGCCCAAGATTGTTTAGCAAAGATCCTGCCAATTATTCCGGAAAAGCCGCAAGGCATCAAGCGCAAGGCCTTTGCCTCTGGCCTCACCAGCAAGGGAATTGTCAGCTTCTTGCCCGGGCTGAAAGCAAAGTCCAGCATTGGGCTGACAGGAGGCAATAGAGCCTTCAATTCCCAGGTCCTAGGGGAAATTGCCCGAGCCCTTAAACTACGGCAGATCCCAGCCATCTACCTCTACTGCGGTTTCCAGCCAAAGTATTTGGAACACATCTATATTCCAGGAGAATTTGCCCTGTTTTCAAGTCACCCTCCCCACGTTGTCTGGACTGCGGATGTAACCTTCGGTCCGGATTACCGGGGGCCCTCGGAATTAGAAGCCCAAAGTCTTTTCTATATGGACAAAGCTGTAAATAACATTGCCGCTGCCGCCAAACTGCATGCTGAATTAGAAGCCTGTTACAATCCCCATATGAACTATCAACTGGTGGCCGAGCTTCGCAAACGAATTTCCGATGAAATTGCAGACTTAAACCCATAAAAACCCGGGCGCCGGATTTTTATGGGTTTACGCGATCTTGAGTTTCAAGGATTTCTTCCAATTGAGCCAGGGTGACAAGAATTTTTCTGGCTTTGCTGCCTTCATGCCCCCCCACAATGGACAACCGCTCCATATCATCAATGAGCCGGCCCGCCCGGGTATAGCCTATGCGCAGGCGCCTTTGCAGCATTGAAATTGAGGCCTGTCCGCTTTCGACAATCATCCTTGCTGCTTCCGGGAGCAATTCATCCATTTCCAGGAGCTCTTCCTCCTCATCCTCTTCATGAGGCTGGAGAAAATCTGTGCGCAGCACTGGCATGGCCTGTCCTAGAATATGGGCTACTACCTTCTCAACCTCTTCATCGGAAATATAAGCGCTCTGGAGGCGCTGGGGCTTCGCTGATCCGAATGGCGAAAAGAGCATATCCCCCCGGCCTAAAAGCTTTTCTGCTCCTCCCATATCAAGGATGGTCTTAGAGTCTACCTGGGAAGAGACGGCAAAGGCGATCCGTGTAGTAAGATTGGCTTTTATCACTCCGGTAATGACATCCACAGATGGACGCTGAGTGGCCACAATGAGATGAATTCCTGCCGCCCGGGATTTCTGGGCAATCCGGAAGATGGCATCTTCCACTTCGGTAGCCGAGGTCATCATCAGGTCGGCCAGCTCGTCAATGATGACGATTACATTGGGCAGGGGCTTCTCCCCCCTTTGCTCGGCAAATTCATTATAGCGCTGTATATCCCTTGCCCCTGCCTCAGCAAAGAGATGGTAACGCTGTTCCATTTCCTTGACGATATTTTTGAGACCCTGGGCAGCTATGCGGGGATCAGTGACAACGGGACAAAGCAAATGAGGCAGGCCATTGTAAACATTTAGTTCCACCACTTTCGGGTCGATGAACAGGAACTTCAGTTCCGATGGCTTGGCTTTGTACAGCAGGGATATGATAATTGCGTTGAGGCATACCGATTTGCCGGAACCGGTGGCCCCGGCAATGAGCAGATGGGGAATATCCATCAAATCAGCGATAACAGGAGCGCCTGCAATGTCCTTGCCAAGGGCGACAGCCAATTTGGAAGGATTGTCGAGAAATTCGCTGGTCTCAAGCACCTCCCGCAAATACACGGTAGCCTTGGACTTGTTGGCAACTTCCAGGCCAATTGCAGACTTGCCGGGAATTGGCGCCTCGATTCTCATGCCTGTAGCGGCCAGGTTCATAGCCAGATCATCGGCGAGATTTACGATCCTGCTGACCTTAACCCCTGAAGCTGGCTGAATTTCAAATCTGGTGATAGTGGGTCCCCGATGAACATTGATTACCTTTGCCTCAATGCCAAAGCTGGCAAGGGTATCCTCTAAAATATCCGCCTGGGAAACCAATTCTCTTTTCCCCTGAGGGTCTTTGAGGCGAATGGTTTTTTGCAGCAAACTCAGGGGCGGCAGCTGGTAAATCTCCGGTTCTTCATTTTCTAGATCAATAACCGGGTCCGCCAGGTCGTCAACCGGGACTTGAAATTCCGGGATTGACTCAGTAAGAACAGGCTGAGGCGCCTGGGCAGATGAAGCCACGCCCTCATCAACCACAGGAACCTGATAATCGTGGATGTTGACAGGGTCAGCTGCAGGCTTGTCCTCAGCAGCGGTTCCAGCAGATTTGACCATCTTTCCCAATGCGGAATTGAGCCGAGTCATGGCTTTTACCATTGCTTTGGCTGCTGATTTGGCAAACTGGGACAAATGCTGAACAAATTGCTTAAGGGAAATGTTGAGGAGGAGAAAAAGGCCGATTGCTGCCACTGAGACCATGATGACAACTCCGCCCACTAGTCCAAAGGCCTTTAAAAGGGCCAGGGCACCCAAGGCGCCGATAATTCCGCCGCCGGCGATGGGTTTGTTCTCCTGCTTGGCAATATTAAACAAGGTTTCTGTGGAATAGTCTTTATCTGCAGCGGCTATGTGCACCGCCGTTAATACACACAGGATTATCAGCAAGCTGCCGATTGCCCGGCGGGCAAACAAGGCTGAATTAGGGAAGAAAACCATCCTGAATCCCCACAAAAACATAGAAAAAGGTAGAAAAAGTGCGTATTGGCCGGCGATAGTCCACTGCAGACGGGCAAGAAAGCCCCCGATTCTGCCAACATTTTCTGGAGAAAACAGACTGGCGCCTGCGAGAACAGCAAAAGCCACCATAATCAGGCCGCCAACCTCATTGTGGACTTGTCTGTCTTTGCGCCTTCGTCTCCGGGATCTGGCCATAAATACACTCCTTTATAGAGTAATGATGATTACGAACACACCAACTAACCAACAGTAAACAGCGAAGGTGCGCAACCTGTCCCTGAGCAGCAGCTTGATGAAAAACCTGATAGCAAAAATGCCTGCTGCAGCCGCAGTGACAATGCCCACCAGATAAAAGAGCCAATCCATTGCAACCCCGGCAGCATCCCGGCTAATCTTTATTACTTCCACCAGGGCCCCCCCAAGAATTGCCGGAATGGAAAGGAGGAAGGAAAATTCTGCAGCGGTGCGCTTGTCCAGTTTGCGGAAAAGGGCGCCGCTGATAGTGGCTCCCGACCGGGATATGCCGGGAAAGATTGCAATCCCCTGAAACACGCCGATGAGGATGGCGTCAAGGGCAGTGGTTTGGGCAATATCTTTATTGCCTCCCGGCAAAGTATCTGCCACCCAGAGCAGGCCGCCGGTTATTAGCAGTGCAATGCCAACAAAAAGGGAACTGCCAAAGGCACTTTCGATAAAATCATTGAGGAGAAAGGCAATGAAAGCAGTTGGAATGCTGGCGACGATCAAGAGCAGGCCAAACCTGCGGTCGCTGCTGGCGGCAAACCGAGCCCTTTCCTCTTTTTTATACAGGACTAGAAAAGACTTGATTATGTTGATAAGGCGCTCCCGGAACACCCATATTACAGAAATTAAAGTGCCTACGTGCAAGAACACTTCAAAAGTTACTCCTGGCATATTAATTCCCAGCAACCTCTGAGCCAAAACCAAGTGGCCGGAACTGCTGACTGGCAAAAACTCGGTAAGGCCCTGAATGAGACCAATCAGCGCTGCCTTTATATAGTTCATTGGACACCCCTCCCGAATTTGATATTATCATATGCCGGTAAAAAAAAACAGACCCGCTCAGCCCAGCTTGATTACCATGCCCGGCTGAAATTCGGGAATGAGGTAGGCATTGCTGTTGCCGCATACCACCCGTTCAATCTTAAACCCAGATTCTACATCCTGGCCCAGGAGCACAATTCCGTTAGCCAGCCTTACCTCCCGCTGCATTGCCTCGGGCTGGGTCAGATCCCGCATAATTATATCAACATCGTAGGGGGTGTACAGCACCATTTAATTCACCCTGTCTTTCATCAAAGAATGAACTTTCTCAATAGCAGCGGCCATGCCGCCAACGGCATCAATTAAACCTACTTCCACGGCATCTTTGCCTACCAGCACTGTGCCAATATCTCGGGCCAGCCCGCCGGTGCGAAACATCAGTTCCCGAAAGACATCTTTGGGGATCTTGGCATTGCGGCAGACAAAGTCCACTACTCTGTCCTGCATTTTATCCAGGTATTCATATGTCTGAGGAACCCCAATCACCAATCCCGTCAAGCGGATTGGATGAATAGTCATGGTAGCAGTTTCCGCGATTATTGAATAATTGGTGCTGACAGCTATGGGCACCCCAATGCTGTGTCCTCCTCCCAGAACCAGAGAGACTGTCGGTTTGCTCAGGGACTTAATCATTTCTGCTATTGCCAGCCCTGCCTCCACGTCGCCGCCTACGGTATTGAGAATCACCAGCAGACCATGGATTGACTGATTCTGTTCCACCGCTGCCAATTGAGGAATAATATGCTCATATTTTGTAGTCTTGTTTTGTGGAGGCAGCACCACATGCCCCTCAATCTGACCGATGATGTTAAGGATATGAATGCTGCTGGGAGCAGGGGCGGGCAGGACATTTTGCCCCATGCTTTCGATATTTTCCAGCTGCTGGTTGCGCCCGACGTCGATTGCAGCCATTTCATCACTCCCTTTAGTTTGCAATAGTCTTCCCCCTGAGACGGTGTTTATGTAGAAAAAACCCTGCTTCAGTGCAGGGTTCTCCTTATGCATCTTAGACTTCCATGATTATGGGCATGATCATTGGACTGCGCCGGGTTTTATCATAGAGAAATTTGCCAAGACAATCACGGATGCCGGACTTTATCACTGACCACTCAGTTTGAGTGCCTTTTTCAGAAAGATAGCCACGTATGACATCTCTTGCTTCCGCCATTAGGTCTTCTGACTCCCGCACATAGACAAAGCCTCTGGAGACGATATCAGGACCGGAAAGGACCTTGCCGGTAGCCTTTTCTAAAGTCAAGACCACTATTAAAATTCCGTCCATAGAAAGCTGTTTGCGGTCTCTGAGGACAATATTGCCCACATCGCCTATCCCTAAGCCGTCAACCATCACCTGCCCAGAAGGCACGGTGCTGACATGCTTAGCGTCGGAGGCCGAGAATTCCCACAATTCACCAATCTTGATGATGGGAACATTGCTGAGGGGGATGCCCTGAGCTGTGGCCAATTTTTGAAAGTGGATGCAGTGGCGGTACTCGCCATGAACGGGAATGGCATATTTGGGCTTGAGCAAGCTCAATATCAGTTTGATTTCTTCCTGGCTGGCATGCCCGGAGACATGGGTTCCGGATACCGATTCATAAATTACATCCGCCCCCAGCCGGAATAAGTTGTCGATAGTGCGGGAAACAAGCTTTTCATTGCCCGGAATGGGATTGGCAGCAAAAATTACCGTATCTCCGGGGACAATATCTACCTTACGGTGCTCGCCTGCCGCCATTCTGCTGAGACCGGACATGGGTTCCCCCTGGCTGCCGGTGGTCAGCAACACCACTTTATGGGGGGGCATCTTGATTGCCTCTTCCACTTCCACTAAAACATGATGATCATCCTTGAGATAACCAAGCTCCATGGCGATACCAACTACATTGACCATTGAGCGCCCGTTGACGGCCACTTTGCGTTTATGTTCGGCTGCAGCGTTAAGAACCTGCTGAATTCTGTGGACATTGGAGGCAAAGGTAGCCAGGATTACTCGATTGTCTGACAGGCGCAGCACTTCAGAAATAGTTTCGCCAACCTTGGTCTCCGATTGGGTAAACCCAGGGCGTTCGGCATTTGTAGAGTCGATGAGCGCTGCGAGAACACCCTCCTCGCCATATTGGGCTAAGCGGTTAAAATCCATGACCCTGCCGTCTACTGGCGTATGATCAATTTTAAAGTCACCGCAGTGAACGATGAGGCCGGCAGGAGTACGCAAACAAATCCCCACAGCATCGGGAATGCTGTGATTTACAACAAAGAACTCGGCTTGAATATTTTCAGTAACCTGCAGTTTCATCCCTGGCCTGATTTGGCGCAAATCACATTCTGCCAGCATTCCCTTTTCCTTGAGCTTGCCTTCGAGAATGCCCAGGGTCAACTTAGTGCCATAGACAGGTATAGACAGTTGTTTAAGAATATAAGGCAAGCCCCCGATATGGTCCTCATGGCCATGAGTCAACAAAATAGCGGCTACTTTCTTCTGGTTTTCAACCAGGTAGCTGATATCAGGGATTACAATGTCTACTCCCAACATGTCTTCTTCCGGGAACTTTAAGCCCCCGTCAATTACTACTATCTCCTGCTCATATTCAAAGGCAAACATATTTTTGCCGATTTCACCTACGCCGCCCAGGGAAACCAGCCTGACCTTTTCGTTATTGAGAGGAGCCTTTTTTCGTGTCTTCCTTCGATTGTTAGTAACTGCCAACATTACACCTCCGTTAGTAATTTCCCGACCGCAGTTCAATAGCCCTATTATATCCTATCTTCTCTCGTGAAACAAGCAACATCGCTAATACCGTACATGGTAAGAGGGCGCCGTCAATGGGCACTCTCTTACCTTTTTCATACAGACACTAATTATCGGTACCGTACTTACCCCTAACCTCCTCCGCCAACTCTCGGAATTTTGTTTATACCCATTCTCTTGTATAGTTAATCAATACTTCTGCCAAGGAAGCGGCATTTGGCTGTGAGAGCCTAGCCAGGGGCAATCTCGGGCTGCCTGCCGGCCAGCCCTGGAGTTCCAGGGCAGCCTTCACCGGCACTGGATTGGTCTCCACAAACAGGGCTGCAAACAGCGGGGACAAAAATTCATGGATATGCCTAGCCCCCTCCCAATCCCCTTGGCTTGCCAAGGCAGTTAATTGTGCCATGGCAGCAGGGACCACATTTGCCGCCACACTGACCACCCCTTTAAAGCCAAGAACCATCAAGGGCAGGGTCAGATTGTCATTGCCGCTGAAAAAGTCCACATCCGGAAATTTAACTGCTAGCCAGCTGGCTTTTGCCAGGTCGGCGCTTGCCTCTTTGACTGCAGTTATTTTCGGGCAGTTTGCCAGCACCAGCTCATAATCATCCCTTGACATATCTATTCCCGTTCTGGAGGGCACATTGTACAACATGATTGGCCTTGTGCTGGCAGCATCCACTGCCAGGTAATGCTGAACAAGTCCGGCCTGGTTGGGTTTGTTATAATAAGGGGTGATAACCATATAGCCGTCTACAGGCAGGGCCTCCACCTGGCGGATTAAGCCAACTGTATCTCTGGTGCAGTTACCCCCCACCCCGGCAATCAGCAGCCCCTTGCCCCTGATTTCTTCCCCCAGGCTGGAAATCAGGGGCAGTTTTTCTTCTGTGGACAGTGTGGCCGCCTCACCGGTGGTTCCGCAGACGACAATGCCATCACAGCCATGAGCGATGATATCTCTGGCCAAATTGACCGCCGCCGGGATATCTATTTCTCCCCTGGCATCCATGGGTGTAACTATCGCCGTCAGGGTTTTGCCCCACTCTATGCCTTTCAACTCATATCATCCTCCCCGAAAAACACTTGGTGTAGGCAGTTGACTGCCTCTGACAGCCTTGCTTGCGGCACAAGCAAGGCGATTTGCGTGTATGAATCTGAGGTGTGATAGACGGGAATATTGCCGGCAGTCAAGGGTTTGTATATGCGGTTCATTAGGCCGGACACACCTCGGATTCCAACTCCGATCAAAGAAATTTTGCTGCAGTCCTCCCGGCGCTGGGCTTCAATTTTTCTATTCTCTAAAATTTTATCGATTATTTTGGTGTCAGTGTTGGCCACAGTAAAGCTGTGTCCCGTATCCGCCAAGTTTATTAAATCGAGGTTGATGCCGGCTGTAGCGATTTCATCCAGCAATTCCGCCATTTTTGCCGGTTCAAGGTCAAATTTATACTGATTAATCCCTATAATATGGGTAATGGCACGGATAATTCCCTCGCCTTTGCCGGTGCTGTGCCGTGGTCCAATTTCCGTAGGAGCGGTGCTGCCGTTGGTCAGAGATGTAATTACCAGGCGAATGTCATCGGCCATCGCCCTTTCCACTGCCCGCGGATGTATGACTCTCGCCCCTTCTACAGCCATTTCCAGGATTTCCTGATAATGCAGCTGATAAATGGGGCGTGCCCCCTTGACCAGTTTAGGGTCGGCAGTCTTGATTGCCGGCACATCCGTATAGATAGTAGCAGAATCAAGCTTTAAAGCTGCAGCCATCGCCACTGCCGTAATATCGCTGCCCCCTCTGCCCAGGGTGGTCAGCTCCCCGCTGGCTGTAACACCTTGAAACCCGCAAATAACGGGGATTATGCCCGCTTCCAGCACCTGGCGGATTCGCTTAATCTCCACAGCCTGAATTTCCGCATTGCCATGGTTTTCATCGGTGATTATTCCCACCTGGCTGCCGGTGAGAGCCATGGCTGCGCAGCCCAGCTCCTGAAGCTGTACTGCCAGCAGAGTCGCCGAGACCAGTTCGCCGCAGGCCATCAGCAGATCCAGCTCTCTGGCTGCAGGCGCAGGCGAAATCGCATAGGCCAGGCTGATAAAGGTGTCAGTGGCATAGGGATCCCCGTTTCTGCCCATAGCAGAAACTACAACTACAGGCCTTTTGCCACTCTTATATTCTCGGCAGATATTTTCTCCGCAATTGCGAAGCTGGCGGGGATCTTTTAAGGTGGTGCCGCCGTATTTATGCACTACTACCTGACTTTTCATTGCAGTGCCCACCAATGCTCGGCAATACTGAGGGCGTTTAAGGCTGCGCCTTTGCGGAGATTGTCGGCTGCGAGCCAAAATGAATAGGACCGGGGCCGATGTTCCCGATTTTCTCTGATGCGGCCCACATAAACCTGATTGGTCCCCTGGACTGCAATCGGCTGTGGAGCCACGTCGCTGACCCGGACATCTCCAGCGCTTAAAACCTGTCTGATTTCCTCCGCCGAGGTCCTGCACTTAGTAATGAAAGTTACCGCCTGGCAATGACTGCGCTTGACAGGAACCCGCACGGCGGTTACCGCCATGGGCAAGGCAGGCAAATCCAGGATTTTTCTTGTCTCCTGGATAATTTTCATTTCCTCTTGAGAATGCCCCCGGGAATCACAGCTGCCAATGCAGGCAATGATATTAAGCAGGAATTGGCCTTGACCCTGACTGAGGCGCCCGGGATAGTTTGTTAACTCAGTTTCCAGTTGCGCCATTGCCTCATGGCCGGCGCCGGACACCGACTGATAGGTGCTGATGCACAAATCTTCCAAACCGAATTTCAGCTGAATGGGGTTTAGGGCCACCGTCAGTGGCGAAACAATGCAATTGGGATTGGCAATTATCTGGGGCTGGCCCCGCAGCAGCTCTCCGTTGACCTCAGGCACAACCAGGGGCACATCTGCTTCCATACGATATCTGCTGCTGTTGTCAATACAGAGCACTTTCTCGGCCTTCGCCACGGGCACCCATGTTTCACTGACTCCGCCGGAGACGCAAAAAAAGCATAAGTCCAGGCCGGAGAAAAAACCGACATTTAATTCAGCGATATTTTGCTCTCCCAAGTGGGTTGCAACCTTTTTCCCAACAGACCTGGTGGTTGCGGACAGTCTCAGCTCAGTGGCCTTTAACTTGCTTGTGGCCAGAAGGGATACCAGCTCCCGGCCAACAATGCCGGTTGCTCCAACTATTCCGATCCGCACCCGACATCCCTACCTTAAGAGAATAGGCTGGATTTGTTTGCCCTGGACTGCATTGTCTATGGTATCCGCCAGCAGGGACATGTTACATACCAGCGAGCGCGGCTTTTCTTGGGGATTATCCTGAGAGAAGGGCACAAAATAAACATTCTTTTTGTCCAACAGTTTGCCGATGTTGGCAGCGTTCCCCGCCAGGCCGTCATTGGTGGAAATAGCCAGGACTACTGGCTTTTCATTTCTCAGCTGGGCCTTGACCACCATGGTCACCGGCGTATCTGTAATTGCATTTGCCAGTTTGGCCAGGGTATTGCCTGTGCAAGGAGCGACAACAACTACATCAAGTTTGTTTGTGGCAATTTCTTCCGCCCCTTTGATGGAATCAATAACGCTGTGCCGGCAAATATCTTCGAAGGCCTCGCGCCAGTCCTCTGCTTGGCCAAAGCGAGTACTGGTGCCGGCCACAGATGCAGAAATTATGGGAATCAGCGTATCTCCCCCTTCCATCAATTTTTTCAACGGGTCGACAATGGCTGCGAAAGTGCAATGGGACCCGGTTATTGCAAAGCCAATCTTTTTTCCTGTCAATGTTCTCCTCCCCTTAAACCAAATTTTTCTAGGAACCGGGGGTATACTCTGGCCAAAATCTTCCCGGATGTTACCGGGGCAACTTTTCCCGGCAACCCCGGGGCGAGGATAGCTTTAAGGCCATAGCCTGCAGCAGCTTGAAAATCAGTGCCTCCCCCAGATGCAATGTCTACAATTACAAAGCACTGTCTGGCATTGGCCAGCACCGGACCTGTGAGCACTGGCGCCGGAACAGTGTTAAAGATAAAGGCCATTGATTGCACATATTCACTGAGTTCGTCAATTGCACAGGCTTCGAAACCCATCTCAACTGCCCTGGCCCTGTCAGCGGCCTTTCTGGCGGCAACAGTCACTTGGGCGCCAATCCCACCCAGCATTCTGGCCAGGGAACTTCCACAGCGGCCAAAGCCAACGACCATTGCGTTGTTTCCGTGCAAAGTGACGGGCGCCTCATTCATAACAATCGCTATCGCCCCTTCGGCGGTAGGGATGGAATTGAGCACAGCCAATTCATCATCATTCGCCACTTCAATCAGGCGGGCGCCACCGAAGAGCTCTTTTAATTCTTTGCTGGCCCAGCCAATAAATACCGGCGTTTCCGCTGGCAATGACTTAAAAAAAGCCCCATCTACTTTTGGCGGATTTGCATTTGCGGGGCTGTGTACAGTCAAATCTTTTTTCACCCCGGCCATGGGCAAAATAATAGCCTGTGCGCCCCGGGCAGCTTCGATTGGGCTGGAGAAATATTCGGCCGCAAGCATTCCCTTACCAAAGCCGCAAAGGCTGATGTCAAATCCCATTTTCTGCAAATGTTCAGCCAGAACCAGCTCTCTGCGGTCGCCGCCAATAATAGCAATTCTTGGTCTTCTGCCCATGTATCTTTCCTCCTCCTTGCCCTTTCCCTAATACAATATGCAAAAGACAAGGGCAGCGGTCCAATTTTGACCGCTGCCCCAGGGGAATTTTTAATGCATCTCGATGCCGCGCCCGCCGGTTCGATCCATGATTTTCATGGCTTCCATGGCTTTGCCGGCTTCAGTCTTAATTATTGCCAGGACCTTGCCGGATTCCAGGTGCTGTTCGTACCTTCTGCTGCTCTCCTCGGGAATGCCGTAATCTATCAGCCCGCCGGCTACCCCGCCGGTAAGGGCGCCGGTGAGCACACCTGCCAGGGGACCTGCAGCCATAATGGGCCCCAACCCTGGAATTAAGAGGGCCCCTGCCCCCATTGCCAGACCGGCTAAACCGCCAAGAGCGCCTCCGGTCATGGTGCCGTCGGTGAGATTTTGGTTCTGGAAGCTCATTTCCTCACCCTGGGAACTGCTTTGCTGCTCATCTTTGGCCAGGATAGAGATTTCGTTGTCCCCAAAACCCTTTTCCCGCAAGTGCCGGACACTGCGTTCGGCGTCATCCCGGGAATTATAATAGGCGATTACTGTTTTTTCCATAAATCTACCTCCCTATTGTACTACGGTTATTATGCCCCTTGGAGTAAAGGTATATTATTCATTTTTGTCTTGAATCGATACAATGATGGTGTCAATGCCCACACGGATAATCGCCTGCCAGGGTATGCAATAAATTGGCGAGCCCATAAAGAATGAACTGAAGAATCCTGAACGCCCCGCCAAAATTACCTCTTTGATTTTGCCAGTGTCCGGATCGATTCTTAGGTCGCAGCCGGAAAAATGACCAAGGCATTTGCCATTGCCGAAATTTATCACTTCCTTGGCGGCAAGATCAGAAAATCTGACCACTTCCATCTAATTGCCCGCCCACAGAGAACTGTATTTCTGCGGCCAATAACTTGGATTGAGCAGCTCGGTGACGGTGACAAACTCCAGGTTACTTTGCCGGACTCCCTCAATGATCGTTTTCAGGGCTCCGGGAGTTTGTTCCGTTGGGTGCATAAGGACAATGGCCCCATTGTGCAGATGATCGACAATGCGCCGGACGATTTCCTCCTCCCCCGGCAAAGTCCAGTCGATTGTATCCAGAGACCAGAGCACCGTATGCAGACCTAAATCTGAAGCCGCGGCATATATTTTCTCCGCCTTTTCCCCGTAAGGGGGACTAAACCACTGGACTTTTATTCCCGTCAGTGCTTCTACCACCTGACTGGTCTTGATGATCTCCTCTTTTATGGCCTCAGAACTCATCTCCTGCATATGGGGGTCAGAATAGCCATGATTGCCGAAATCCATGCCCAGCTCCTGCAGCTTTTTTACCAATTCCGGGTTTTGATCGGCCCAGCGGCCCACCAAAAAAAAGCTGGCCGGGACGGCATTTGCCTCCAGGATAGTCAGCATCTCTTCCAAATATTCGTTGCCCCAGGAAACGTTAATTATCAAAGCTACTTGGTTTTTCAGGGGATTTCCCTGGTAGACCGGAAAAAGGGCGAAATCTTTCAATTTCATATCCGGCTCAGTTTCCTGCCAGACAGGCTTGACAGTTTCTCCTTTTTTCGCTGCTCTGATTGCCTGCACACAAGCTTCCACCTCAATCTCAAATCCATTTACTTCGGGAATCACCGCTTTGTTTATCTTGTCATATTGGGCGGCCACTGGCTGCTGAGTCAGGCTCTGGGTCAGTCTCGCCACCTGCTGATGCAGATCAGCAGCTTTGGGATCCAGTTCGTGACCCAAAAAGACAACATATTTAGGTTTACGGGAAAATACCTCCCTGGTAGCTAAGTTAACCGAATATGCCACCAGCAGCAGAGCAAAACATGCTACCAGACAAAAGACGACAGTCTTGGCTTTCACAACCCAAAATATTCTCATTGCTTACCCTCCCGTTTATAATTACCCCCCTTGCCTTGGAAGTATGACAATGAAAAAAATAAAAAAGCATCCTTTTCAGATGCTTTTATTTACCTTGGTCTTCTGCGGTTTTTTTCTTCCTCCTGAT
The DNA here is from genome assembly GCA_002408465.1 of Firmicutes bacterium UBA5286. Classification (GTDB taxonomy): domain Bacteria; phylum Bacillota; class Proteinivoracia; order UBA4975; family UBA4975; genus UBA4975. The sequence continues at coordinate 86,834 of DHSM01000014.1, read as the reverse complement.
TGTCTTCCTCATCGGGATCAGGCGGAAGCAAAACCTTATGGGACAATTTGACCCGTCCCTTTTCGTCAATGCCGATAACCTTGACTTCAATTGAATCCCCTAGTTTGACAACATCTTCGGTCTTGGCTACCCGCTTGCGGTCCAGCTGAGAGATGTGAACCAGGCCGTCTTTGCCGGGCAAGAGTTCAACAAATGCCCCGTAGCTCTCGACCCGAACCACCTTGCCCATGTAGACCTCGCCGACTTCTACTTCCCTTACAAGGTCCTCAATAATCTTCTTTGCCTTGGCGGCGGCATCGCCATCAGGGGAAGCGATATAAATTGTGCCGTCATCTTCAATGTCAATCTTGACCCCGGTGTCCTCGATGATCTTGTTGACCATCTTGCCACCTGGCCCAATGACTTCCCGAATTTTGTCTGCAGGGATTTTCAGCACCACAATGCGAGGAGCATAGGGCGAAAGATCGGCACGGGGACTGGCAATGGCTGCCTCCATTTTGTCCAGGATGAAATTGTAGCCGGCCACAGCCTGGTCCAAAGCCATAGATAGAATCTCCCGGTTTAGGCCGTGGACTTTGATATCCATCTGCAGGGCGGTGATGCCCTTGCGGGTGCCGGCAACTTTAAAGTCCATATCGCCGAGAAAGTCTTCCATGCCTTGGATGTCAGTAAGGATGGCATAGCGGTCTTCCTCTTTAATCAGGCCCATGGCGATTCCGCCCACAGCAGCCCGGACTGGAACCCCTGCATCCATCAGAGCCATAGATGCGGCACAAACGCTGCCCATGGAAGATGAACCGTTAGATTCCAAGACTTCTGAAACCACACGGATGGTGTAGGGGAACTCTTCTTCCGGGGGAATCATCCGCATAAGAGCCCTTTCAGCCAAAGCCCCGTGACCAATTTCTCTGCGTCCGGGACCCCGCATAAAACCAGGTTCCCCAACGCTGTATGGGGGGAAATTGTAATGGTGCATAAAACGCTTGGATTCTTCTAAAGTGAGACCGTCCAATATCTGCACATCGCCGGGGACTCCCAAAGTGCATGCGTTTAGAACCTGTGTCTGCCCCCGGGTAAACAGCGCTGAGCCGTGGATTCTCGGTAATAAGCCGACCTCGCAGGCAATGGGACGGATTTCATTATGTTTGCGGCCATCCGGACGCAAGTCTTGGTCTAGAATTTGCGAACGCACCATTTTTTTCAACAGGTTTTTAAAAGCTTCTTTGCCATGGCCTGCGGATTCTGGCACCTCTTCAAACTTGGCCAGCCAGCTTGCCTGAATTTCATCAATACGCGCCTCTCGCGCCAGTTTCTCGGGGATAGTAAGAGCTTCACTGATACCAGGGGCAGCGAAATCCCTGACCTCTTCCTCCATTTCCGCTGGCACCGGGCTGAACTGCACCTCCATCTTTTCCTTGCCAATTGTTTTGACGATTTCCTCCTGGAAGGCCACCAGTGATTTGATCTCTTCGTGGGCCAGCAGCAAGGCATCGATGATTACTTCTTTGTCAATTTCATTGGCTCCCGACTCCACCATCATTATGGCGTCCCGGGTACCGGCTACTGTCAGGTGCAGATCGCTCTTTTCCCGCTGCTCCATATCGGGATTGACTACCAGCTCACCATCCACATAGCCGATCATTACCGCTGCCACCGGTCCGGCAAAAGGAATGTCGGAAATGGACAGGGCAAGAGAAGCGCCATTGATGCTGGCTATTTCCGGAGGATTATCCTGATCCATTGACATTACCGTCGAAACGATATGGACGGCGTTGCGGAATCCCTTGGGAAACAGCGGACGCAAGGGACGGTCCGTAAGCCTGGCAGTTAAGATAGCTTTTTCAGTAGGGCGGCCTTCCCGCTTGATAAACCCCCCAGGTATTTTTCCTACAGAGTACATTCTTTCTTCATAGTCAACAGTAAGTGGAAAAAAATCGATTCCTTCCCTGGGTTCCCGGGAAGCTGTGGCGGTAACCAGCAAGACTGTCTCACCGTAACGGATCAAGACTGAGCCGTTGGCCTGCTTGGCGTACTTGTCAATTTCTACAGTAAAGTTTCTCCCGGACATGTTATAACTATAGTCCATTAATTCTCCTCCTTTCAGAATTCATTTAAATAAAAGCGGGGATCCCCGCTTTTACTTGCGCAAATTAAGTTTTTCCAAAATGGCCCGATAGCGATTGATATCAACCTGCCTGAGATAAACAAGCAGTCTGCGCCTGCGGCCGACCATTTTCATGAGCCCGCGCCGGGAATGATGGTCATTTTTATGGGTTTTGAGATGCTCTGTCAAGTGATTGATCCTGTTTGTCAGCAAGGCAATCTGAACTTCTGAGGAACCGGTATCCTTTTCATGTGCTTTATACTGATCAATAATTTCATTCTTTTGTTCCCGAGTCATGGTCATGTGGTTCACCTCCCTTAATATGGAAACGCCATTAGCCCAGAAAACCGTCGGAGTAAGCGGAAATCAGAGCGTATGGTTAAATCCTTTGTAATTTTAGCATAATGTCTTTGGTAAGTAAAGTTTTTGCCAATTTTACGTCTTGCTGTTGTTGGCGACTAAGACTGGCGGCATCGGGGAATTTGCGCTCAGTCCGAAGCAGCTTTATAAAGCTGACCGCAAGCATGGATCCGTATAAATCTCCCTCGAACTCAAAAAGGAAGACTTCCAAAGATATCTTTCCCCCGGGGAAAGTGGGATGGTTGCCCAGATTGGCTATACCCCAGTAGCGGCAGCCTCCGGTGCACACGTTGACCAAGTAGACGCCAAAGGCAGGCAGGGCAGCTGAAGAAACTGGATATAAATTGGCAGTGGGAAAGCCCAGGGATTTGCCCCGGCCGGCACCCGAAGCTACCCGGCCTTTGATGGCAAAGGGCCTGCCCATATACTTGGCAGCCATTTCAACATTGCCCTGAGCCAAATAACGGCGGATGGCGGAGCTGCTGATTATCTCTTCCCCATACCTGACTGGCGGGATAATATCACAGCCAATTCCCCGGCTCTCAGTGAGTTGTTGGATCAAGGAGATGTCACCGGCGCCGGCGCGGCCAAAAGAATAATCGTAACCCACCACCACATGGCGGCAATTCAGGGCAGCCAGCAGGATATCCTCGATAAACCGTGCGGGAGGAGTGGCAGCGAAAGCTTTAGTAAAAGGCTGGACCAAGGCGATGCTCGCCCCGGCTTTTTTCAGCAAACTGAGTTTCTGCCCCAAGGGGGTAATAATTGGCAAATCAGCGCCGAAAAGCCTGCGAGGATGGGGATGAAAGGTCATGACCAATGAAGTCAGACCCAATAGATTAGATTTGGCAACAGTTTCCCTGAGTATGCGCTGGTGCCCCAAATGAAACCCGTCAAAGTTTCCCAGGGTGACAACAGTCCCATTCAGGGGTATTTTTTTGTAGTCAAAATATATTTTCACAGCTCTTGCTCCTGTACTAGTACCTTAACAGGCTTAATAATGTCCTGGGAGGCCCAGGCAATTCCCAGCAGCCTAATTCCCGAAAAAATTGCAATTTCACCAGCAAAGCCAGCTGCCGCCAGTTCCCTCCCCTGCAGGAAGAATTTGCGCTCTTTGCCCTCCACCTGCAGTTTCGGCATTTTTTCCACAGCAACAGCCATATCCAGCAGCCAGGGTTTATAGTCCCCTTCCAAATCGGCGAAAGTCGCGGCCTGACTGAGATCGATCTGAGAAATCCGAGTCCGGACAAGTCCCGCAAGATGAGCGGGGCAACCCAAGGCGGCGCCAATATCCATGGCCAAACTGCGAATATAGGTGCCCTTGCTGCACAGCACGTCTATGGTCATTATGGGATTGGCATCCGAAATATCTGCCGGGCAAAGGATGCAAAGGGATTTAATCTGCACCTGGCGCACCGGCATTTCCGGCGCCAGTCCCTGGCGAAAGAGAGTATAGGCCCTTTTGCCGTTGAGCTTCAGCGCCGAAGCCGCTGGGGGCCTTTGCTCAATCGAGCCCTGAAATTTTGCGAGGACGGCTGCAATTTCCTGGCGGCTGAAATAAAAATCCCTGGCAGTATCTATAACCCTGCCTTCTCTGTCGCCGGTATCGGTGGCAGCGCCAAATTTTATTTCTGCCCTGTAGCCTTTATCCCCGTCGAGAAAATACTGGCAGAGACGAGTGGCCTTTCCTATTGCCACCAGCAGCAGACCGGTTGCAAGGGGATCCAGTGTCCCAGTATGCCCGGCCCTCTTGCTGCCGGTAATTTTCTTGACTCGGGATACGGCTTGCTGCGAGCTTAATCCCAGTGGTTTGTTCAAAGGAATAAAGCCGTTGATGCTCACAAGTCCCGCTCCTGTTCAAGAAATTTTAGCAGCTGGTTTCTGGCCTCTGAGAGAGGCATCTGCAAAGTCGCGCCGGCGGCGTTATTGTGCCCCCCGCCCCCAAAGGCCCGGGCGATTGCCGCCACATTCCGTCCCTTCGAACGCAAGCTGGCCTTGGCAATGCCTTCCTCGGTTTCCGTGAGGACAATTGACACCGAGACACCAGCAAGGCTGCGGGGATAATCGTTAATTTCATCTAGCTCCCAATCCTCAAGATTATACTGGAGCAAGAGGCGCCTTTCCAGGGGAAGCAAAGCCACCCTGTCTGCAAAGTGAAGTTCAATGCGGGACAGGGCTTGAGCGAGGAACTCATAATAATTCTGAGACCTGTTCTCATAGAGATGGTTGTACACCTTCTGGGGACAGGCCCCCCATTCCACTAAAGTCGCGGCCGCTCTCAGAACTTCGGCTGAGGTGTTGCTGTAGCTGAAGCGGCCGGTGTCGGTAACCAAAGCGGTATACAATGCCTCTGCAACTCTGGGAGAATAGTATTGGGGGAAATTCCCGAATATCTGATGGATGATTTCGCCCACGGCGGCAGCTTTGCTGTCTACATAATTGAGATCGCCAAAAAAATCATTATGTAAATGATGGTCGATATTAATAACCTTGACAGCCCCATCCAGGGAGAGCCCTGACTGCTGGAGGCGGGCCAAATCGCCGCAATCCAGCACCAGGGCTATTTTATTCTTAAGATCCACTGGAGGCTTTAGGATTTTGATGCCGTCTGCCAAAAATTCATAGACTCGAGGCAAATCGGGAAGCACCGGCTGAGCCTTAATGCCGGCAGCGGTCAAAATTCCGTATACCCCAAGAGTAGAACCAATGCTGTCTCCATCGGGAGAGGGGTGCGAGAAGATAAAAATAGGTTCTCTGGCTCCAAGAAGAGCATCTCTAATCAAAGCCAGTTCAGTGTTTTTCGTCGCCATGGGAATTTTCCTCATTGATCTGCTTGATTAGCGCATTGATTTGGGCGTGTTGTTCCATGGCCCGGTCCTGGACAAAACGCAGTTCGGGCACATGGCGAATGCGAATCCGCGTTCCCAGTTCGGTGCGAATAAAGCCAGCAGCGTTTTTCAGGGTCTCCATGGTTTCCTTCTGCTGATTTTCATCGCCAAGGATGCTGACATAGACAGTGACATAATGAATATCCTTGCTGGCCTCTACTGCGGTAACTGTGGTAAATCCTACCCGAGGGTCTTTGAGCTTTGAACTGATGATATCGCTGACTTCTTCTTTAATTGTCTCTGCCCTTTTTTTTGCCCTAGTCCCGCTCATCTATTTTTCCTCCACCATGGCATAGGCTTCAATTTGGTCGCCTTCCTTGATATCGTTGTAGTTCTCCAGCATAATTCCACATTCATATCCACTGCTCACTTCTTTGACATCATCCTTAAAACGCTTGAGAGAAGACAGCTTGCCTTCATATATGATGACTCCATCCCGTAACAGGCGGCCCAGAGCGCGGTTTGTTACCTTGCCGTCGATGACATAGCAGCCGGCAATGGTCCCCAGCTTGGAATGGCGGAAGGTGTTGCGAACCTCGACCCGCCCCATCACTTTTTCCTTAAACTCAGGCTCAAGCAGGCCTTTAAGAGCCAGTCTGACATCATCGATAACATCGTAGATTACCCTGTACAGCCGGATTTCAACATCTTCTTCCTCGGCCAACCGCTGTGCCTGGGTATCGGGACGGACATTAAAGCCGATGATAATCGCTCCCGAAGCAGAGGCCAGGGAAACGTCAGATTGATTAATGCCGCCGACTCCATCATGAATGATATTGACCTTGATATCCTGAACTTTGATCTTGTTCAAAGATTGCTTTAGGGCTTCAGTAGTGCCCTGGACATCGCTCTTTAACAAGAGGTTAAGCTCTTTGACTTGGGATTCTTCCATCTGTTTAAAGATATCTTCCAGGGATACCCGGGTCCTTGCCATGCTGATTTCCCGTTGTTCCTGGCTGTAGTCAAGGGCCTCGGTGCGGGCAGTCTTGTCATCGGCCACGGCTTGGAATATTTCTCCTGCCGGCGGCACATCGGACAGACCCAGTATTTCCACAGGCACCGATGGTCCTGAGCCATTCAGTCTCTTCCCCCTGTCGTTAAACATTGCCCTTACTTTGCCAAAGGCAGAGCCGCAGACAATTGAATCGCCCACATTCAGAGTGCCCTGTTGAATGAGGATGGTAGCCACGGGTCCCCGCCCCTTGTCAATTTTAGCCTCAATTACAGTGCCTTCTGCCAGGCGGTTGGGTGAAGCTTTCAGCTCCATCATTTCTGCGCTGAGAAGAATCATTTCCAGGAGGTTGCCGATGCCGGCGCCGCTTGTGGCGGACACTTCGGAAAAAATTGTGTCCCCGCCCCATTCCTCGGGCATCAGACCATGGTTTGACAACTGCTGTTTGACTTTTTCGGGATTGGCCCCTGGCTTATCCATTTTGTTGATGGCAACTATTATAGGAACATCAGCTGCTTTGGCATGATTCATGGCTTCGATGGTTTGGGGCATGACCCCTTCATCAGCGGCCACCACCAAAATAGCGATATCAGTAATTTTGGTGCCTCTGGCCCGCATGGCGGTAAAAGCCTCATGGCCGGGGGTGTCCAAAAATACAATAGTCTTGCCATTATGAACCACCTGGTAAGCACCGATATGCTGGGTGATCCCTCCGGCCTCCCCTGCAGTGACATTGGCGCTGCGAATGAAATCCAGCAGTGAGGTCTTTCCATGGTCTACATGGCCCATAACAGTAACTACAGGGGAACGTTCAACGGCATCCTCGGCAGAGGAAGTCTTCATTGCAGCAAAGCGTTGCTGTTTCAGCTCTTCAGAGGTTTTTTCAACTTCTGTTTCTATGCCGACCTGAGCAGCCAGGATCTCTACGGTATCTGTATCCAACTGCTGATTTATGCTGGCCATGACTCCCAAGGACATCAAGGCCTTGATTAGCTGAGTAGCAGGCAGATTAAAGAGCTGCTCCAATTCAGCCATAGTGTGGCCGGCAGGAGAAATCATGACCGGAATTTTGGCCTTAGGTTCCGGACGTTTTTCCTGCCTGACTTTTGCAGACAGGGGACTTGGAGCTTGCTTTGCCTGGGCGGTCTGACTGGATTTGGGCTTAGCTGGTCGGGATTTTTCAGCAGGCTTTGCCAGGGCCTTGCGCACCGCCTGCACCTGGCCTGAATCCAAGTTGCTCATATGGTTCTTAACCTCAAAACCCAAATCAGTTGAAACCTTTAGTATTTCCTTGCTATCAAGTTTAAGCTCCCGTGCCAATTCATAGACTCTCATTTTGGTCATGGGCAGCCACCTCCATTTCTTCAAGTAAAGCGATAATCCTTTTGGCAATTCCTTTATCTTTAATCATAACATAGCCACGCTGGCTTTTGCCAATAGCAAGTCCCAATTCAATCTTGCTCAGAGGGGTCTTGATTACAGTATGACCCTTGCCACTGCAGGCAGCAATCAAATCCTCCCCAGTTGGAGTCTGGGCGTCTGCAGCAATCAAGACAAGCCCTTTAGACTTATTCCTTGTCCGCGCCACTTCCCGGAGAATCAGATTGCTGCCCGAGATGACAAAACCGCCCCTTTGTGCAATCCCCAAAAAATTCTTAATCCGGGTTGTCGCCAATTAAATTCTCCAGCTGTGCCAACAGGGCAGCATCAGGTTTTATATCCAGATGACGGGCAAAGAGGTTTTCCTTAACAGCCTTGCGCAAACAATCAGCAGAAACACAGAGATAGGCTCCCCTGCCAGGCAGCTTGCCTTTCTGGTCAAAGAGCAGCTGACCCTGGTTATTGCGCACAATCCGCACCAGCTCCCGCTTGGGTTTCTGATTGCGGCAGGCAATGCACTGGCGCATGGGTATTTTTTTAACTTTCACCATCAAGCTCACCTTCTTCATGCTGGGCTTCGCTCTTGATATCTATTTTCCAGCCGGTCAGCTTGGCAGCCAGGCGGGCATTTTGTCCCTCCTTGCCGATTGCCAATGACAGCTGATTATCAGGGACTACTATTCTGGCCACCCGCTGCTCGGCATCAGCAAAGACTTCAGTCACCTTGGCGGGACTCAAGGCGTTGGCGACAAAGATTTCTGCTTCCGGGCTCCAACGGACGATATCAATCTTTTCTCCCCTGAGCTCGAAGACAATAGCTTGCACTCGCATGCCTTTGGGGCCAACACAGGCGCCGACGGGATCCACATCAGGATTATCTGACCAGACAGCAATCTTGGAACGCTGTCCTGCTTCCCTGGAAACTGCCTTGATTTCTACAGTGCCATCAAAAATTTCCGGCACTTCCGCTTCAAACAGCCTCTTGATTAAACCCGGGTGGGTCCTGGAGACAAAAACTTGGGGTCCTTTAGTCGAGTTCTTGACTTCCAACACAAAAAACTTCATCCGCGCCTGGGATTCATAAACATCGCCATTCAACTGCTCCGAGGGAGGGAGAATGGCTTCGGTCTTGCCAATATCAATAAAGACATTATCCTGTTCGATATTTTGCACAATGCCGGTGACAACTTCACTTTCCCGATTAGAAAATTCCTCATAAATCTTATCCCGCTCGGCCTCACGAATCTTTTGAATTACCACTTGTTTTGCGGCCTGAGCGGCAATGCGGCCAAAGTTCTTAGGCGTAACTTCCACCTCGGCCAAATCACCGCAGGAGTATATTGGGCTAATTTTCAGGGCGTCCCGCAAGGAAATCTGCTCCATAGGATTGTCAACAGATTCCACCACTTCTTTTTGGGACAGCACCTTAATCTTGCCGGTTTGGCGGTTGAGGTCGACCCGAACGTTCTGCAGCGAAGAAAAATTCTTTTTATATGCCGAAACAAGTGCAGCCTCTACCGCTTCAAACAGCAACTCTTTTGCTATACCCTTTTCAGCGGAGAGCTGATCAATTGCCTCGACAAATTCCACTACATCCATGAAAAACACCCCTTGTTTATCGTTGAAGGATACCCCGAACTAACTGAGCACGCAGTTTTTTATTTAAGCCTTGGTATCAATCCTCAGCCTTAATGCTGCTTACCCCTTTCAGCTGGGCCAAAGAGTCGATCACCTCATGCAGATGCAGAGAAGCGGGTATCTTTAGCATCAACTCAATATTTACTTGCTCAGAGGAATGAGGGGAAATGCCCACAGATTTTATGGATATCCCCAGCTCCCCAAGCCTTGAAGCCACTTGCCCCAACTGACCCGGAATATCTGCCACTGTCATTTCCACCACTTTAACAGTTCTCTGCAATATCCTTTGCTCCAGAAAGGAAAAAAAGAACAACACAACCACCATCAGCACAGTGGTGAGAATAGCTCCCAAGTAGTAGCCGGTGCCAATTGCCATGCCGACGCCGGCCACCGACCAAAGACTGGCAGCGGTGGTAAGACCGCGGATGGTAGCGCCCTCCCGCAATATCGTCCCCGCTCCCAGGAAACCTATGCCGCTGACGATTTGGGCGGCAACCCTTGAAGGGTCAGCGTTGCCAAAGGAGTTGACAGACACCAGGGTAAACAGGGCAGAACCTGTACTCACCAAGATATGGGTGCGAAATCCTGCCGGATGGTTATGCAACTCTCTTTCCAAACCAATGACGCTGCCAAAGATAACAGCCAATACCAGGCGCAGGGCAACAACCATACAAATCCCCCGCTAATATTTAATGAAATAAGTGATTATTTCCTTATACATCCTCAGCCTTGCCAGGAAACCCTTCCAGAAACCGAGTTTTTCCTCTTTCATTACATGACTGAGGTCTGGCAACTCTACGGTCGCCCACTTGATCTGATGTTCCTCAAGGAGGCGGTTTAACGCCAGCTCGACGCCAAATCTAGAGATATCCATATCCCTGACCAGTTCCAGCAGAGAGGTTTTAATCACCCTCTGGCCTGTCAGGTTAGGCGCTATTTTTTGCGCCAAGTCGGTAGTTACCCGCCCCTTCTTAAACACGCCCAGGGTGGCAGCAACCTCGCCAGTCTTGATTGGGGCCAGCAGATTGTCAATATGGTCCTGCCTGAGGCCGATGAGATCGGCATCTATAAACATAATGTAATCGGCATCAGTATTTTTGACCCCTGCCAGCATCGCTCCGCCTTTGCCCAGGTTCTCGGGCAAATTAACTACACTGGCCCCCAGCTGGGAAGCAACCTCAGCAGTATTGTCGGTGGAACCATCGCTAACTACAATCACCTGGCCGATGCTGGGTGATGACAGCAATACCCGGACTACATTGGCAATAGTCTTTTCCTCATTATAGGCGGGAATTACGGCTGCAACCTTCATGCTTACACCTCGGATCTTCAGTCTCACGTGCCAAGTCCATCAATTTAATCAGTGCATTGGGCAGTTCTTCATTGGGCATTTTGTTGACTACTTCACCTTTTTGAAAGAGAACCCCTTCACTGGGACCAAAGGCAATGCCGAAATCTGCATGCCGGGCCTCTCCCGGTCCATTGACAACGCAACCCATTACTGCAACTTTTAGGTGAAGGTCAACCATGCTCAGATGGGCTTCCACCTCCTGGGCAGCCTTAGCTACGTCATAACCGCTGCGGCCGCATGTGGGACAGCTGATTATTTCCACTCCCGGCCGCAAGCCCAGTGCGCGTAAAATACCGATTGCAATGGGGATTTCACTTTCAGGGGGACCAGTGACAGAAACCCTGAGGGTATCCCCAATGCCCTGAAGGAGAAGGGCGCCGATGCCAATAGATGACTTGATGGTGCTGGATCGGACAGTTCCAGCCTCAGTAACCCCCAGGTGAATGGGATAATCATTGCCCCGGGCAAACTGCTCTGTTGCCCTGTAAGTCTCCATTACAGATGAGGACTTGAGAGATACTACCAGATCCTTGCAGCCCATGCTTTCGATAGCCTCGCAATAAAAGAGGGCGCTTTTTACCAAAGCATCAATGCGGGACAAGTGCAGGTATTCTCTGTGGATTGAGCCGGAATTAACGCCAATCCGGACAGGCACCTGCTGGCTGACGGCCGCAGTGACAACTGCCTTGAGGGCCTTGGCGCCAATAGTCCCAGGATTGATTCGCAGCTTGTCAATGCCGGCATCCAGGGCCGCCAAGGCTAAATAATGATCAAAGTGAATGTCAGCCACCAGGGGAACGGGGCTTAAAGCCCGAATTCTCTTGAGGGCCCTGGCAGATTCTTTGTCGGGCACAGCAACCCTGACCAGCTCACAGCCAGCAGCCACAAGCCTTTTGATCTGCCCGACAGTGCTTTCAACATCTTTAGTATCGGTGTTTGTCATTGACTGAATTACTATGGGGTGGTCTCCGCCAATTTTTACTCCGCCTGCATCAACAGTCCTGGCTGCACGTCTTTCCATAACTGTCACCTACAGGATAAAGCGAATAATATCTTTGTACATGACGACCAGCATCAAAGTAATCAGCAGAGCAAAACCGACAAGATGAATAATGCTTTCCTTCTGAGGGTCCAGGGGCTTCCTTCTAATTAATTCCACGCCCAGCAAGACAATCTTACTGCCGTCAAGGGCGGGAATTGGCAGCAGATTAAAAAGCCCCAGGTTGACACTGATCAGGGCAGCCAGGCTCAGAACATTGAGCCAACCCGCCCGGGCGGCCTGTCCCACATAGTATACAATGCCAATGGGTCCTGTCAGATCCCCCACAGGAATCTTGCGGGTAATAATCCCCGCTAGAGAGTTCAGGACCGCTGCAGTCATCCTGCCAGTTTCCCTTACCCCCTGAATTATGCTGGCGCCTACAGACAGACGTTTGACCCGGGGCGCAATCCCCACTTCCGGATACTCCTGGCCCAGGCGGGGCACTATCTCGACAGTGTGAGTTTGGTCCCCGCGCCTGAAGGTAAACTCAAGGGCCTTAGTGGCATTTGCCCGCACATAATTTTGGATATCTGTCCATTTCTCTGTAGGCTGGGAGTCGATAGACACAATCTCATCTCCCGGCAGCAGTCCGGCCTGTTCGGCAGGGGAACCGGGAACCACATCGCCAATAATCGCTACGTTTTCACCAACTACGCCCACAGCGCCATAAAGGAGGATAAAGATCAGCGTGGCCAGGAGAAAGTTCATGACAGGGCCCGCTGCTATCACGGCCATGCGCTGCAAAGGAGTTTTGTTGGGATAGCTGGCAGGGTTATTTTCCCCTGCGCCATCCTCTTCGCCAAGCATGCGCACAAATCCCCCCATTGGCACAAGGCGAATGGAAAACTTTGTATCTCTGCCCAGGCTTAACAGCTTGGGGCCAAAACCAATAGAAAACTCCTCAATTGCAATTCCTGCGGCCTTGGCGGCTAAAAAATGACCCAGTTCGTGGACAATTATTATTACGCTGAAAACAATAACGGCTATGAGGATTGCCATACCATCACTCCATGCTCTCTATGAAATTTCTGGTTTCTCGGATTGTGCTTTCCATCGTTTGAATGATTGAGCTTAAATCAGGACTAGCCTGCCATGGCACTACAGCCAGCATTCGCTCAATTACCCGCGGTATCCCATAAAAACTCAGCTTGCCTGCAAGAAAATACTCGACGCATATGTCATTGGCAGTGCTCAGGACTGCAGGAGAATTGCCCCCCTGCCTGATTGCAGCTTTAGCCAATTCCAAACAGGGAAAGGTCACGGTATCCGGCTGGGAAAAACTCAGACTGGGCAGATTTAACCAGTCGAGAAAGTAACTGTCTGGTCCCGGCCAGCGCCTGGGCCAGGACAAGGCATACTGTATGGGCAGTTCCATAGAGGGGATACCCAGCTGGGCGAGGACGGCCCCATCATTGAATTCAACCATCGAATGGATGATGCTCTGGGGATGTACAAGGACATCGATTTTTTCGGGACTAATCCCAAACAGCCAGCTTGCCTCTATTATCTCCAATCCCTTGTTCATTAGAGATGCTGAATCTACAGAAATTTTGGCCCCCATTTTCCAATTGGGGTGTTTCACTGCCTGGGCAGGGGTGACATTTGCCAATTGATCCAGTGATTTCCCCAAAAAGGGACCGCCGGAAGCAGTAAGAAGCAGTCTTTTGACATCCTTGCTGCTGTGGCCCTGCAGACACTGAAAAATGGCTGAATGTTCACTGTCCAGGGGCAGCAGGGTGACCCCCTGTTGGCGGCAAAGAGCTGTAACTAAATGGCCCGCCATTACCAACACTTCTTTGTTGGCCAGAGCGATATCCGCTCCGGACTTGATTGCAGAAATAACCGGCAACAAGCCGGAATGCCCTACCATGCCAGCCACAACAATGTCAAATCTCTCGGAGGCCAAAAGGCCTGCAAGTGCCCTCTCCCCTGCCAAGACTTCAACATTCAGATCAGCCACTCTGGCCTGCAACTGCCCCGCAGCTCTCTCATCAGCCAGTACCGCCCACCGGGGACGGAAGGCGCGGATTTGTTCCTCCATCAGGCGCCAGTTTGTATTTGCACCAAGCAGCTGTACATTATACTGCCCGGGGTTGCGACACAGAACACTTAATGTCTGGGTGCCGATGGAACCGGTAGAACCTAAGACTGCCAAGGATCTCATGCCAACACTCCAAAAAATATATAGGCTAGGGCTGAAACAAAGAGCAAACTGTCGATGCGGTCAAGGAAACCGCCATGGCCAGGGAAAAATTTTCCGGAATCCTTGACCCCGGCAAAGCGCTTAAAGGCTGATTCACACAGGTCGCCAATCTGGCCAAATATGGCCGCAGAACATCCCCATAAGAAAAAGATAAGTACATTTCCCTTAATTAGTATGCCAATTGCCGTAGCGATGATGATGCCAGTAAAAAATCCGCCTATGGCGCCGGCCCAGGATTTATTCGGGGAGATCGCCGGGGCTAGTTTCTGTTTTCCCAGGAGCATGCCGATAAAGAAAGCACCGGTGTCGGTCCCCCAGGTGACAAGAAAGACTGCCAGGGTAAGAATCATTCCCTTGTCCATGTTCCTGACCAAGGCAAGAGTCGAAGCCAAGACTGTGATGTAGATGCCGCCAAAGATTAAGCCGCTGGACTGCTGAAAGTCCAGTTTGCTAAAGCAAAATACAAAGAATATGCTGGCGGCGATGAGGATATAGAGCAAAAGATAAGCATCCCAGGGCAAAAAGTGAAAATAGAGATTGAGGTAATAGGGAACAACGATTATCCCCCCGGCGGCGGCGCTTGCGGACCCGGACAAACCCAGCATGCGGGCGAATTCAAACATTGCCCCCAGAGAATATAAAGTCATTAAGATAAAGAACACAGGTCCCCCAAGATATAGAGCTGCTATGACAACTGGTATCCCAATTGCAGCAGTCAATAGGCGTGCACGCATTTCCACATAGCCTCCAGTTCTTAGATTCCGCCAAACCGGCGTTGCCGCCGCTGAAAATCGGCAATGGCCCCATAGAGGTGAAGTTCATTAAAATCCGGCCACAGGGTATCGAGAAAACACAGCTCGGAATAGGCCATCTGCCAGAGGAGGAAATTGCTGATTCTGATTTCACCGCTGGTTCTGATTACCAGGTCGGGGTTTGGCATTCCCGCAGTGTACAGGCATTTTTCAAATTCCCCGCTGTCGATGTCAGCGGGGTTGAGCATACCCCTATGACACATTTTGCCCAACTGGCGGACTGCCCTGAGAATTTCTTCCCTGGCGCCGTAATTCAAGGCAAAGGATAAAGTAAGGCCTGAATTGCCGGCGGTTGCCTCAATCCCCCGGGTGACAGAGATTCGGGTATGATCAGGCAATCCGTCCATGTCCCCCAAAACCTGTAAGCGAATATTGTTGGCGATCATATTGTCCAGTTCTTTAGCAATGAACTGGACAGGCAGGTTCATGAGATAGTCAACTTCTGCCTTGGGACGGCGCCAGTTTTCTGTAGAAAAGGCGTAAAGGGTCAGGTACTTAACATCCAATCTTTTTAAACCTTCAAGGCACCTGTTGATAGCATCCATTCCAGCTCGGTGTCCTGCAGCTCTTGGCATTCCCCTCTTTCGAGCCCAGCGCCCGTTGCCGTCCATGATAATCGCAAGATGTTTGGGAATAGGTCCCCTGCGTATGACATCCAGCTGATTGGCGACCCGCTTTTTCTTAAACATGCCATCCCTCATTTCAGTCGAAGCGCCCCATTCGGGGCGCAAATTAGAGCGTTAGACATCCATGATTTCTGCTTCTTTGAAGCTTAGCTGTTCATCGGCAAGCTTGGTATACTGATCCGTTAACTTTTGAATTTCATCCTGATGACGCCGTTCGTCATCTTCTGAGATTTCGCCATCCTTTTGCAAAGACTTGATCAACTCATTGGCATCCCTGCGGATATTGCGGATAGCTACCTTTGACTCTTCAGTTTTTTTGCGCACCAGCTTTACAAGTTCAACCCGGCGCTCCTGGGTCAGCTGGGGTATGGCAAGCCGAATTAATGTCCCGTCACTGTTAGGAGTAAGACCCAGACCTGACTTTAATACAGCCTTCTCAATCTCTGGAATTGCAGTCTTGTCCCAGGGCTGAATCACCAAGGTTCTGGGGTCGGGAGCGCTGATATTGGCCATTTGTTTTACAGGTGTGACAGTGCCATAGTACTCAACTGTCAAGCGGTCAAGCAGAGCGGGATTAGCCCGCCCGGCCCTAACAGAGTTAAAATCTGTTTTAAGGGCATCAATTGCCTTTGCCATCCTCCCCTTGGCATCACTGTATATTTCATCAAACAACTTACTTACCCCCTTATTACTGTTCCGATTTTATTCCCACAAACTGCTTTTACTATATTGCTGTCTTCAGACATGGAAAAAACAATAATCGTAATATTATTGTCCATGCAAAGGGAAGCAGCCGTTGCGTCCATGACTCCCAGCCCCAAGTTAAGAACTTGATGATGAGTGAGTTCGGTGAATTTTTGGGCATTGGGTTCTTTCCGGGGATCCCGGTCATAAACTGCATCCACATTTCCCTTGGCCATCAAGATGACATCCGCTTCGATTTCTGCTGCTCTGAGAGCAGCAGCAGTGTCGGTGGAAAAGTAGGGGTTGCCAGTGCCGGCAGCAAAGATGACCACCCTGCCCTTTTCCAGATGGCGGATTGCCCTTCTTCGGATATAGGGCTCCGCTACCTGCCTCATTTCAATAGCGGTCTGTGTGCGTGTGGTGACCCCGAGAGATTCTAAGGCGTCCTGCAGAGCAAGGGCGTTGATGACGGTAGCAAGCATACCCATATAGTCTGCAGTCGCCCTGTCCATCCCCTGGGAGCTGGCAGCAGCGCCCCGCCAAATATTGCCTCCGCCAACGACACAAGCCACCTGAACACCCATTTCAATCAGGGTCTTGATCTGGACGCCCACATTTTTTAAGACTTGGCTGTCAATGCCGTTTCCCTTGGAACCGGCCAAGGCCTCGCCGCTAAGTTTGAGGACCACCCGCTTATACTCTACCTGCATATTGCACACCCTCCAAATTGTAATTCGAGGTCCAGTATTAGAATTCCTTTTTTCAGAAAAAAGAGCACTGAATGTGCTCTGTCTCTATTTTTGCTGCAGTCTGGCGATTTCGGCAGCAAAATCATCTTGCCGTTTTTGCAGGCCTTCCCCCATCTCGAAACGGGAGAACCTGCGCACAGATATATTTTCACCGAATTGAGCAATCTTTTGCTGCACCAGTTTGCCTACGGAAATATCAGGATCTTTGACAAAGGGCTGTTCTAACAAGCAAATCTCACTGATAAATTTCTCCAGGCGGCCGGCAACGACTTTTTCGGCGATTTCCGGTTTCTTCCCTTCGTTGATAGCCTGATTGATGAGAACCTGTTTTTCATGTTCCAATACCTCAGGTGCCACGTTTTCCTTAGCAACATACCTGGGATTGGCAGCGGCCACATGCATGCAGATGTCATGAACTAGATCTTGAAAATCACTGTTCTTAGCGACAAAGTCCGTTTCACAGTTTACTTCTACCAAAACGCCGATCCGGCCATTGCCGTGTATGTATGATCCTACTGCGCCTTCAGCGGTAATCCTGCCCGACTTCTTAGCAGCAGCCGCCAGCCCCTTTTCTCTGAGCAAGTCAACCGCCTTGCTTACATCGCCGCCAGTTTTCTCAAGGGCCCTTTTGCAATCCATAAAACCTGCGCCAGTTAGAGCGCGCAATTCTTTAACTTGTTCTGCTGACAATAACTTCTCCTCCTTGCCAGAGTATTTTAAAAGCGGGTAAGAGTAAAATAAGTGTTTTACCCTCACCCCTCAACCTTATTCTACTGCTAACTGTTCGCCCTGTTTGCCTTCGAGAACAGCGTCGGCCATTTTCGAGGAAAGAAGGTTGACGGCCCTGATTGCATCATCATTGCCGGGAATGACATAATCGATTTCATCAGGATCGCAGTTGGTATCCACAATTGCGATGATGGGAATACCCAATTTCCTTGCTTCGGAGATGGCAATCCGTTCCTTGCGGGGATCGACAATAAACAAGGCATTGGGCAATTTGCCCATGTCCTTGATGCCCTTAAGGAATTTAGTCAGCTTATCCCGCTCCAGGCGAAGCTGAATTACTTCTTTTTTAGGCAAGACTTCAAAACTGCCGTCTTCTTCCATGGTTTCTAAATCTTTAAGGCGCTGTACCCGCTTGCTGATAGTAGCGAAATTGGTCAGCATGCCTCCCAGCCAGCGCTGGTTGACGTAGAACATTCCGCAGCGGACAGCTTCTTCCTCAATGGCAGATTGGGCCTGCTTCTTGGTGCCGACAAACAGAAGTGTGCCACCTTCCATGACCAGGTTCTTCACAAAGTTGTAGGCCTCTTCCAGTTTGTGCACGGTTTTTTGCAGGTCAATGACGTAAATGCCATTGCGTTCAGTGAAGATATAGGGCGCCATTTTAGGATTCCATCTTCTGGTCTGATGACCAAAGTGGACTCCTGCTTCCAACAGTTGTTTCATGTTTACTACTGACATAAGTGTGCTTTCCTCCTCTCAGTTTATCCTCCACCTGGCACCTTGAACCCGGCACTGAAAGGTTTATCGCCAAGTGTGTGTATTTTCACCTGCCAAGTATAACAGATAAAGCGATAATTGGCAAGGTTTATTGCCTGGGCCGGGTCTCCGCCGTCAATCGCAGCTGAAAAGCCTTAAGTCCTGGCTGATTCATCAGCTCAATCCTCACTGGCACTGAGAGGATGTCCGCCACGGCAATATCAAAAATGCGGCTGTTGAATTCAGCATAGACGGCGTTTTCTACTATGGCAGCGGCTTCCCTGCCCAATTCCTGGCCCATTTCCTCTAGGGGCAGAGCATCAAGAAGCTCGCTAATTGAAGTGATTAAGCTTGCCCGGTAGTTTTCTTCCAGGCGGTCAGCCAATTCTTTGGGCAAAGTAAATTCCTCGCCCCCCAATTGGAACTTGACATCGCCAAACTGAGGACTGACGTTTTCAGCCACCAATTGCGGAATCCTGGGTTTAGTCGCTTCGATAAATGTAGGCAAAGTTTCTTCGGCCATGATCTTGACAGCGCTTTCCAGCCTGTCTGCCACCTCATAGGTATTGATCCGCAGCAGCCAGATTTGGTGGCCTCCAAAATAAACAATTGCTGCGAAAACAAACAGAATCAACATAGTCCCTGAAAACATTCCTGCCAAAAAAGAAAGCCAGCGCTTGCTTTTGGTCATTTTTAGATACACCCCCTAGGGTAGTATATCTAATTTGATCGCAGTTATTACGCCGACTGCTAAATTTTGGTCTCGTTGCTGACGGTCTTTATGTACAATGTCCCATCCCGGCAGTCCAACTCCAAGGTTCTGCCAGAATGGCCCCCCACATCCCTGGCGACAACGGCAATTCCCAGACTGCTCAGATGTTCTTCTGCGGCGGCGATATTTTTGCTGCCAATTACCATCAGACTATCTCTGTCACTGTCGGGAAACATCTGAGCGCCTCCGGCAAGCTTGGCAATAATATTTAGTCTGTTTGCACCCAAGGCCTCCATATCCTCCAACATAGTGTCTATGGCTGTGTCCACATACTTGGATTTATTATCTCCTCTGCCCGGGCGGTGTTTGGGCAGCATTGCATGGGCCATTCCCCCAACTTTGGCAAAAGGGTCGTAGAGGATGATGCCAATGCATGACCCCAGCCCGGTAGAGCGGATTACCCCGGGAGCTTTAGTTACAAGCAACTGTGCCATGCCAATTTGGTGGTTATCCATCGCTGCCCACCCCAAATATTGCCAACATCCTCTGGGTTGCACCCGGGTTAGGCAGAAACAGAATATAGCCTCGGTTGTTCGACTCTTCAAAAAATCTAGCCTGAATCAGCAAGGCATAGTCAGTCTCGCAGCCAAGTTTGGCCATGGGGACGCTGAGCATGGCTTCAGCCATATCCACAGCCAGCCGGGGCACACTGAGATACATACGCTGATTGGAAAAATCTGCAAGGGCTGAGAGGTAAGCCCCGGACAATATATTGCCCATCTCCATCAAAGCAGACTGCTGCAGCTGAGAAAGTTGAAAAAAGTTAAGATCTGTATCAGGCAGAAGGGTGTTCAGCAAGCGATGGGCAGAGTTCTCGTTAAACATAACCAGGACTGTGCCCGGCAAATCCCCCAACACATCCAGATATATACAGGCCATATTGCGCCCGGCCCCGCCGACAAATTGGGCCACCCGGTCAAAGCTGACCAACTCCACATGGGGCACGGTAATTGTGATTTTATGGCCGAGGATATCTGCCATGGCGGTAGCTGCATGCCCCGTACCGATAGATCCGATTTCTGTCAACAGGTCCTGCTCATTGAAATGTAGCTTCTCCATGGCTTAATCCATGTTTTCCAGGACATTGAACTGATCGACTGTAAGGACACGCTCCATGTCCAAGATTATCAGCAGCCGGTTGCTGATCTTGGCCACCCCTTGGATAAATTGGGCATCAATGCCGGTGACCAGGGCGGGCGAAGGCTCGATTTCATCAGATTCAATTGACGAGACATCAACTGTTGCGTCTATTGTCATGCCCACAACCTGTTTGCCTGCATTGACAATAATGATTTTTGCGTTTTCGTCCTGGCGGCTGGGGAGGGCAAGCCGTTTTTTCAAATCGATTACTGGGACGACGCTGCCTCGCAAATTGCACACCCCGATAACAAAAGAAGGTGCATTTGGAACTCGTGTCAGCGGCAACATCTTCTCAATGCGCATTACCTGGTGGATATCGATGCCGTACAATTCATCTTCCAGTTGAAAAACTACAAACTGTTTAAGCATGATTGACCTCCCTCACTTTTACAACTGAAAGGAGAACGTTGATGTCCAGAATCATGACGACTGAACCGTCCCCAAGAATGGAACATCCCAGGAAACTGCGAAAGAAATGTTCACCCCAGTTGACATTTTTAATAACAATTTCTTGCTGAGTCAGCAAATCATCTACAATAATGCCAATTTGTCGGTCCCCGAACCTGACCACAACAAAACTCAATTCCTCGGGGGCGGAATAGCCCTCCATGTTCAGCAGCTGATTTAAGAAGATAATAGGCAAAACCTTTCCCCTCAGCATGATAATCTGTTGCTGACCGATAGTCTGAATGTCTCCGGGAAACACAATTCCTGTTTCTTCCACATAGCTGAGGGGGATTACATAGATTTCCTGGCCGCATTTGACTAAAAGCCCCTGAATAATCGCCAGGGTGAGGGGCAAGGAAATCTTAAAAGTAGCGCCGGCATTAGGGCGGGAATAGACATCGATTGAGCCCCCAAGGGCTTCAATGGAGTTTTTCACTACATCCAAGCCCACGCCCCGTCCCGACAAATCGGTAATATTCTCTGCAGTGCTAAATCCAGGAGTGAAAATCAGATTAGCCAATTCATTTCCTTCGGGTTCAAGTCCAGGCAGCAAATTCAGCTCTCGGGACTTAGCCCTGATATCCTCCATATCCAGCCCCCGGCCATCGTCAGAAACCTCAATTATGACCTGATTTCCCGTTTGATAGGCCTGGAGAATAACTGTTCCGTCCCTTGGCTTGCCTTTGCTTAGTCGCTGTTCCACCGGTTCAATGCCGTGATCGATGGCGTTGCGCAGCAGATGAACCAGGGGGTCGGCTATATCATCGATGATTGTCCTGTCCAGCTCGGTTTCGGCCCCGTGAATCTCCAGGTTGACTAATTTGTCCAGGCTTATGGCAGTATCCCTGACCATGCGGGGAAAGCGGTTAAAAACTGTCTCCAGGGGAATCATCCGCATTTTCATGACGATTGTCTGCAAATCAGAAGTTAGGCGGTGCAGATGTTCCACCCCATCAGCCAGCATCGGATAAGTGGTGGCTGCCTGCTGCAAAGATGTCTTGTTGATAACCAATTCACTGACCAAATTGAGAAGCTCGTCTAATTTTTCTGTGTCTACCCTGATTGTATGCCGAAAGAAATGGGACTCGGGACGGGAATCAGGACTATCAGCGTCTTCTTGGTCACTGGCAACAGGTGCCTCTGTTTCTTCGGTCTCGACCGGCTCATCCCTGCCGCTGCCACTTTTCTCAATGGTGTAGTAGTCGATTTCCGCACCGCCGTCCAAAAGCGCCCGCACCTGCTCGGGGCGAATATCAGTGACCCAGCATTTAAGCTTGTCCAGGCTGGCCAGTTCGGGCAACAGATTCTGGGCAGGGGATGTCCGCAGCAATTTGCCAACTGAGTTTAGCTGATTGCAGACAATCATCGCCCGCGCTTGGGGGAGCATACAGTCCGTGCTGAAAAATATTTCTAATAAGTAGGACTCTCCCTCCTCAGCTGGGGCAGGTTCCCGGGGCTGGGAAAAAGAGTTAAGAATCGCTTGGAACCGGTCCTCAGTTATCTTTTGAGGTTCTCCAGTTTCCTCCAGGGAGTTCAGCTGGGCTTCAAACTCGTCGACTATGTGAAAAAAACCTGTAATCATGGCGGTGCTGATATGAGCCTGATTATGCCGGACCTCATCCAGCAAATTCTCGGCTTCGTGAGCCAGCTGACTTATTTCCGAATAGCCCATAGCTGCAGACATGCCCTTAAGAGTATGGATTGCCCGAAAAATTTCATTTATAGCCTCAATATCCTTTTCATCCTGTTCCAAGCGCAAAAGATTTTCGGAAATCTGCTGAATATTATCCCTGGTCTCTTCGATGAATATAGGCAGGTAAGCTTTTAAATCCAAGTTATCCACAATTCATCACCTTATCTTAGTGCTCGACGCAGTATTTCGACAACCTTCTGGGGATGAAAGGGTTTATTGATAAAATCTCTGGCCCCGTTTTGGATAGCCTCAACCACCATGGCCTGCTGGCCCATGGCTGAGCACATTACCACTCGGGCAGCGGGATCGTGTTGGCGGATCTTCTTAAGCACTGTGACGCCATCCATGCCGGGCATGGTAATATCCAGGGTGACCAGATCGGGTTTCAATTCAATATACTTGCTGACAGCCTCGTCTCCATTAGTGGCCTCACCTGCCACCTCAAAATTATTCTTTGTCAGAATATCTCTAATCATCATGCGCATGAAGGCTGCGTCATCTACCACAAGAATGCGTTTCTTTGGACCCAATTCCTCTCCCCCTGTTAGATGTTTTTTACTATTTTCGACAAATCGGCGGTCTTTTCCTGCTTAAACCAGTAAAAAGAAAAAGAGCCCTCGCGGGAGGGCTTTATCTGTTCATAAGTTTTTCAAGTTCAGGCATGAGCTGTTCGTTGAGAATCCTGATGAATGTTCCCTTCATCCCCAAGGAACGGGACTCAATGACCCCGGCGCTTTCAAACTTGCGCAGAGCGTTGACGATAACCGAGCGGGTAATGCCAACCCGGTCTGCAATTTTGCTTGCAACCAGCAAACCTTCTTTGCCATTGAGTTCTTGAAAAATATGTTCGACTGCTTCCTGTTCAGAATAGGATAAGGTATCCAGCGCCATCTTGACAACAGCTTTATTACGGGCTTCCTCTTCAAGAATGGCTTCTCTTGCCCGCAATATGCCCAAACCGGTAACAGTGGCTCCCTGTTCAGCGATAATCAAATCAGCAATCTCAAACTTATTTTTCCGAGACAAGACCAAATTGCCAAGCCTTTGATTGCCTCCGCTGACAGGCACGACCAGACTGAACTGGCCAGGGAACAGATCTTCAATGCCTTCGGTAATATTAGCCAGACTGCCTTCAAGACTGAGGAGACTGTCATTGAGATCTCTGGGAAATTCTTTTAATGCTCCTTCTCCCAGGTTTGAGGAATGGGCAAGGATATCCCCTTGATCGTTGAGAATAATCACATCAGCTTCAACAAGGTCCTGCAAGGTGTTTACAATGTCTTCCATCGCAACGGTCTGACCGCCTGAACGCTGCAAAAATCTGTTCAAGCGTCGGGTCTTTTGTAACAAATTCTGCATTTTTTTACCTCCAATTTTTATTAAAATGGTGCTAGGCTCTGGGATGGCTATTGGCATAAACAGCTTTAAGGCGTTCTCGGGTCACATGAGTGTAAATTTGCGTTGATGACAAACTGGTATGACCCAACAGCTCCTGGACCGTCCTAAGGTCAGCGCCATTTTCCAACATATGTGTGGCAAAGCTATGACGGATAACATGGGGAGATACAGAACGCATAAGGGATAAGTGTTGACAGTACTTGGACAAAATCCACCTCACACCCCGCTGTCCAAGAGGATTGCCCTTGTTGTTGATCCAGATGCTTTGACACGGTTGAGACAACAGTTTGGGCCGCCCTTGCTCCAGATATTGATCCAGTCTTGCTATTGCCATCTGGTGAACTGGCAGCAGGCGCTGTTTATTGCCCTTGCCAGTGACAAGAATCTGACTGTTTTCCCGCCGATAGTCCCTTAATTCCATAGCGACTAATTCTCCAACCCGGATTCCGGTGGCATAAAGCAATTCAAGGAGCGCTCTATCCCGCAAACCCAATGGACTGGCATCAGGCAAGTCCAAGAGCGCTGCCACAGTATCGGGATACAGGAAATAAGGTAAATGTCGGCCAAACTTAGGTGTTCGAATAGCCTTAGCCGGATTGTCTCCGGCATCAGTCAGATGACAATAGTGGAAGAAGCTGCGTATAGCTGCGAGTTTTCTGGCGGCACTGCGTTTGGAACAGCCCCGGGACTGGACAAGGGCCAGAAATCTGCGGATATCGTTGCGGTCTGCATTTTCCGGCTTGTCAGGCAGCGAGTGCAAAAATTCGTCTACATCATACTGGTATGCCTTGACAGTTTCGGGGGAATACCCATTTGCCTCCAACCATTGAATATACTCTGCAGCTATCCCATCTTTAGCACCCTTTCAATATAATAACAAAGTTCAAACAAAAACACAAGATTAGAGTGTCAAATTTCTAGCCAATAAAAGTAGTTTTTTCCGCGAACGTTCGGAATACTTTTGCCGCCTTTGCATTTTCGGTAAGTTTTCGGCAATTGGCGGCAAGAGGCCGAAATTGGCGTTCATAGGCTGAAAGTCAGAATTTTGCCTGCTTACATAAGCCGCCATTGCCCCCAGCAATGTCTCCGGAGGCAATTCTACAACCCGGCCCGTCAAGCTTCCCCACAAATCCAAGGCCGCAACTAGACCGGAGCCAGTTGACTCCAGATATCCCTCCACTCCTGCCAGCTGTCCGGCGATGTACACCCCGGGAAATTCTCTTAATTGATAATTCTTTGCCAAAACCCGGGGTGAATTGACGAAACTATTTCTGTGCATGACGCCGAAGCGGCTGAACTCAGCTTGTTCCAAACCTGGAATCAGGCGAAAGACACGTTTTTGTTCTCCCCACGCCAGGTTAGTCTGAAAACCCACCAAATTAAACATGCTGCTGCTTGCATCTTCCCGCCGCAGCTGGACAACTGCGTAGGGCTGCTTTCCCGTCCTGGGATCTATAAGACCCACAGGTTTAAGGGGACCAAAGACCAATGTTTTGGGACCCCTCTTTGCCAAAACTTCTACAGGCAAACAGCGCTCGAAATAGAAATCTCGCTCAAACTCCTTGGGGGCTGCTATCCTGGCCCCTGTCAGCTCAAGATAAAAATGGCTGTACTCCTCATAGTCCATGGGACAGTTAAGATAATCTTCCCCGCCTTTGCCGTAGCGGGACCCCCAAAACACTTTGGAATAGTCAATGCTCTCTGCCTCAATAATCGGTGAAGCCGCATCGTAGAAAAAAAGCATGTCTTCACCAATTTTTTCTCTGAGAACAGCGGCGAAGCCTTCATCGGTCAGAGGACCGGTGGAAATAATCGCAGGGGCCAGGGGGAATTCAGTGCACAGCTCCCGCCGCACCTGGATATTGACATTTTCCGTGATTTTCGCGGTAATGAGCCCTGCAAATTTCTCACGGTCTACGGCCAGGGCTCCACCTGCAGGCACCTGTGCAGCATCGGCACAGGCCATAATCAGAGAACTCAGCTCCCTGAGCTCGGCTTTAAGCAGTCCGCCGGCACTGTCAGGGTTTAAAGCCCCAAGGGAATTGCTGCACACCAGCTCCGCCAAATTGCCGCTGGCGTGAGCCGGGGTCATTTTATGGGGCCGCATCTCCATTAAACTCACCTTGCAGCCCCTGGCCGCCAGCTGCCAGGCAGCTTCGCAGCCTGCCAGCCCGCCGCCAACAACCGTAACCCTATGCATTTTCCTCTTCCCTCATTGCCTTGAATTCACAGTCAGGGTTGCTGCAGGCCAGGACATTTTTATTCTCGATTACCAGCAAAGACTGGCATCTAGGACACTTTTCTTCCACAGGCCGTTTCCAAGAAACAAAATCACAGTTGGGGTAATTTTCGCAGCCATAAAAGGACCGCCCCTTTTTGCTTCTGCGCTGGACAATTTCTCCGCCGCATTTGGGGCAGGGCACATTGATCTTATTGAGCAGAGGCTTTGTGTTTTTGCACTGGGGATAACCAGGACAAGCCAAAAATTTTCCGAACCTCCCCCTTTTAATGACCATGTTCCGCCCACAGTGCTCACAAAGCTCATCGGTGATTTCATCCTCTATAGTGACCATATCCATTTCCCGCTGGGCAACTTCTACATCTTCCTTAAACTTGGCATAGAAGTTTGCCACCACCTGCTTCCATTCCAAATTGCCCTCCCCGACCTGATCCAACCGGTTCTCAAGTTCAGCAGTGAAATCCAGATTGAGAATGTCAGGGAAAAATTGCCGCAGCAGATTATTGACGGTAACTCCCAGTTCCGTGGGCACCAAAGCGGTGTTCTTTTTTTCCGCATAACCTCTATACAGCAGAGTATCAATAGTAGGAGCATAAGTGCTGGGCCTGCCGATTTCTTTATGCTCCATTTCTTTGACCAGCAGAGCTTCGCTGTACGCCGGCGGCGGCTGCGTAAAATGTTGTTTGGGGAAAACATCGGCTATCTTTGCGGGACTCCCGGCAGTAAGGCCCTCAAGGTTCACACCATTCTTCTCTTTTTCCCCTGCGCCCTCATCGGCAGCGAGAAAACCAGGAAAGATCAAGGTCAGCTCAGAAGCCACAAAAACCAAATTACCTCCGCTTATGGTGGCCGTTTGTTGTTTGTACAGGGCGGGCTTCATCTGGCTCATTACATACCGCTGCCAGATCAAGCGATAGAGGGAAAACTGCTCTGGGGTCAGATAAGCCTGAATCTCTTCAGGCACTAATGTCACATCCGTTGGCCGGATGGCTTCGTGAGCCTCTTGGGCCCCTTTGCGTGAGTGGTAGACGGGGGGAGAATCAGGCACGTACTCCGGAGAAAAGCGAGCGGCCAAATATTCCCGGGTCGCCTCTTGAATCTCAGGGGATACCCTCACCGAATCAGTGCGCATGTATGTAATTAAGCCCGTTGTTCCCCGTTTGCCCAGGGCAATGCCTTCATATAACTGCTGGGCTATAGACATGGTTTTTCTGGCGCTGAAATTCAATTTGCTCCCTGCCTGTTGCTGCAAAGTGCTGGTTATGAGGGGAGGCTTGGGCATTTTTTTTCGAGATTTGGAAACCAGCTTGCTGAGGCTAAAGGCTGTCTCCCCCACCAGTTGGACCACTGCCGCGGCAGCCTCCTCATTGTCCAGGGCCGGTTTTTCCCCGTCTATTTGCGAAAGCAAGGCCCGGACTCTGAAAGAATCGATCTGAAAATCTCCCTCAATTGTCCAATATTCCCTGGGCAGAAAACTGTCTATTTCTTCCTGGCGGAGGCAAAGCATATTTAAGGCGGCCGACTGGACCCGGCCGGCGCTTAAACCCCTTTTTACTTTTTCCCAGAGGATGGGGCTAATCTTATAGCCCACCAGCCGGTCAAGGACCCTCCTTGCCTGCTGAGCATCCACCAAGTCGTAATCCAGCCGTCTGGGAACGGTAAAAGCCTTTTTTATGGCCTGTTTAGTAATCTCATTGAATTCCACCCGACAGGGAACGGATTCATCCAGCTTAAATTCCTTCAGCAAATGCCAGGCAATTGCCTCCCCTTCACGGTCAGGGTCAGTAGCCAGGTAGACAAAGTCAGCCTTGGCCGCCAGCTTGCGCAGTTCCGCCAGGATTTTGCCCCGGCCACGGATAGTAATGTACTTGACCTTAAAATCCGCTTCAGGCTCTACCCCCAGCTGACTCTTAGGCAAGTCAATGAGATGCCCCATTGAAGGCTTGACAGTGTATTTCTTTCCTAGAAATTTATTGATTGTCTTTGCTTTTGCAGGTGATTCTACAATAACCAGGTTCACAGAGTTGCACCTCCGCTGCTAGTGCGAATATATTTTTGGCCGGGCAGCCTTTCTATCAATCCCTTCAATTCTAACGCAGACAGCCGTGCCAGCACAACCCCGCCAGCAAGATCAAGCTGGTAACAAAGTTCATCGAGGCTGACTCCCTGCTGATCAATGAGAGCGAGGATTGCCTTGTCTTCACTGTCCAAAGCCGGGGATTGCCTGTTTGCCTGAAGAGGCAGATCCAGGTTGTACTCTTCCAAAATATCTTTTGCCGACAACACTGGCTTTGCCCCCAATTGGATTAGATTATTGGTGCCGGTGCTCTGGAGACTGTCAATATTGCCGGGAACAGAAAAGACATCTCTGCCCTGCTCAAGGGCAAAACCCACGGTAATCATAGCGCCGCTCTTCAGTCCGGCTTCGATTACCAGCACACCCCGGCAAAGCCCGCTGATGATTCTGTTTCTGCGGGGGAAATGATCTGGGCGCGGCCTGGTTCCAGGAGAAAATTCACTGACCAGGCACCCGCCTCTTGCTAATATCTCCTTCTGCAGTTGGCTGTTGTCATAAGGATAGAAAATGTCTACCCCATTGCCCAAGACTGCAAGGGTATACCCACTGGCTGCGAGACAGGCTTTATGGGCATACGCGTCAATGCCAATGGCTAAACCGCTGACAATGCCCAAGCCAGCCTGACACAGAGGCGGAATCAACAGGCCCGTTGCCATGCGCCCGTAGCGGGTTGCCTTGCGTAAACCCACCACCCCCAGCATATCCTGCCGAGGCAGTTCCCCAACATAGTATAACACCGGCGGCGGATCATGACATTCCAGCAACAGGCGCGGGTACCCGGAAGACTGGGGACAGACAATGTTAATGCCTTTCCGCCGGCACGCTTCCGCTTCAGTAATTCCCCGTCTCAGGTCCACTGCCCGCAACATTGAATCAATAATATCGGTTTTTAAGTTCAGCACCTGCGAAAGCAGAGAACGATTGCCGGTAAAAAAGCTGTCAATGCTGCCTAATTCTCGATAAACTACGGCGATTCGCCGTGGTCCCAGGTTCGGCACGTAAGTCAGGGCAATCCATTTTTTCACTGCGCCCATGGACACCGCCCCTGTCTTGGAAATTTTCTTAAAGGTATCAGGAAATTAGTCAATTGTCAAACAAAAACCCCGCCAGGGGGGGGGAATTATTTTGCCAGTTGATTGGGATAGGAGATGATTCTGTCTTCCCATGTTCGCAGCACAGCCTGGTCAGGTGACAGCCATAGCATGTAATCTGGGAGTATCGGCGTCTTGCCAAAGCCGTGGGGGGCGTTGATTACATATGTAGGCACTGCCAATCCGGAAGTATACCCCCGTAATTTATCCATTATTTCAATCCCTGTTTCAATGCTGGTGCCAAAGTGCATTGTGCCCCTGACGTTCTTGGCATGAAAGATATAGTAGGGACGCACCCTGATTTTCAAGAGCTCGTGATTGAGTTTTTTCATAACATGGGCGTTGTCATTAATTCCGGCCAGGAGAACGGCCTGATTGCCAAGAGGCACTCCCGCCCCAGCCAGCATTGAACAGGCCTCTCTGGCCTCATTTGTGACCTCCAGGGGATGGTTAAACTGGGTATTGACATATACGGGATGATGGCGCTCCAAGATTGCGCATAACTCGGGGGTGATGCGCTGCGGCATAGTAACCGGCGTCCGCGTTCCCAGGCGCTTGATTTCCACTGTGGGAATAGCATCCAATGCCGCCAGCAGCCAGTCCAGAACCTCGTCGCCCAATAACAGAGCATCCCCCCCGGTCAGCAAAACATCCCGTATCTCTGGATTAGCGCGAATATAGTCCAGACATTGAACCAGACAGCTGTGGGAAGTGTTTTTGTCTGTCTCCCCAATATTGCGGCGCCGCTGACAATGACGGCAATACATTGCACATTGGTTGGTTACATTGATGATCAGCCGGTCGGGATACCGGCGGGTAATCCCGGTTACCGGCGAAGTCAGCTCTTCTGCCATTGGATCCATGGTCCCATTCTCATCGAGGACTTCTTCCAGTTTGGGAACCGACTGCAGGCGAATGGGACAGTTGGGATCGTCAGGGTCCATCAGGCTGGCATAGTAGGGTGAAACAGCCCAGCGGAACTTGGCGCCGGTTGCCCTGATATCATCAAGTTCCCCTGGGGAAAGATTGATAATTTTTTTGAGGACTTCCGCTTCTGTAATGCGGTTGCCTAGCTGCCACTGCCAGCTGTTCCAATCTCTTTCGCTTCCTCCCAGCAGCTTGAGGATTCGATTCTTCTGGGTTTCAATTCGCTCCCTGATACTGGTCCCAGTGGGGATTGTTGCACTGGCCTCAAGAAAATCGCCAATGCGTTCCCTTAATTCCTGAGCACGGGCATTGGCCTGCCTGCGCTTTGCAGCCACCGAATCAGATGTGATCATAGCTTCACCTCCGGTTAATTAATCCGTATCCACTCTATGCCAGAACCCGTGTCAAAATTTTCCCCCCGCCCAAGACTTCTTCACCTGCGTATACGACTGCAGCCTGTCCGGGGGCGATTGCCCGCTGGGGCTGGTCAAACTCTATTCGCACCCTCCCCTGGGCAAGGACAGTTAGCACTGCCGGCTGGGGAAGAGCATTGTATCTAATCATCACCCCGGCCCGAAAACAATCCTCGGGACTGGAACCGGCAATCCAATTAAATTCAGCCGCCGTAAAAGTTTTACACAGCACTTCCTCATTGCTGCCTGCGACAACAGTATTTGTCTCGGCATTGATATCCACCACATACAGGGGAACACCCCTGGCCACACCCAGGCCCCTGCGCTGGCCAATGGTATAGTTAAACACCCCTTGATGGGATCCTATGACATTGCCTTTGGTATCGACGATATCCCCGGGAATCTTCGGCAGGCCTCCCTGGCGGATGAGAAATTCTTTATAGTTATTGTCCGGAATAAAACAAATCTCCTGACTGTCTGGTTTGTCAGCGATATTCAAATGGTACGCTTTTGCCAGCTCCCGAATTTCCGCCTTGCGATAATCCCCCACTGGAAACAAGATTTTCTTTAACTTGTCCTGATTCAGGGTATAAAGAAAATAACTTTGATCCTTTTCCCCGTCCCTGCCCCGCAATAGCCGGGCCCTGCCTTCCTCCCGGACAATCCTGGCATAATGGCCGGTGGCAATAAAGTCCATGCCCAATTGCTCAGCCTTGCTTAAGAGCTGCCCAAATTTTATTAAGCGGTTGCATTGGATACAGGGATTTGGTGTTCTGCCAAATTTATATTCCTGAATAAAGGAATCTATAACCTGTTGCTGAAATTCCTTTTGCATATTAAAGAGAAAAAAAGGAATGCCCAAACTGCTGGCAACTCTGCGGGCATCCTCAACGGCGGCCAGAGAGCAGGCGCTTTCTCTGCCGGCATCTGGCCACAACTGTATAGTCGCCCCAGCGACTTGATAACCTTGCTCTTTTAATAAGGCTGCCGCCACCGAACTGTCGACGCCGCCGCTCATCGCCACTAAAACCCTCTTGGTCAAAAACCTCACCTCTGATAAACTATGTTGCCCTGCACCAAAACCTGGTCGGGCCTGGCAGCTGAAAGATTCTCGGCATCAAACTGGGAGTAGACAGCTAAGTCGGCTCTGTTGCCCGGAACAATCCTCCCTAGATCCTTCCAGCCTGCTACTCCAGCAGCCGCGGCGGTGAAGAGGCACAGCGCCCTTGCCAGGCCCAGGGACTCGTCCTGGCGCCAGGCAGCTGCATAATTACCTGCCCGATCCCGCCGGGTAACCGCCGTCGCCACTCCCAGCCAGGGATTGATCTCTTCCACCGGTGAATCGGAGCCGCCGCTTAAATACAAACCTGCCCTGTCCATGGTCTGCCAGCAATAGCTGGTCTGAAGCCGCTCCTTGCCAAGGCGGCTTTCTGCCCAATGCATATCTGTCTGCAAAAATACCGGCTGTATTTCTATAGCTAATCCCAGGGCCTTGGCCCTTTGGATCTGAGAAATATTAGTGACTTGAAAGTGGACTATCCTGTGCAGGACCGGCCCCGGCTTCCAGCCTCCCCGCACCTGGGCCAGCACCCGGAGAAACTGCTCTGCCGCCCCGTCGCCGATGGCATGCACTGCTAGCTGAATGCCTTGTTCTTCAGCGATTGAGACAATCTCCCTGACTGCATCATCCCCATATACCAGCACACCGCGGTTGCCGGGATTATCACTGTAATCGTCCAAAAGCGCTGCCGTCCCGGCTCCCAATGAACCATCGAGAAACAGTTTAGCCGCTCCTTTGTAGACAAAGGCAGTATCGTTCAGCTCCTCTGCCAGGCGAATATAATCTCTGAGTTCTTCTGGGGAAGATATGCTGTAATGGAGCTGGACACGCAGGGGGTGGGACTGAGTGACCCTGTCATACAACTCCCACAGCCCCAGGTAATCTTCCACCTGTCCCCGATCATCGGTATGCACCCCTGTAATCCCGCAGCTGTGGGCGTATTTTATCGCTGTGACTAAGGCACCATAAAGAATAGCTGGTTCCAGCGAGGGAATCACTGACAAAACCAGGCCTACTGCGTTCTCTTCCAGTATTCCCGTGGGCCTGCCGGTAAAATCGCGCTTTATCACTCCGCCGGCAATTTCCGAAGAAGCGGTTATCCCCGCCAGTTCCAAGGCTTTGGAACTGGCGGCCACCACATGGCCGCAAGTCCTGGTGAGAACTATCGGCCTGTGGGGACAGATGGCATCCAGCAACCAGCGGTCCGGTGTAAAACCCAGCTTATTTTGATCCCAGCCCCTACCTGTTATCCACTGACCGGGGCAGACCCGAGCATAGTCAGCCAAAGCCTGGATGAACTCTTGGCGGCAGCTGCAATTATTCAATTTCAAGCCCTGGAGGGCTATTCCCAGATTGAGAAGATGCAGATGGGAATCAATGAATCCAGGGGCAACTAAGACTGCCCCCTGTTGTTTTCCTGGCTCTACTGACTTTATTCTCCCGTCTCTGATACGTATGCTGCCGCCATCGCTAAACTCTTTTCCGTCAAATAATTTGCCAGCTGTAATCAACATTGCCAGTTCACCCCTTATTCTATAGATAGGAGCCTGGATAATGGCATATCCGCCTTATTATATAATTAAAAATCGGCTGCCACAACCTGACCTCAACGACATTCTGAAGGCCATTTCCCTTCAGCAGGAATATATTGAGCACATCCGGGACACAAAAAATGAAAAAAGCCGAAAAATAGAGCTTGTCTTAAAACCCGGCCTGGAAAAACTGGGGTTCAGCCATTCTGTCACCAACCGCAGCTACCCCCTCTTTCAGCAAGGCTGCCTTTTTGAAGTAGACTACTTTAATCCCCCCAAGGGAATTGCCATCGAAATTGAAAGAAGCAACCTCTATACCAAGGTTTGGCTGGCCCTGATAAAAATGTTGGAAGCGGAAAAAATACGACACGGTCTGATTATGGTTCCCACCCAAAGGACTTTCCGCAACAAATTAGAAAACTCCTATGAAATAACGTATAAGAGGTTGAGAGACAGCACCCGCAACCTCCTATGTCATCTGGACAGTTTGATTGTCATCGGTTATTAGGCAGTCACCACCTCATCATCCAACCCATCCACAAGCAGACAGATGTTGAGATAGAGAGTGCCGTCAAGGCAATAACTGCAGTTGTGTTCAGAGTACGGAGGCTTGCTGGCGATCACCTGCCAACATCCCTCATTGATGTCCTTAAAACCAAAATACCCTCTCTCGTCACTGCGGCAGTAGTGCACGGCCCCTGAGCCGGAACAACCCAATACTACTCCTGCCACCGGATAACCGGTATGCGCATCAATAACCTTCCCGGCAAGCACAGTCATCCCCCTCCGTGATCTGCTGATACTTCAGCATATGCCCGGGGGAAAAAGCTGTTATCCCTTTATCAGCCACAGCATGGGAGGATTGTTTTCTTTGTTCAGCACCCTGAGCTTCATGACTGTGTACTCCCGGGGAGAAAGCCCATTGCACCAGGCAGCTACCGCTTCTTCCTCTTGGCTGCCCCCTTGGTGTCCCGAATAGGTTGCCACAGATATTATGCCGCCTTTGGCCAACACACCCAGACTGCCACTGAGGGCCGCCACCGTATCATCGGGGACAGTGACAAGCTCCTGGTCACCTCCGGGGAGATAGCCTAAATTAAACATAATTGCCCGCACAGGGCCGGAAACATGAACCGGCATATTTTTATGGGAATCTAAGTGCAGGGATACCCTTTGTTCCAGGCCGTTCTTCTCCAGCAAAGCCCTTGTGTTGGCAAGGGCTTTTTTTTGGATGTCAAAGGCGTGGACCCTGCCCCCAGGGCCTGTGAGTTTAGCCAGAAACAGCGTATCATGGCCGTTGCCGGCAGTGGCATCTACAACTGTGTCCCCGGGGCGCACATGGCGGGCAACAAAGAAGTGGCTAGCTGCGACTATATCGTTAATTGCAATCATCTCCTTGCCAGGACAGGCTGCGGTAAGACAGGGCTTCAGCCATGTCCTCAATTAGTATTTGCTCTCTTTCCGCCAGGTCCGCTATTGTCCTCGCCACCTTGAGAATCCGCTGATGAGCCCTGGCGCTGAGTCCCAGGCGGCGGAAGGCCGCACCCAGCATGGCTTCTCCGGCTTGATCCAGGGAACAATGGATTTCTACCTGGCGGGTATTCATAGCTGCATTCAGCTGGCTGCCGCCAAAGCGGCGCTGCTGGATACTGCGGGCGGCTTGCACCCGATGGCGTACGGCGGCAGAATCTTCTTCCTTCCCCCTTTGCCTCAGATTTTGATAGCTGACTGGGGGAATATCCAGCCACAAATCGATTCTGTCCAGAATCGGTCCCGAAAATCTGCCGCGGTACCTGTTGATTTGACCGGCAGTGCAGCGGCACTTTCCACCCTCTACGCCGTAGTAGCCGCAGGGGCAAGGATTGGCTGCCGCCACCAGCAGGAAGCGGGCGGGAAAACTGTGGGTAGACTTAGTTCGCGCAATGGTAATCCGTCCTTCTTCAATGGGCTGGCGCAGCACTTCCAAAACAGACCGGCTAAATTCAGGAAATTCATCCATAAACAGCACTCCCTGATGGGCCAGACTGATTTCCCCCGGCCGGGGCACGGCGCCGCCTCCCACGATTCCGCCCAGACTGGCAGAATGATGAGGGCTTCGAAAGGGCGGCTCAGTAACCAGTCGGCCATGGGGCAGGAGGCCTGCCACGCTGTAAATCTGGCTGACCTCCAGGGACTGCTCGGAATCCAATGGAGGCAGAATTGAAGGCAGGCAATTGGCCAGCATTGTTTTGCCTGAACCCGGGGGACCCACCATCAACAGATTGTGACCCCCTGCCGCCGCCAGCTCCAGGGCCCGCTTCGCCCCAAGCTGCCCTTTGACTTCGGCCAGATTGCCTCCAGACTTTGCCGATTCCTCCCGCCTGGAGGACGCCGCAGCCTGTTCGATGTCCATTAGCCCCTTGCACCAGGCAACCAGTTCCTTGAGGTCAGTGACTGGTACCACTTGAACAGACTGAATTGCAGCGGCTTCTTCGGCGTTCTCCCTGGGCACCGCCATGGCAGCGAACCGGTGTTTTGCAGCGGCAATGGCCATGGACAGCACGCCCTTGACCGGCCGAATTTTGCCCTCAAGAGAAAGCTCCCCTGTAACCAAAGTATCCAGCAACCTGTCAGTGGCTGGAATCTGGCCGCTGGCCGCCAAAATCCCCAGGGCAATAGGCAAATCCAGTCCGGGACCGTGTTTTTGGATTGCTGCAGGCGCCAGATTGACAGTTATCCGCTCGGAAGGTAGCTTAAAGCCATTGTTGGCAAGAGCAGCCCGCACTCGCTCCTTGGACTCTTTGACAGCGGTGTCCGCCAAGCCGACAATGTCAAAATGGGGGAAGCCCCTGGCAACATTTACCTCCACCAGGGTCAACACCCCCTCATAACCTGACAGCGTACAACTTTTCAGTACCGCAAGCATAAAAAAGCCCCCCGAAATAAGCTATATAGAATGTTCAATCTTGATGGCTGTTTTTCCTGCCTAAAAAGCATTAATCATCCAATATTCACTCTTGCCCGGGCAATCATATTTTTCGACAGTTTTCCCTATTTTAGAAGGCATCCTTAAACCAGCGGTATTGGCAGGGCTGCCGCTCTATATGTATAGAAAAGACATCAAACCTAAAGGTGCACTGGCAAAGATCCCGCTCCCGCACATACCAGGCAGCCACTCTCCGGATTCGCTCCTGCTTGGACTCGGTTACAGATTCCCAGGCTTCGCCAAAGCTGTCACCCCGCCGGGTCTTGACCTCAGCGAACACCACAATATCCCCTTTTTGCAGAATCAGGTCAATCTCTCCCAAGGGGCAGCGGTAATTATGCTCAATTACCTGGTATCCCTCAGCTCTGGCTGTAGCCATTGCAAATTCTTCGCCCTTTTTCCCCACTGCCTGCTTATTCATTGACCACACCCCGGAAGGAGCGACGGTGCAGGGGACAGCAACCATACTTCTGCAAGGCCTGGTAATGTTCGCGGGTGGGATAGCCCTTGTTTTTATAAAAATTATACTGGGGATAGGTCTTATGATACCAAACCATGAGCCTGTCTCGATAAACTTTGGCGACGATGGAGGCTGCGGCAATGGAAGCGCAGAGGCTGTCGCCCTTTATCAACCCCTCCAATTTGACCCGTGCAGCCAGATCTTCCGGTTCCAAAGCATCCACCAACAGGTAGTCAGGCTTCATTCTTAAATTTCGCCAAGCCTGGCTCATTGCCACTTTAGTGGCATTGAGGATGTTAATTGTGTCAATGGTCCCATTATCCACGACACCAATTCCGACTGCTAAAGCGCAGCGGACAATTTCCCGGTTCAGTTCCAGCCGCCTCTTGGCGGACAAGATTTTGGAGTCGGCCAGGTTTTCCAGGCAAGCCCGATCAAAGACGACTATAGCTGCTACAACTGGACCGGCCAAAGGCCCCCTGCCCACTTCGTCACAGCCGCCCACCAAAGTATAACCGGAATGCCAGAGTTTCTCTTCTCTCTCCCAGGTCGCCATAAATCATCCCCCCTATTCGGTATCCAGGGTGATTCTGCCCAAACGCCCGGAACGGAAATCCCGAAGCAGAAGCTCAGCAGCTTTGTCTAAATCCAGGCTGCCACCCTTGCTCATAGTGCCCATTTTTTCGGCTACCGCTGCCAGGTCGGCGCCATTGCCAAAGCGGGCCAAAGCTTGCGGGTACTGCTCAGCCAAAAAGCCCAGCAGCCACTTGGCTACTTCCGGCACCGGCAATATTTCATCTCTGATGCAGCCCGAAGCCGCTAATTTTAAGCTGACCAACTTGTCATCCAGCTTGGGCCAGAGAATTCCGGGCATATCCAGCATCTCCATCTCTGCTGAAATCTTAATCCACTGCCGTGCTCGAGTAATGCCCGGTCTGTCCCCTACCTTTGCCGATTTCCGTCCAGCCAGCAAATTGATCAAAGTCGACTTGCCCACATTGGGTATTCCCACCACCATGACCCGCCAGGGACGGGCGAAGCGTTTGGTCAGCGCCTGCTCCAGATTAGTATGTATAAATTTCAGCAAGTCTTGCTTTATTTTATTATCCCGCAGGGAAACAGCCAGAGTGCCGGCCTTAAGCCACAACCGGGTCTTCTCGGGATCGGCTAAATCTGCCTTGGCCAGGACCAGCATTGTAAGCTTATTGCCTGTCAGTTCATAGAGCAGGGGATTCTGACTGCTTTTAGGCAGCCGGGCATCAGCCAAGTTTATGACCCCGTCCACCAGCTTAAGGGATTCGGAAATCATCCGCCTGGTCTTGGCCATATGGCCCGGGAACCAGTGAATATTCATTCCTGTTCACCCTCCTTTTAAAAAACAGGGGACTTTTGTCCCCTGTTAGCGCCTTGCTTCTTTGATGCGGGCTGCCTTGCCGGTGCGCTGACGCAGGTAGTAGAGCTTGGCCCGACGCACACGACCCCGGCGAATAACTTCAATCTTATCTACTTTTGGGGCATGGATGGGAAAGGTTCTTTCTACACCCACGCCATAACTCATCCGGCGCAGGGTAAAGGTTTCTTTAAGGCCATAACCCCGGCGCCTGATGACAACGCCCTCAAAAGCCTGGATTCTCTCCCGAGTGCCTTCGACAACGCGAACATGGGCTCTTACAGTATCCCCTGGCTTGAAATCAGGGATATCAGTTTTATAGTGCTGTTTTTCCAGTTCGCTGATAATATTGCTCATCGATTTTGCCTCCCTTCACGATACTTACTGCTTAAAGTCAACATCCAGCAGCTCGGGCCTGCGGCCTTTGGTCTTTTTAACAGCCTGCTCCCTTCGCCACCGCTTGATTTCTTGATGATTGCCTGATAACAAAATATCCGGCACCTTCAGGCCCCGAAATTCCGCAGGCCTGGTATATTGGGGATGCTCCAGCATTCCCTCGGCAAATGATTCCATCTCAAGGGATTGCTCATTGCCCAGCACGCCAGGCAGCAGCCTGATTACGGCATCGGCTACCGCCATTGCCGGCAGTTCGCCCCCGGTGAGTATATAATCGCCAATAGACAATTCCCTGGTAGCCAGATGGTCCAGCACCCGCTGATCGATGCCTTCATAATGTCCGCAGATAAAGATCAAATGTCTGGCCTGGGCGAGGTTATGGGCTTCTCTCTGGTCAAAAGACTTGCCTGCGGGGGTCATGGCTATAATTTCATCCGGGGGGGTTGGGCTGCTCAGGTTGTCTACTGCCCGAAACAGAGGTTCAGGTTTGAGGATCATCCCGGCGCCTCCACCATAAGTATAGTCATCCACCTGTTTATGCTTATCCAGAGTATAGTCCCGCAAATTGACAGCATTGACTGTAACCAGTTCCTTATCCCTTGCCCGCTTAATGATGCTGTAGCCGCACAGAGCCTCAATCACTTCCGGAAAGATGGTAATGATGTCAATTCTCATTCCAAAAGACCATCCATGGGCGCCACATACATGCGCCGCCTTTCTAGATCCACAGCTTTGACAATTGCTTTGAGGGCGGGAATCAGTATGCTGGCTCCGTCGGCTTTTTCTACCCGGTAGACGGCATTGGCCGGCAGATGCATCACCTCTGCCAAAATCCCTAAAGAAAGATTGTCGTTTACATCAAACACTTCCAGGCCTTCCAATTGGTGATCATAGAAATAGCCCTCGGGCAAAGGAACGGCGCTGTTGTATGGAACCACCATTTCCCAATTGCGCAGCTCTTCAGCCTGGTTGCGGTCGGAGATTTCCTTGAATTTCATGAGAATAAAATTCTTATGCTCCCTAACCTGGGCGAGATTCAGCTCCCGCGTTTGATTGCCCTTGCGAATAGTGACTTTGTCCAACTGGCAAAAGCGCTTGGAAGAATCAGTAAAGGGGATGAGTTTTACCTCGCCCCGCACACCATGGGGGCCGACAATTTCGCCTATTTTAAGCACAAGTTTTCACTCCGCAACTAAACAATATCTACATTGACACGTTTATCTGTGTCAAGAGCAGCCGCAGATACTATGAGGCGCATCGCTTTGGCGATTTTTCCCCTCTTGCCGATTACCTTGCCCATATCTTCAGGAGCCACCGACAGTTCAAGGGTGAGATCGCTGCTGGTAATCTTTTTAGTTACTTTGACGGCATCGGGATTGTTGACCAGTGATTTAGCCATGAACTCCAGCAGTTCATCCATAACTATTACCTCCCTAGATAATGCCCTGTGTTTTTAAAAGGCTCTTTACAGTATCTGAGGGTTGTGCGCCTGTAGCCAGCCATTTCTTGGCTTTTTCTGCATCCACCTTGATGTCTATGGGTTCGGAAATTGGGTCGTAGTAACCTATTTCTTCAATCACCCGTCCATCTCTGGGAGATCTGGAATCAGCCACCACAATACGATAAAAAGGACGCTTTTTTGCCCCCATTCTTCTCAGACGAATTCTCACTGCCATTCTTTTCACCTCCAGCTTCAAGTTTCACTTATTATATTTTAAAAGGAAAAGGAAGTCTTCCCTTTTTAGCCATTTTGGGATCCAGCTGTTTCATCATCTTTTGGGTCATCGCAAACTGTTTCAGCAATTTGTTCACTTGCTGGACAGTGGTGCCGCTGCCGGCGGCTATGCGTTTGCGCCTGCTCCCGCTGATAATGTCCGGAGAAAGGCGCTCAGCAGGAGTCATGGAAGCAATAATCGCATCAAAGCGGGCAATTTCCCGTTCATCAAATTGCATTTTGCCCAATTTCGCCCCGCCGGGAAGCATGCCGGCAATTTGCTCCAGAGAGCCAATGTTTTTAAACTGTTGCAGCTGCTCTCTGAAATCCTGGAGGGTGAATTGCTGTTTGCGCAATTTCTCTTGTAATCTGGCAGCTTGTTCCAGATCAAAAGCGGCCTCGGCTTTTTCAATCAAGGTAAGCACATCGCCCATGCCGAGAATTTGTGAGGCCATGCGGTCGGGATGGAATTGCTCCAGTTGCTCAGCTTTTTCTCCCACACCTATATATTTAATGGGCTTGCCGGTTACTGCCCGCACAGAGAGGGCAGCCCCGCCCCGGGTATCGCTGTCCAGTTTGGTCAAAATGACACTGTCGGCCAATCCCCGTTCAGCAAAGCCCTGGGCAATATTCACCGCATCCTGGCCAGTCATGGCGTCGAGAACAAGGATTATTTCCACCGGCTGGATAAGGGCCTTAATCTGCAGGAGCTCCTCCATGAGGGCCTCATCCAGGTGCATGCGGCCGGCGGTGTCAAAAAGCAAGCAATCATGCTCCGATTTCTCCGTCCAGGCCAGGGCATTTTTCGCCAATTCAATGGGCTTAAAACCTCCTGGCCGATAGCTGTCTATTTGGGCGTTAACCGCAGCAATTTCCAGCTGATCCACAGCTGCGGGACGATAGGTGTCCAGACTGATGACGACGGGCTTTTTGCCTTTGGCCTTGAGCATCCGAGCTAACTTAACAGTTGTGGTCGTCTTGCCTGAACCCTGCAGCCCCGCAAGCATAAAAACTGACTTGCCTTTAGCAAAGTTGAGGCTGCTGGCAGAAGTGCCCAGCAAGCTGGTGAGCTCATCCCGGACAATCTTAATTACCTGCTGGCCGGGGGTCAGAGAATTCAAAATCTCTGAACCCATGCACCTTTGCTGCAAATTAGCAATGAACTCTTTGACCACTTTGTAGTTAACATCGGCTTCTAATAGAGCCAGTTTTATTTCCTTGAGGGCATCTTTGACATCTGTCTCGCTGAGCCGCCCTCTGCCCCGCAGTTTGCCGATTATACCCTGTAAGCGTTGGGAAAGTCCTGAAAAAACCATAGATATTATCCTCTCAAGAGTTTTTCAACTTGTCAATCCATGTTTGGGCAGCAATTAAGTCTCCTGCAGTCAAGGACCGCTCCAGCTGGTCAATGCTGTGTTGACGCTGAACATGCTTGGCCAGCAGATGCAGGCGGTCTTCATAGTTATTGAGCTGCAAGGAGGTACGGCGCAGCAAATCAAAGACGGCCTGCCGGCTGATTTGAAAATTGGCGGCGATTTCCCCCAGAGATAAATCATACTGATAATGCAGCTCAAACAAATCTTTTTGTCTTTGTGTCAATAAATTCCAATAAAAGTCGTAGAGCATATTCAGCCTGACTCGATCACTGATTTTCAAATTCATCACCTGCTTGTAAAGGGAAAATACTTTACAGGAAGAGTTTAATGGTTTCTCCGCCAAAAGTCAACTGCCAAACCAAAAATATATCAACATAGGCCAAAAAAAAATGAGCAAAATAATAGCGAGAGGAGGCGATTTTGTGAAGACCGATTTTCGGAACCTGTTTAACAAAGAAAGATTCCAGCAAGAACTGGCAGAAGAAATAACCAAGGATTTTAAAAAAATAGCGCCCAACTCCGCCGACACAAGTAACCGCCACTAAAAGTGGCGGTTACTCATTTTCAGGTAAAAGTGAGTTGACATAGATATCGGCGGAAAAAGGCAATAAATCTTCGCTGCCTTCGCCGACGCCAATGTACTTTATCGGCACCTGGTACTTTGCCGCCAAGGCAATAGCTACCCCGCCCTTGGCGCTGCCGTCCAGTTTTGTGAGAATTATGCCCGCAGGCTTAACCGCTTGCGCAAAAGTTTCCATTTGCTGCAAAGCGTTTTGCCCCGTTGCCGCATCCAAGGTCAACAACACCTCAGCGTCGCCAGGGCGCACCCGTTCACTGACCCGAATTATTTTTTCCAGCTCCTGCATCAGGTTTTTATTGCTGTGCAAACGCCCTGCCGTATCGCAAAGAATATAGTCGGCATTTCTGGCAGCGGCAGAATTCAAGCCGTCAAATAGCACTGATCCCGGGTCGCTGCCGGGCTTGCCCAGCAAACAGGGAGCGCCAGTTCGCCTGCACCATTCTTCCAGCTGCATATCGGCAGCTGCCCGGAAGGTATCGGTGCCGATGACAAATACTTTTTTCCCTTCAGTGACATAGCGGTGGCACAACTTGCCTACAGAAGTGGTTTTGCCGCTGCCGTTGATTCCCACAAAAATCTTGACCGGTTTGTCTTCACTGTCGAGATTGAGAATATCCAT
Organism: Firmicutes bacterium UBA5286; assembly: GCA_002408465.1. GTDB lineage: Bacteria > Bacillota > Proteinivoracia > UBA4975 > UBA4975 > UBA4975. The sequence continues at coordinate 44,271 of DHSM01000014.1, read as the reverse complement.
CAGCTCTTCTTTCAGGGCGGGAATAAGATCGGGGCAGTTTTTTTCTTTGACCCTGGCCACAATCGCCGCCGCCGCTCCGGGGCCTACATCAGCCAGGAGCAGAAACTCTTCCAAGAGTTCGTAATCCCGGGAAGGCCCCCGTTCAAACACTGCCTGGAAGGCCTGTGCCATTTTTTCCCGGGTTTTGCTGAGCCCTTTGCTTATTTTCGTCATAATGCTCATGGGTCTTTCATCCTTTGCGGTCTTGATCGAGAGCCACCGAAATGGGCTGGGAGGCCCCTTCTTTGTTTAACGTAATGCCGTACAAGCTGTCTGAATGCTCCATTGTCTCCCTGCGGTGAGTAATGAGGATAAATTGCATATCCTGGGCCAACTGGCGCAAGTATTTGGTAAAACGAAGGATGTTGATATCATCAAGGGCTGCCTCAATTTCGTCAAGGATGCAAAAAGGTGACGGCCTAACTGACTGAAGGGCAAAGAGCAAGGCAATGGCTGTTAAAGCCTTTTCGCCGCCTGAGAGCAAAGTCAAAGATTGGGTGCGCTTGCCTGAGGGCCGGGCAAAAATCTCAATCCCCGTTTCCAGGGGATCCTGCTCGCCGTTAAGGGCCAGATAAGCGCTGCCCCCAGCAAAAAGAATTTTAAAAATCCTAGAAAAGTGGTCCTGGACCTGCTCAAAAGTTTCCATAAAGAGAGCACGGATTGTCTCATCAAGCTCGGCCACTAGGTCAATGATATCTTGGGCGGCCTTGGCTAAATCAGACCGCTGCTCCGATAAGAAGAGCAGGCGTTTAGTCAGCTTGGTATGCTGCTGAATTGAAGCCAAGTTGACTTCGCCTAACTGGTTAAGGCGCTCTTGCATGCCTTTGACTTTGGCAGAGAGCTGACTTACAGTGTAGCGATTGTCCAGACAGCCCAGCCCCCCCTGGGGGTCCAGCCCGTACTGAGCCTGCAGCTGGGCAACCATGCCCTCTTCTTCCGTCTGCCAGCGGGCTTTTCTTAACTCTATTTCATGCAAAGAAGCCTGGACTTGCTCCATGTCCTCCCGCAAAAGAGCCAGAGCATGGTTTGTTTGTTTGATATCCGCCTGCATCTGGCTGCGGGTGGACACCTGCCCATCCAGGCTGGCACTCATAGTCTCTAGACCGGAGGCAATCTCCGCCAGAGCCTGCCGGGCGGCATCAATATTTGTTACCATTTGCTGCTGCTGCTCTTCTCTGCTGGCAATCTCCTTGGACAGTTGCGCTATTTCCCCTTCAATTCCAGATCCCTGGTTGTCCAGGGATTTCTGTTGCCGCTCTAAGTTTTCCGCATGATTCTGCAAAGAATACACAGTTAGTTGCAGGCTGTTTTGTCTGGAAGACCAAAGAGAAACCATATCTTTCAGGTCCAGTTCATAGTAGTAAAGCTGTTCCTTGCAAGCCTGCAGCTTATCCAGCCCTGCTTTGTCCTTGTCCAGCAGAGAAGAAATACCTTGGAGCTGCTGGCGCACCTCCAGGAGTTTAGGCTCCAGCTGGGCCAGCCGCTCTTTGCAGGATTGCTCCCGTTCTTCCATCTGAGCTGCCCTGAGTCCAGCCTGTTCAGCCTGAGCGCCAAGGCGAATAAGCTCTTTCTCCAAGCTTTTCTGTTGCTGGCCTACAACTTCCAGCTGGGTCTGCAAATGCTTTTTCCCCTCTTGGGCCGGTATGATCAGGTCTTTTTTCTCCGCCAAATCTTGCTCCAGGGCCGCCAGCTGCATGCTCATTTCTTCCCTGGCTGCTTTCCTCTGCAGCAACCCCTGCCCCTGCTTGCCGGAAGAGCCGCCGGTATACAGTCCTCTGCTGATGACTTCTCCGTCAAGGGTAACTATTTTATGGCGGTAATTTGTTGCCACTGCCAGTTCAGCAGCCAAGGCGAGATTTTCTGTAACCAGCACGTTTCCCAAGAGCATGGCTATTACTGGCTCCACTTGGGCCGGACACAGGACCAGTTCATCGGCCCAACCCAAAATGGGCAGGTCAAAATTATTTTTTCTTCCCCCCCGGGCCTGGGTGCGGGCCGCTGTGACTGGAACAAATGTTGCCCTGCCAGCTTTATGCGCTTTTAATAGTTCGATGGCCCGCCGGCAGGCAGCATCTGTATCGCAGACCACATATTGAAGGGCCCCTCCCAAGGCAGTCTCTATTGCCAGGCTGTGCCGGGGATCTTTTACCTGGATAAGCTCGCCGACTGCCCCATGTATCCCGGTCAGGCGCCCCTCTTCACTGGCCCTCAGGGCTGCCCGGGTTCCGGGACCATAGCCCTGCAACTCCTCATCCATTGCCCGCAGCATGTTGATTTTTTGTTCCGTGGCAAGAATAGCTTTCTCTATTTCAGTTTGCTCGCTGGCAGCGGCCAGCAGCGAATCATTGACGTTTTTGAGCTCTTGATTTATTTTTACCTCTTGCTCAGCCAGGGCGGCAGCTTTCTCCCGTATTTTGACCTGAGCAGCAGTGAAATCCTCGATCTCCATGCGGATTGCCCTGAAATCCCGTTGCCAGCCAGCCAGTTCCCCCTGGACAGATTCCATCTGCCCTGCCAGTTCAACTTCCATCTCCCGGGTCTTCTCTCTGCTGGCTGCATATTCAGTGCTGGCCTTTGCAGCCTGCCGAATTGAGTCATCGGCTCTTCCCCGAAAATTTTCAGCCCCAGCCAGCAATCTTCTTACCAGAGAAGCCGCAGCCCCTCGCCGTTTATGAGCAACGGTATACAGGCCAACCTCTTCCTGGGTTTTGTCCAGCTCCTGGCGAATGCGACCGGCTCCGCTGCGGAATTCTGCCAGCTGGGCCTTGAGCCCCGTTAGCCGCTGGCGGGCGGAAAATACCATATTGGCATAATCATTCTGCCGCTGCTGAGATAGTTCCAGTTTGTATTCACACTGAGTTTTGCCAGCAGCCAACTGGGACCGGTTATTCTCCAGGGCGGAGATAACCAGATCACATTCCTGCAGCGCAGCCGCGGCCTCCGCCAGCTGAGTTTCCATTTCCCTGTTTGCAGCGGCCCCTTGCAGCTTGCTGGCCGTCAGCGTTTCCCGGCGCTCCTCCAGCTCTTGCAAACGTTTTTGCAAGTCGGCAAATTTAGCCGCCCACAAGGATAGCTCAAGCTTATCCCCTTGCTCCTTTAGCTCCAAAAAGACCTTTGCCTTGGCAGCGCTTTCCCTAATATCCTCTTCTTGTCCCTGAAGCTCGTAAATAATGTCATCGATTCTCGTGAGATGGCTTTGGGTGTCACCCAATTTTTTCAGAGCTTCGCTTTTCCGCAATTTATACAGGGCAATGCCTGCAGCTTCTTCAAACATCAGGCGGCGGTCCTCAGGCCGGCTGTTGATGACTTCTGCCACCTGCCCCTGTCCAATTATTGAATATGTACCCTTGCCCAGCGAAGTAGAAGCCAATACTTCGCTAATGTCTTTGAGACGGCAAGGAACGCGGTTGAGAAAATATTCGCTTTCCCCTGAGCGGTAGTAGCGCCTGGTAATTGTGACCTCGCGAAAATCCAGGGGAATTTCATTGTCAGTGTTGTCCAGCACTACTACTACCTCAGCATAGTTTTTATGTTCACTGTTTTCCGTGCCCGCGTAGATTAGATCTGTCATTTTATTGGCCCGCAAAGCCCGGGGGTTTTGTTCCCCCAAAACCCAGCGGATGGCATCCACCACATTGCTTTTGCCGCAGCCATTGGGACCTACTAAAGCTGTTATACCAGGAGAAAAGCTAAATTCGGTTTTATTGGAAAAGGATTTGAATCCGTATAATTCAAGTCTGATTAAATGCATGTGCATCCTCCTCCCCCGGTAATTTTACCATGCCCTAATCGGAAAGTCGATTGCGCAAAGCTTTGCGGGCGGCTTCCTGTTCGGCCTGTTTCTTTGTCTTGCCGCAGCCGGAAGCCAGGGCATTGCCATCCACAGTCAATTCCACCCAAAAAGTCTTATTGTGATCAGGGCCAAAATCCCGGGTCACAGAGTAATCGATTGATTCGACGCCAGCTGCCTGCATCTTTTCCTGAAACTCCGATTTATAATCGCAGACAAAGTTGTCATCACAGGCCCTGTGCAAAGGTTCTGCCAACAGATTGAGGACAAAATTTCTGGTCTCTTCCAATCCGACTGATAAGTACATAGCGGCAATCACTGCTTCCAAGGCATCAGCCAGCATGGATGGGCGCTGACGGCCGCCGGACTTTTCTTCGCCCTTGCTCATGCGCACCTTGCTGCCCAAGTCCAGCTTCCCTGCTGCAGCTGCCAAAGATTCTTCCCTGACTACCGCTGCCCGGATTTGGGACATGCGCCCCTCTGATAAAGATTCCTTGTGGAGATAAAGCCATTGGCTGATAATCATGTCAAGCACCGCATCGCCTAAAAACTCCAGGCGCTCATTATGCAATTCTTCCCCTGTAGAGGAATGGGTGATGGCTTCCCTGTATAATTGCGGACTGATTCTCATCAGCTGTCCTTCCATTCTCCCACCTCACCATAATAATCAAGGCCCAATGCGGGCCTTGAGGTATTAAGATCTCTCAATATAATTGACAATATCGCCGATAGTCTGTATCTTGCCTAGTTCCTCATCGGGAATTTGCATGTCAAATTCCTCTTCCAATACCAGAAGTAAATCCATGATGTCCAGCGAGTCCAGTTCCAAATCAGCCTGCAGGCTGGTGTTGTCTGAGAGCGAATCTTCAGCCACCCCCGCCTGATCGGCAATAAGCTTAATGACCTTAGTCTTTACTGAATTGTCCAATCTGAATCCTCCCTTCGCAGCTATTTTACTAGGATTTTATGGTTATGGCAAGTCAAGATTTTTGCAGGACGATTCCTATGGTTCCCGGACCGGTATGGGTGCCGATTACACTGCCGATATCAGTGACATAAGAATTCCTGACCGCTATTCTTTCTTGAGTTCGGCTCAGCAATTCTCCAGCCAGTTGCGGATCCTGAGCATGAACCACGGCAATATCAACCGCCCCGGAATAATCCCGGACAAATTCGGCTGCTCCTTCAAGCAAGTATGGGATAAACTTACTGCTTCCCCGCACTTTTCCCAGGAGAGCTACAAATCCATCAACATCAATAGTGAGCACGGGCTTTACATTTAAAAACCCGCCAATGACCTTTGCCGCCCTGCCGATGCGGCCGTTGCGGTGCAAGTACTCCAGGGTCGCAACCCCGAACATAACCTTCTGCTGTCCGATGAGCCTCTTGGCGTATTCTGCAGCGTCTGCCCCAGATGCACCTGTCATAATCTTATCCCAGGTATTGAGAACAATCAGTCCCAAGCCCATTGAAGCTGATTTGGAATCGATGACACAGATATCTTCCTCGGGCAGCATTTCGCGGGCGATGGTTGCAGATTGCCAGGTTCCGCTGAGTTCGCGGGAAATATGAATAGATATGATTCCGTTATAGCCCGCGTCAAGCAGGGATTTATACAGTTCATAAAAATCTCCGGGAGAAGGCTGTGAGGTTCTGGGCGGTATAGTCGCCGCCTGCAATTTGGTAAAAAAGGCATCGGTGGTCAGATCGATGCCATCTTTGTAAACATCATCAGCAAAATGAAGATTAAGGGGCACTACAGATATATGTTTCTCTCTTGCCAGGTCGTGGCCAATATCTGCGGTGCTGTCGGTAACAACAGCTATTTTGGGCACAATCTTATTCCTCCATGATCTTCGTTATCGAGGCAATAGTATGATTTTTGCTCAACAAGTATGCCTGTTTGAGAATGGCATTCTTAACATTGGTAGCGTCGGCGGAACCGTGGCATTTTATGCAGATACCATTGATTCCCAAGAGAGGCGAACCGCCATATTCTGCATAATCCAGCTTGTCTTTCAAGGCCTTCAAGTCCTTCTTTAACAGCAAGGCCCCTATCTTACTTTTTACACCTCCTTTAATAACTGCCTGCTTCATTTCCGAAAACAGTGACTGGGCCACACCTTCCATGGACTTCAAAAGCACGTTGCCGACAAATCCATCACAGATTAGAACATCGCACCGACCCTGCATCACTTCTCTGGCTTCCACATTGCCAATAAAATTCAATTCTGACTGAAGCAGCAGCTGATACGTCTGCTTCGCAAGTTCATTGCCCTTCTCCGGCTCGATGCCAACATTGAGCAGGCCAATCCGGGGCTCAGGGATGCCAAACACAGTCTGGGCATACAAATTGCCCATAAGCGCGTACTGGAATAAATTTTCCGGTTTGGGATCCATAGTAGCCCCGATATCCAAGGCCACAGTGCCTTTGCCATCCTGTGTAGGCAGCACCGGCGCCAGGGCGGGCTTGGTAAGGCCCGGAATCCTGCCAACAATCAGGCTGGCGCCAGCCATAAACGCCCCGGTATTCCCGGCGCTGACCACGGCATCGGCTGTTCCGTCCTTTACCATCTGCAAGGCAACCACCATGGAGGAATTCCGCTTCCGCCGGATGGCCATCAGAGGTTTATCTTCATTTTCGATGGTTTCCGCCGCTTCCACAATGCTGACATTTTCCGGCAGCAAAGCTATGTCCTTAATTCTGTCGCCATTCCCAACCAGGATAATCTCTATATCCCGGCCAGCCACGGCGGCAGCGAGAGCGCCTTTGACAATTGCATCAGGCGCATTGTCTCCTCCCATGGCATCAACAGCAATTTTCATTATTTGGCCCCCCTCAAACTGAAATCCCAAGAATAAATTTACCCGAAAAAACCAGGGAATCAGTACTGGTTGTAGTGACATCCATATGTATTCGCTTTTCTTCCCTTTTGACGATTGCCGCGGTGCAAACCAGCCTTTCCCCTGCATAGACGGGGCGCAAAAATTGCACGGAGGCCCCCACAGTTATAGCTTCAGAGGAATTTGCCATAAACACGGCCAAAGAGTTGGCCTGGGCAAAAATATGTTCTGCCCGGACTGTCATTGTCTTTTCATATATCATCTCCATTGTGGCATCGAGAGTGGATACCCCTCGAACCTCGGGCTCGAACTGCCAAAGGTCACCGATCAGTTCTTCTTCCCCCAGCGATTTTATCTTGGCATAGGCATCGTTGGCCACCATTTTGACCCGTTCCCGCAGTTCGGGAATTCCCAGCTCCATTCTGTCCAGGCGAATGGTCTGAATGCTGACGGCGAATCTTTCCGCCAGCTCCTGATCAGTCAAAAAGGGGTTGTCATCTAAAAGGCTTTGCAATTCCGATTGCCGCTGCCGCTTTTTGGCACGCATTTGCTCCCCCCTTAACATAGCACCGGCTATTATTACCTGCTCACAATTATAGCACCCCTGGCGGTATATTTCAATAAAAAAAAGAACAGGAAGAAATAAATCCTCCTATTCCTGAGCGATGACTGCCTTATCCTTGTAAAAGCCGCAATTCGGGCAGACTCTGTGAGGCAGTTTTAATTCGTGACATTGAGGACAAGCAATCAGATTTGGACCAGTCAACTTCCACTGGGAGCGCCTCTTTGCCTGCCGGGTCTTTGAAGTCTTTCGCTTTGGTACCGCCACTTAGTAACACCTCCTGACTACTTGCTGATGAGTTTTTCCAAAACTGCCAGGCGGGGGTCAACCGATTGGGGCTTGCAGTCACAAGAGGCCTGATTCAAATCAGTTCCGCAGTGCGGGCATAAGCCCCGGCAGTCGGGAGAACATAAAGGTTTTATCGGAAGGCTGAGGATGACATTTTCCCTCAACACTTCAGCAATATCGATTTCGTCGCCAATAAAGTGATGAATGTCTTCGTCTTCCTTGTCAGGATGGCGGCTAAACTGCTCATGGACATCGACCTCCAGGGGGATCTCCACAGGTAAAAGACAGCGGCTGCACTGGTGGGAAGTGCGGCTCTTCAGCTTGCCTTCCAGCACATATAAATCCCCGGCATTGGTGCAGACGAAATCAAAGATAAGCGGGTGCCAAATGTCCTTGGGAGCAGGTAAATCCAATTCCTGCGGCCTGATGGAAAACTGGCCTTTAATTTGGCCGGATTTGTCCTCCCGGATGTGGTGAATATTGATTTTCAGAGACATCTTATACACTCCCACTTTTAAAAGCCAATATTGATGTTATTACATGGAACAAAAGTTGTCAAGAGTCGGCCCGGGCAATTTCCGCTGTATCCCGAGCAATCATCAGCTCCTCATTAGTGGGGATGACAAACACCCTGACCTTAGAAGTGTCAGCACTGACGTCGGCTTCTTTGCCCCGGGTGTTGTTCTTGTCCAGGTCAAGTTCAACCCCCAGGAAGCCAAGGTTTTTGCAAATTTCTTCTCTTGTGCCCTTGGAGTTTTCTCCGAGGCCCGCAGTAAAGACTATAATATCAACGCCATTCATTACTGCCCCGTAGGCGCCGATATATTTAACGACCTGATAATAAAAGGTCTTAAGGGCCAAAGCTGCCAGTTTATTGCCCTCAGCCGCTGATTTTTCCAGATCCCGGAAATCGCTGCTCACCCCTGAGATTCCGAAGACGCCGGATTCTTTGTTTAATATGTGGTTTACTTCATCGGCAGACATTTTTAATTGCTTCATCATGTAAAAAATTATCGCCGGGTCAATATCCCCGGAACGGGTCCCCATGATCAGGCCCTCCAGGGGCGTAAAGCCCATGCTGGTTTCCACCGACTTGCCGCCGTCGATGGCAGTAATGCTGGCTCCGTTGCCCAAATGGCAGGAGATAATTTTTAATTCCCTGATGGGGCGTCCGTCCAGAGCCGCTGCCCGCTGGGCCACGTATTGATGAGATGTGCCGTGGAATCCATACTTGCGAATTCCATGTTTTTTATACATCTCATAGGGGAGCCCATAAAGGAAAGCATAATCCGGCATGGTCTGATGAAAGGCTGTATCAAAAACGGCTACCTGTGTCACTCCGGGCAGGATTTCACTGCAGGCCTCAATGCCCATGATATTTGGCGGATTGTGCAAAGGAGCCAAATCAATATTACGTTTGATGGCCTCCATTACATCATTGTCAATTTTGACTGAACTGGCAAAAGCCTCGCCGCCGTGGACAACCCTGTGGCCGATGGCATCGATGTCCTCATAGCGCTTTAGAGCGCCGTGTTCGGCATCGGTAAGGGCTTCCAACACCATGCCAATAGCCTGTTTATGATTGTCCAAAGGCTTTTCAATCCTGATTTTATCCTTCCCTGCACAAGAATGGATTAATGCAGAACCGGCAAGGCCTATCCTCTCAACCAGGCCCTTGGCCAATACTGTCTCCCGCTCCATATCAAAGAGCTGATACTTGAGGGAAGAGCTGCCACAATTGATGACTAGAATTACCATAATCTTTACCTCCGTTACATTGTAATGTTATATTTATAGTGACTACTGTTAGGGGGCAATGGGCAATGAAAAAGATTCTGGGGATAGTTGCCGAGTACAATCCCATGCATTATGGCCACACCTATCAATTAAACCTTGCCAGCGGCCAAACCGGGTGCGAATACACTGTCATCGCCATGAGCGGAGATTTTGTCCAGCGGGGAGAACCGGCCATAGTCGATAAATGGACCAGGGCAAAGATGGCGGTGGCTGCAGGCGCCGACCTGGTCGCCGAGATTCCTGCCTGGTTCGCCCTGCAAAGCGCAGAGGGGTTTGCCAGGGCCGGAGTTCGCCTGCTGCAATGCTGCGGTGTAACCCATATGAGTTTTGGCAGCGAATCAGGCGATATAGATGAACTCAGCCAATTGGCCCGCTGGCTGCAAAAGCCCCAAACCCAAGGGGACATACGCTCCCAGCTGCAAACGGGAATTACCTATGCGGCAGCTGTGCAGCAGGCGGCGGAAGAGTCCCAGGCTGCAGCCCATCTTGGCCATCTCCTCCGGGGCGCCAACAATATCCTGGCCATTGAATATCTGCGGGCTTTGGAAAAAACTCCGATTATTGCCCATACTGTCAAGAGGACGGGGCAGCATCCAAACGCCTCCCAAATCAGGTTGCTCCTTGCCCGGGGCGGAGACAGCGAAGCCTTTAGCCACATTCCTCCCTGTGTCCGGGATATATTTATTGAGGGACTAAAGACTACAGGACCGATTTTTGCTGAAGACCTTGCCCAAGCAATATTCTATGCCTTAATTAGCCTGGGGTCAAAGGGAATCAGCTCCCTGCCCGCCTGCTCCGAAGGGCTGGAAAACAGACTTTGCCATGCCCTGAGCCAGGCCCAGAGTCTGCAGGGATTGCTGGAGGCAGTCAAGACTAGGCGCTACCCCTATACAAGAATTCAGCGTCTGTTGATGCAAGCTCTGCTGCGGTTCGACACCGTCAAATCTCCCGAACAAGTTCCTTACCTGCGTGTGCTGGCCGCATCCCCAAGGGGAAAAGAACTGCTACCCGGCCTGGCCCAAAGCAAGTTGCCCTTGCTGTACTCTGCCAGAGATATGCGCAAGCTTGATTCCGGAGCAATGGCGCTGCTGGACTTGGAAATCCACGCTGAAAGAGTTTATCAAATGGCCCAAAGACTTAAAGGCAATTAATCCCCCCAGGGGGGCTTTTTAAATTTGCCCTGGATTTCATGGTCAATTACCAGGAAACATTTGGCGGCGCAAGATATGGCCTAGGTTGCTCATTACTGCTTCTGCCGCCAGCTCACCCTGTTCCACCAGTTCATCTACCCGATAGAAATGAGCGAGGCCAATATGACCTACCTTGGGCCGGATAAGCACATCCGCGTCCAGGAGATTAGTGCTGAGTATTTTCTTTTCCATGATGTCCAAGGTTTGAAACATGACATCGAAAATATTCTTGACGGGCTGGAAGGTAACAAATTTATTGACGTCTACTGCAATTACCAAGTCGGCGCCCATCTCTTTCACTACAGAAATCGGGACCCGGTCCACCACTGCTCCGTCAACCAACAGCCTGTCCTCTAGACGCACCGGCTTAAAGATTACGGGAATGCTTATGCTGGCCCGAACAGCGGCTGCCACCTTCCCTGAGCGGAGAACTACTGGCTCTCCTCGCTCAATATCTGTGGCCACGGCCGCGAAAGGAAGGCGGAGATCTTCAAACTCCCGGTCCCGGGTCAAGGTTTTCAGCATGGCCTCTACTTTTTTCCCGCTGATGAGGCCGCTGCGGGGCATGCACAGATCCACCCAGGATTTTGCCTGAAGCTGGTTGGCAAACTTGATCATAAAATCGGGATCAAGGCCGCAGGCATAAAGGCAGCCAATCAATGCGCCCATGCTGGAACCGGCAATAAAGTCTATGGGAATTTTGTATTTCTCCAGCACCCGCAGGACGCCAAGATGGGCAAGACCTCTGGCGGCTCCTGCTCCCAGGGCAAGGCCGATTTTAGGCAAGCTCATAGTCGACCTCCCTCGTTAATCATTGATTTATTCCTGTGATAAATTCATAACCATAATAATATTGGTAATAGAAATAGGAGGGTTCGCATGAATGCCAAACATTATCTGGCAGCTGTCTTCGCTTTTCTGACTGTCTCCGCCCTGATTGCCTGCCCGGAGGCGACATTTGACGCATCGGTCCGAGGACTTAACCTCTGGTGGAATATAGTCTTCCCTGCCCTGCTGCCTTTTTTTGTTGCCGCAGAATTGCTGACCGGGCTGGGAGCAGTGCATTTTATCGGCGTCTTATTAGAACCCCTGATGCGGCCTCTGTTTAGAGTGCCGGGGGTTGGGGGCTTTATTATGGCAGCGGGACTTGCATCGGGCTTTCCCATGGGAGCAATGCTCACTGCCGAGTACCGGCAAAAAAAGGCCCTCAGCAAGGAAGAAGGAGAAAGGTTGATGGCCTTTGCCAACACAGCCGGCCCCCTGTTCATGACGGGAGCTGTTGCTACAGGCATGTTGGGCTGGCCCCAGATAGGCATGACAATCATCTTGGTCCACTATCTCTCCAGTCTGTCCACTGGCTTGCTCATGCGCTTTTATAAACCCAACGCCATCCCCTCTTCCTCAGTTGCCAGCGGAGAATTTATTCTTGCCAGGGCTGCCCGTGCCCTGGTTGAGGCCCGCAGACAAGATGGCAGGCCATTTAGCAAGCTTATGGGGGACGCAGTCGCCAAAGCTGTTAGCTCCCTTTTGCGGGTGGGGGGATTTATCATCAGCTTTTCGGTGCTCATTGAATTGCTGAACACATCCGGTCTGGCCGGTTGGCTGGCTTCGGCAATTTCCGTTGAAGCTGACATTGTCAAATTGATCTGCACGGGGGCCCTGGAACTAACCAATGGCTGCCGCCAAGCTGCCCAGTCAACATTGCCCATGACGGGAAAAATAATCGCCATTAGCGCCATGATTGCTTGGAGCGGTATGTCAGTGCATGGACAGGCAGCCAGCTTTGCCAGCAAGACAGACATGTCAATCAGGCCCTTTCTGTTTGCCAGGGGAATTCATGCCTGTTTGGCGGCTATGTATGCTGCTCTATTAATCAAATGCAACTTGATTCCCACCCTGCCGGCAGCCGCCATCGAGTTTGTCAGCCTTGGCCTTGGGGCTAAGTACCTGTTCAGCCTGGCAAATCTAGCGGGAGTTCTTTTGCTGTGGGCCGCCGCAGGCTTTGGGCTGATGCTTATTACAACAATCCTGCGCTTAAAGCTGTTGGCTTTTAGAGTCAATCAGCCCCGCAGCTGACTAAAGATCTCGTCATGAACCACTGGGGGCACCAAATCCTTAATGCTTCCCCCCAGTCTGGCCACTTCTTTGACAAGACTGGAACTAAGATAAGAATAGCTGGTACTGGTAGCCATAAACAATGTCTCAACATCTTCGCCTAGTTTTTTATTCATCAGAGCCATTTGAAACTCAAATTCAAAATCAGATATCGCCCGCAGGCCTTTGATTATTATGCCTGCATTAAATTTTTTTGCCGCTTCCACCAACAAGCCGTTGATGGTAACGATTTCGATATTTTTAAGCTCCTGGGTAGCGGCCTGCAAATACTTAATGCGCTGCTCGGTAGTAAAAACCGGCCTCTTGTTTGAGTTGACAGCCACCGCAACATAGACAAAGTCAAAGATTTTGGCGGAACGCTTGATTATGTCCAAATGACCCATGGTTACGGGGTCAAAGCTGCCGGGATAAATTGCACTTGCCATTACTCGCTTCTTCCTTTCCTGAAATAACTGACTGCGGACAGACCATAGGCTTTGGTTTTCAAATGTTCTCCGAAGGATACCGTTGGCAGCCACCCCCGTTTATGCTCAATTATTATAAGCCCTCCGGGCGCCAGCAACGGCTGCAGACTGCTTGTCACCCTGGCGTACAGCGCCTCATTGCCATATGGCGGATCAAGATAGGCAATGTCTACAGCTTCCCTGTTTGCGCTGGCGATGAGTGCGCAAGCCTTTTCGGCATCAACCCGATACAGCCTTGCCTTTTCCTTGCCTATTTCCAGGCTGGCCAGATTTTTTTGGATAATCGCACATGCCTGCCTGCTGTTGTCGGCAAAAAAGCAATACTTTGCTCCCCGGCTCAGGGCCTCGATGCCCACAGCGCCGCTGCCGGCAAAAAGATCCAGCCATACCGCCCCTGAAATAGCGCCTAGGCTGCTGAAAACTGCTTCCCGGACTTTATCGGTGGTTGGCCTTGTATGGTCGCCACCAAGAGTGCGCAATTGCCTGCCCTTTAAAGTTCCGGATACTACCCGCATATTTATCACCGCCACCATGATATTACCACAAAATGAAAAGCCCCGCCAAAACAAAAAAAATATTGATTTCGATGAATAATCATCTCCAGAATTACCAAACTAGTAGTGAACCGGAGTGAAGGGATTATTTCCAATGAAAGAAGATTATTCCCGGAAAAAACCTTAACCCCCTTCATCTCCGGTTTCTCCTCTCCCAGGCTGGCGATCCTCCCCCGGGTCGCCAGTACACAAAAATTAAACGGGGCCCCCTGGCCCCGTTTATTCCAAATTAGCGCAGCTGGCCGCCTCCGCCAGACATGCTGTTTTCCACTAATTCAATCATTCTCCGCACCATCTGACCGCCAATCTGGCCCGTTTCCCTGGGGGTCATATTGGCATATCCAACAGACTGAATCCTCTGAGTCAAACCAAGCTCAGAAGCGATTTCATTCTTGAAGTTTTCCATTGCCTTGTCGGCTTCTGGCACAAGAATAAATTTTTCTGAATAGCCCTGCTGCCTTTCGGTTTGCATTTGCATGATCTCACCTCCCCATTATTTTTAGCGAATATCTATTGGCATTAGCTGCGGTTGGCCAAAGTTCTTTCAGCTTCCTGAAGCATTTTCTTGACCATCTGACCACCGACTTGACCAACTTCCCGGGTGGTCAGATTTTCCCAGCCTTGAGACTGAACCTGGTTCAAAATTCCCAGTTCAGAAGCAACTTCATACTTAAAGCGATCCAGCACTTTCTCAGCTCCTGGAACGACACTTCTGCGTCTACTGCGGCGACGTGCCATATTCTCCTCACCTCCTTCATTGAATCTATTCCTATTATTGCAGAGTGGCAAATTTGCTATACTAGTATTCATTTCCTAGTTAAAAACTTAAAAAGCTAGAAATAAATTCTAGCTTTTTAAGTTTGCAATTTTTTCTTTAATTTGGTTATCAACTATCTTCCAGGCCGGATCTTTATCCACCTGCTCAAGGACTTCCTGGGCAGCCATTCTGGATACCTGGGCGATTCTGCCATCCCGGACCACATCAGCCAGCCTGAATTCGTTGATGCCGTGCTGACGCTGTCCAAGAAACTGGCCGCTGCCCCTAATTTGCATATCCGCCACAGCAACAGCAAAGCCGTCAGTTGTCTGTTCCAGGATTTTCAACCTCTCTGTCTCCCGGCCTTCGGCCATTAAAAAACAATAACTCTGCGAATCCCGTCTGCCCACCCTGCCCCGCAGTTGATGAAGCTGGGCCAGGCCGTAGCGTTCGCTGTTCTCTATGACAATAAAAGTCGCATTGCCAATATCCACACCGACTTCGACTACAGTAGTGGCCAAGAGAAAGTGAAGGCTGCCGCGTTTTAAATCGGCGATAATTTTGTCTTTCTCAGCTCCCGTAAGCCGACCGTGGAGAACACCGTATTTGCAGCCAGGCAGGCCTGTGGCCAAAATATCCTCATACTCCTGTAAAGAAATGGCGCTGATTTCCTCAGATTCCTCAATTAATGGGCAGATAATATACCCGGAATTTCCCCGGGCCATCTCTTGGCGCAAAAAATCAAAAACACGCTGCCGCTGGCTGGTATTAACTATTTTCGTCTTAATCTCTTTCCGTCCCGGGGGCTTATGGGCAATGGTGGAGATATCCAAATCCCCATACAAAGTCATCGCCAATGTCCGGGGTATTGGCGTTGCCGACATGGCCAGCACATGAGGATTATTTCCCTTTTCGCTGAGAGCCATGCGCTGCTGCACCCCGAACCTGTGCTGTTCATCAGTGACCACCAGAGCCAGCTCTTCAATCTGCACTTCAGCTTGAAAAACGGCATGGGTCCCCACCAGTATAACCCCGCCGGGACCAACCAAGTCCCCTTGGATTATTTGCCGCTGGACTTTTTTTGTGCTGCCGGTCAGCAGGTGCACCCTAAATTCAAAGCCCTCTGCCACCTGCATTAATGAATTGTAGTGCTGGCGGGCGACAATCTCGGTTGGAACCATCAGCACAGCCTTATAGCCGTTTAAAGCGCTGGTAAACAAGGCATGGGCTGCAACAGCAGTCTTGCCGCTGCCCACATCCCCCTGAAGCAAACGATTCATGGGAACATCTCTCTGCATATCTTGCCCAATTTCAGCAATCGCCTTGAGCTGATCGGGATAAAATTTAAAACCAAAGCCGGACTCCAGCGCCTGCAGCAATCCTGGAATCTCCTTATGGGCATATCCCCGGCGCTGCATCTTGGCTTGTCGCCAATACATAAAGCTCAGCTGATACAAAAAAAGTTCAGAAAACTTGCCGGTATATAAGGCCCTGTCCAAATCCGGCCGATTGCCAGGAAAATGCAGGGTCTGCAAAGTCTCCCGGTTGGACATAAGCTGATATTTTTTCCGGAAATCCTCAGGAAACAACTCATCTTCTATGTGTTCTGCCAGAACCTGCCCAATGATTTTGGCCATAACCTGGTTGGAGATTCCCTCTGTCAGGCTGTATAGAGGCTGTATTTCCGCCAGTGTCCCCTGGAGACTGAATTCTTCCGCCACAATATTGCCGCCGTAATCAGGGGAGTACTTCCCCGCCACAGTAATATCTTTTCCCGGCAGCAGCTTGTCCTTGAGATAGCCCTGGTTAAACCAGGTGCAGCGAATGAAGCCAGTAGAATCGGCAACTGTGACATTGAGAATGCTTACCCGCCTGCGGATTTCCCTGGGCATGCCCACAATCTTGCCGGAGATAATGACAGTTTCCCCGGAGAATTCAGGCAACTGACTTATCTGCACAAGCTGGCGACGGGAGTAATCCCGGGGATAGTGCTGAACCAGATCCTGGCAGGTGAATATGCCCAGTCTTGCCAATAGCCGGGCTCTGACAGGTCCAACACCCTTGACATATTGCACAGCTTTGCTCACGGCTTCACCTCCGAAAAAACCAGGCATGCAAGCCTGGTTTACTCGATAGCAATAATAAAATAATACAGCGGCTGTCCCCCAGGGTGAAGTTCCACCTCATGGTCGGGATAAGTTTCCTCAAGACAAGCGGCAATCTTTTCCGCTGCCTCTCGTTCAAGATCTTCTCCGTAAAAAAGAGTGATTAACTCTGATTCCTCATCGACCATCTCCGCCACCAGGTTCAAAGTGGTTTCGTCGATGTTTTCAGTGACAGTAACTATTTTCCCGTCGGCAATGCCGAGAATATTGCCCTCGGCAATTGGCTGTCCGTCAAAGACTGAATCCCTGACAGCGTAGGTCACCTGACCGGTCTTCACTTTGGCCAGCCCTTCCTGCATGGCTGCCTCCAAATGAGTCAGATCCTCTTCATCAGAAGAATAATTGAGCAGGGCTGTCAGCCCTTGAGGAATGGTCTTCGTAGGAATGACGACAACTGGCTTGCCGGCGACTTCCGCCGCCTGTTTGGCAGCCATGAGGATGTTTTTATTATTAGGCAGGATGATAATGCGCTGGGCATTGATTTTCTTAATAGCTTGCAAAAAATCTTCGGTGCTGGGGTTCATGGTCTGACCGCCGCGCACGACATAATCGGCGCCCATGCTCTTGAAGATTTCTTCCATGCCCCCTCCGGCAGCAACAGTGACAACTCCATTTAACTTAGCTTCAGCTTGAGGAGCGTCAGCCTGGGGATCGATAAGAATTTCTCTATGCTGATATCTCATGTTGTCAATTTTAATATCTTGCAATTCCTTGCCCTGTCCCAGGGCAAAATCCAAAACCAAACCAGGGTTATTTGTATGAATATGAATTTTTATGAGACCGCTGGTTCCCACTACTACTAATGAATTACCATGTTTGCACAGCTCTCGGCGAAAAACATCTTCGTTTAAGTCTTCGCCCGTAAGAAGAAATTCGGTGCAATAACTAAATTCCAAATCGGCTCCATCAATTGCTTCAACCGCCGCCGGCGCATCTGCTGCAGGGACAGGAGTTTCCGCAATACTTCGGCCCTCGAGAAAATCCAGCCAGCCCTCAAGTATATAGCACAAACCCTTGCCGCCGGCATCGACCACTCCTGCTTGTTTGAGCACAGGCAGAAGCTCGGGAGTGCGGTCCAGAGTGTTCTGGGCCTCATGCAGAATCTTTTCCATTATGGTGTTCAGGTCTTCTGCTCTGGAATATTTGGCCGCAGCCCGGGCGGCGCCTTTGGCCACTGTGAGAATTGTCCCCTCTACCGGCTTTATAACAGCCTTATAAGCTGTATCCACACCCATCTGCAGGGCAATTGCCAAGACGTGAGGAGTAATGCTTTCTGCCTCAGCCAAGCCCTTGGCCAGCCCCCGGAAAATCTGGGAGAGGATGACCCCTGAGTTGCCCCTGGCGCCCATCAGTGAGCCCATGGACAAGGCATCAGATATTTGCTTAATCGTGGCAGACATATGTTTTGCCATTTCCCGGTTAGCTGCTTCAACGGTAAGGTTCATGTTCGTCCCCGTGTCACCGTCAGGAACAGGAAAGACATTCAGGCTGTTTACTTCTTCCTTATGGCGTCCCAGAGCAGCAGCGCCGGCCATCAACATTTTTCTTAATTCCTCGGCATTTAGCGCAGTGTATTTCACGATGAGTTCCTCCTCTACTTGCCGTTGATAACTCGCACTCCCTGGACATTTATATTGATCATGCCTACCTTGATGCCAGTATACTTTTCTACCGAATACTTGACTGTCGAAATTACGTTGTTGGCAACTTCATCAATGCGGGTACCGTATCCCACAATAATGAATAAGTCAATATTCAGTTCGCCGTCAACTTCTTTGACCTCCACCCCGCGGCTGAGATTTTCCCTTCCCAGCAATTCGACAATGCCGTCTTTCAGCTGCTTGCGAGAGGCCATGCCCACTAAACCATAGCATTCAACGGCGGCGACACCAGCAATTGTCGCGATTACATCATTGGTGATTTCGATATTGCCTAAGTCTGTTTCAATTAGCACTCCGGTAACCCTCCTTTGCGTATACCTGTATAATTCTACTATAAACCCAACTAAAATAAAAGTCTTAGGACCTGGCAGGCGAGCTTTCATTTCTGGTGTTCAATGGAGGGCAAAGAAATAACCGCTCATTCTTAGACACGAATGAGCGGTACAGCGGGGACGGTTCTCCCTGTCCCAATCTTTTGGGAAGCATGAGGATGTTATTGCTGCTTCCTACTTCTTGATAATTGTCGCAAACCAGTCGGCCAATTCGTTTAAAGACAGGCTGTTTTTATTGTTCTTGGTAACAAACTTTTGGATTTCGGGAACAAATGCCTCGTCATAGGTTTCAATCCTAGTACCTACCTGTCGAAAAGCCCCCTGAAAGCTGGCGCAGACTGCATAGAAATCCTCCTCATAATCAGGGGGCTGGGAAGCTAAAGCAAGGAGATATTCTTCACCGATGGTTAATTCGTATCCATCCTTCAGTTGCAGAACGTTGACAATATCATAGTTCTTGCCCTTGACGGTTCGACTGACCTTGACCTCTGTCAATACCGATAAATCCCCGAAGTTATCTTGCTTAACCACCCTGCCGATAATAATAAGATCTGCATATTCTAGCATGTCGGGCAAGCTCTCGCTGTAATCATTGATGCTCCCGATTATGCCGGAACTCTTGCCTTTGGTAGCTACCTGCACTAAATCGCTTTCCACATCTGAACAAGCCGACAAGCTTACCAACAGGACTAATAGACAGACAGCAAAGCTCCTTTTCAAATTCCACCCTCCTTTCAAAATAGAATGGATATAGATTAATTCAGCTGTTTCAGATGTCTGATTTCGTTTGTATTAGGATATGTCGTTGTGACTCCAGATGCTTTCATAACCGCGCCAGATGAATAATGGCCCCAATATCCAAAAGCATGCCCCATTTCATGAGTCATAATTATTTTCCACTTAGCTACTGAGTAGCTACCGGATTTGCTATTATATATGGGATGAATGTAGATTGGACCAACTATCTTGTAAATGTCTATGACTCTAGTTCCATAATATCCATGTGTAATGAACTGGTCACTGCAGTTGGGTACAATTGTTATCCCGTCAATCAAAACTATCTGGAACACCCAATTCATATCTTGTTTTGGGTTCAACCTGCATGCAAAAGAAGAGAGCCATCGGAGCTGGCCCTGGGGGCGGGGAAGGGCCAGGTCTCCAGGTTTTACCCTTAAGTGCAGGAGACCATCTGCTGTATGCCGTATTAACATAAGTGTGTAAATTACTCAATGATAGATTGAAAAGGGGCACGTTTGGGTTATAGAGGATATAGGTTGGGATTTCGCTAACTGTCCATATATGACCAATGTTTTCATCGCTATACCAATACTGAAGATCAATCCCGACACCAACAGCACTAGATCCTGCGGATGAGATCATAAGAATGACAATAGATATAACTAATGTAGTTAAGGCGTTCTTTACCCAACTTTTCACCACTTTCACCCCCTTTTGTTAATTATAAGCAATGTCCTGTTTTGTGCAAGTACTTTTTCCGTATTTTTGCAGCTTTCTCTGGGAAAGGTTTTTGGACATCGGTTTTGGGATTCCACGCATCCTTTGAAGTTGTCCCGTGTCAACCCATGTAAAAATCTTACCGAAGAATAACTGATCACTTATTTAGAAATCTAACTTAACACTCTTGACAGAAAGCTTGCCATGAAAGAAAATTATTATAGACAAGCCTCTCTCACACACGTCTCCTTAAATGCGGGGCCTTGGCCTATCAGCGCCTCCAGACGTCTGTGCAACTCAAGCGGGTTGAGGGCTTGCCTCTTCTTTTGCAGCACCTCCACCCTCAGCTGCGGGATGGCACCTAATTCAACTTTAAGTAAGATTTTAGCAGAGTGATTGCGTGTCCTTGTAAATTCTCGTCCCATATGTTAGAATTATTTTCGTGCTTAAGGAGGTGTAAGCTATGGCAAAGCAATGCGCTATTTGCGACAAGAGCATCAGAGCAGGCTTCCAGGTCAGCCACTCTCATATACGCACCAAAAGGACTTGGGCTCCCAATCTCCAGCGAGTCAAGGCCGACATCAATGGAAAAGTTAAAAGGGTCTATGTCTGCACCAGTTGTCTAAAATCCGGCAAAGTTAAACGGGTAATATAAAAATAAAAAAGTATAGGGACAGTTCTTGTCATCGAAGCATTTCTTCGAAGCAAAGAACTGTCCCTATATTCATCGTAGGATCGAAGCATTTCTTCGGAGCAAAGAACTGTATAGGGACAGTTCTCATCATCATAGCCATTCCTCAAAACAGAGAACTGTCCCTATATTCATCGTAGCCATACTATTTAAGTACAGCTCTGCGAAAAAAGACCTGCACAATCGCTGACAGTATCGGGTGAAGTTTTACTGCGTAGATTTTCATTCTTACACCCCTCCTCAACAAGTGAATAATTTCCAGCCCAAGATTATTAGGCCTATACCTAGAACAAACCACCAAAATACCGAGGGCACCTTGGCAACTATAATTGCAAGGCCGCACACCGCCAAAGCAATTCCCGCCAGCTTGCCAATCATATTTTTGTCTCCCAGCGCTCTTCCTGCCCTCCTCATCTGCTCACCCCTTCTCTATACTATGCAAATGCCCAGCAAGTGTGCTATGAGGCCGTATAAGCAAAAATACAGCCTGCTTTTCAGCAGGCTGTATTTTAATATCAGTCTTTAGTCATCATCATCGTCATCGTCGTCATCATCATCATCATCGTCGTCATCATCGTCGTCGTCATCATCGTCGTCATCTAATTCGAGATCTATTATCTCCCCGGTCTCTGCATCGATTTTATATTGGTATTCGGAGTCGCCGCACTTAAATGCAATTTCATACACTGCCATATCGTCATCATCATCGTCATCAAGCTCGATTTCCATGTCCCTTGCTGTCTCAGCAGAAACCCCGGCATGGTTAAGGGCAATGGCTTTTGCTTGGGCCGCGCTAATCAATTGCCCCGGAGATTTATCTTCTTTGCTGTGCTTTAGCTCTTTTTCAGCCTTGAGTATCGTGCCTGTTTGGGCGTCAAGCTCGTACTCGTATTCTGCGCCGCTTCCATGGAATTCAATTTCATATACCAGCTGGCCGTCATCAAGATCCAGTTCAATTTCCAGGCCGGATACTTCCATTTCCGCCACTCCTGCATCCGTAAACGCAATCTGCTTAGCTGCCTCTTCACCGATGTATGCCTTATCGCTGGCAGTGCCGATGGAGGCCACATTCTTCAGTTCGGTGTTCTGTGCGCTGGCAAGCAAATTTAAGGCATTGATGCTCAGTCCCACCAAATCCTCAAGGTTGAGAAGTTCATTCTCTGCCATGATTTTTTGGATTAAGGAAGCTTTGCCTAGGGAGATGCCATAAGTTTCTGCCAGGGTCTGCAACTCAGTATCTGCCCGGATTGTCTGGCTTAAGACGGCGGCAGTGATCGAGCTTGCCTGCAGCAGGCTGTTGATTTCCTCGGCCAGACGCTGCTGAAGTTGGCTGCCTTGTTCCCCGTCTTCGTTTTCCACCGAAATGAGGATGGAATTGGCCAATTCACTGATATATCCTTTGTTCAGCATTGAACCGATTAGGGCATTTACTGCCACATCAAGATCAATGCCCTTGAAATCCATTCCAGCTAAAACAATCTCAGCATCTTCATTGAGGGCAGTTACTGCCAAAACCTTTTCCGATTGGTTGATTTTCATCTCAATACTAGGATTGACATCCAAGCCAATGATGCAGTCTACTTTGTGATAGGCCTGATGCTGGGCGTATGCCGCTGCGCCTCCCGCCATCAGCGCCAGGGCGGCGGCAACGGCAATAAGGGATTTCCACTTATTCTTCTTCTTTGCTTGGGGCATTGGAATCACTACACCTTTCTGTTCTTCACATTGGGAGAGAATGTTATCTAGAACGTCGGGAACTGAATGCTCAACGGCAGTTTTCAGTTTCAGTTCGATCCTTGCATTCTTCATTTTCTTCACTCTCCTTGCAGCCTTTTTCTCATTTTCTGTAGGGCCCGGTGGTATTTTGAAAGAACAGTTGACAGCGGAAGATCCAAGAGATCAGCAATTTCTCTGTGCTTGAAGCCGGCGACGGCATGGAGCATGATGATTTGGCGCTCTTCCTCCGACAGCTTTTCCATTGCCGCCGACAAGACCAACTTATCTTCAGCAGTGACTTGGGGGCTGTCATCGGGCCAATCCCAGCTTTCCTCGGGAATGATCCGGATTTTCTTTCTTTCCCGCAGCTTCATCAGGGAGAGATTGCGGGTAATTGTGAAAATCCAGGGCATGGGATTGCCGTTGGGCTTGTAATTGCCGGATGCCATAAAAATACGGATGTATGTATCCTGCAACACATCTTCCGCATCGTGCATGTTCTTCAAAATAGACAGAGAAAAACCATAGACAGCCGCTTTCGTCTGCTGAAACAGCCCCGCGACAGCATCCTTGCGGCCTCCTGCCATTGCTGCAATATAGGACTCCAGCATTGCGCCCTTGTCCACATCCCTATTTTCAATTGCCGGCGTGGAGAATAGAGATTTCATGGGATTCCCCCTGTCATCTTATACACGCACGAAAGACGTGTTTTATTGCATGGTCTGAGTTTTCCGGGAGTATTCCCGGAGGCAAAATAAAAAAGGGACAAAGTATTATGTCCCCATGTGCATCTTCTTAATAATATCTGCGGGGTTGTCCGCTCTGAACAACGCCGAACCAGCTACCAAGACATCGACACCGGCTGCAGCCAGCGCCCCGCTGTTTTCAGCATTGACGCCGCCGTCGACAGCTAGCAAGGCCTGGGGCCTGCGCCGGCTGCGGCAGTCTGCCAACTCTTTTATTTTTTCCAGGGTAGCGGGAATAAATTTCTGGCCGCCAAACCCGGGATTTACCGACATCAATAATACCAAATCTACCTGCTCCCAGACATAATCTAACACTGCCGGGATTGTGGAGGGGTTAAGAGAGACTCCGGCTTTGCAGCCAGCCTCCTTAATTGCCGTCAGGGTGCGATGCAGATGGGGACAGACCTCCGGGTGCACAGTAATATAATCGGCGCCTGCCTGGGCAAAGTCACGGATATAGCGGTCCGGTTCACTGATCATTAAATGCACGTCCAAGACTGCGCCCGTTTGTTTGCGCAAAGCGGCTACCAGGGACGGACCATAGGTAATGTTGGGAACATAGTGTCCATCCATTACATCCACATGGAGCCAGTCAGCGCCGGCTTCCCTAATCAATTGGGCATCCCGGCCTATATTAAGGGGATCAGCGGCAAGAATTGACGCAGAAATAATAGCACTAATAGCGATTGGCCTCCCTTTCTTGAAGTTCGGTATAGATCTTTATATAATTTTCGTACCTGATAGGATTGATTTCTCCCTGCTGCAAACGGGCCTTGACGGCGCAGTCAGGTTCATGGATATGGAAGCAGGGCGCAAACTTGCACTGACCTGAATTCAGAAACTCAGGATAATAGCGATGCAGGTCATGGCTTTCCATCTCCAGCTCAAAGACACTGAAGCCGGGAGTATCCGCCACCTTGCCCCCTCCAGCCAGAGGCAGCAAGGAGACCTGGCGGGTGGTATGCTTTCCCCGTCCAATTTTGGCGCTGAGCTTCCCTACCTGCACCGGCAGCTCCAGCTGCCCCAGGGAAATTTGGGAAGAAATATGGCTTTTGCCGACACCGGACTGGCCTGCCAGCACCACTGTGCGCCTGCCCAGCATTTGGCTGAGCTCATCCATCCCGTGGCCGGTGAGGGCAGAACAAATAATGCTGGCAAAACCGGCATCTCTGTAGATTCCAGCCAGCAACCGGGCCGCCTGGGGGTCAAGGTCGGCCTTGTTTACGCAAAGAATAGCTTCAAGTTTCATGGACACCAGCAGAGCCAGGAGCTTGTCCACCGTGAGCAGATTGGGCTGGGGGCCCTGGGGAGCTAGGACGATGACAACAGCATCCACATTGGCTGCTGCCGGCCGAAGCAGAAAGTTGCGGCGGGGAAGCACCTGTTCAACAGAGCCGGTGTCTCCCTTGCCGGGACTAAACAGAACTATGTCTCCAGCCATGGGGGACAAGTTGTCTAATCTCAGCTTGCCCCGGCCCCTGCACAGATAGATCTTGTTGGCATGCTCGACAAAATAGTAACCGGCAACTACACTGACAACAATTCCCCGGGCATATTCCATCATATCACCTGCACTAGAAAGAAATTTTATCCACCAGCCCGTCATTGACATAGACGCTGATGGTGCCAGTCTCCCAGCCTGTCACGGTGTGTGTGTATGAAAACCGTCCCGAAATGGATTCGTCGAAGACAATTTCCTCGCCGGCAGCGTCCTTGACAACTATTTTCACGCTGCTCTCCACCAAGGGATTTAATAAGACTTCCACTTGTTTAACAATTTTATTAAAGGGGCGCAAGTACAAGTAGACAATATCCCCGGGTTTGACATCTTCATTGCTTGCAGGAGTCTGGTCTGTGACTATGCCCCCGGGGGAATCTCCCTGCCGGGGATTCCAGGCCCGGCGCACATCCACCATCAAATCCTTGAATACTTCCTCGGCTTCAAATAAGGTCTTGCCGATTACATTGGGCATCTTGAAGGGCCTGGGTCCGGAACTGACCACCAGGTGGACCTTTTGATCTTTAGCCAGCTTCATGCCCTCAATGGGATCCTGGCGGATGACTATTCCCGCTGCATGCTCTTCGCTATACTCATCAGTCCTGGCTGCCTTAAGCCCCTTGGCCTGAAGGTCGGATTCTGCCACCCGCACATCCAGCCCCTCCACACCGGGCACGTCAATCAGCACAGGTCCTTTGCTGATAATCAACTCAATATTGCGGTTCTGCTTGACAATCTGATTGGCGGTGGGTTTTTGCCGCACCACATAGCCCAGGGGAATGGTATCGTGGTGCATTTCACTGATGGAGTAATTTTGCAATCCCACCGTCTCCAATTCCGCAATTGCTGCCTCTTTTGACTGTTCCACCACATTGGGAACAGGGATTTCCTTTACCTCCCACAACTTGGCCAAAGAAGAAAAGCCCAGGACAGCAAGAGTAACTGCCGCTGCGACAGACAAGATTATGATAGACCAGGTGAGCAGGCGCTTTTTCCCGACCTGAGACAACCACTGCTTTTTTTTAGAAACGAGAGGCATAAACACTTGGGTATCTGCCTCATCAATTTCAGCTTTTCCGTCTGCTTCCGCCGCCTCAGCCGCTTCCGGGGAATTCCAAGTCCGCAAAGCAGCAAGCAAGTCGATGGCATTTTGGTAACGCTGAGATTTATCCTTTTCCAGCAATTTATCCAGGATGGCCTGCAAGCCGGGAGTGACTGCAGGGTTATAGCGGGATGCAGGGGGAATGGTCTGCTGCAAATGCTTGAGGGCTATGCTCACAGGGCTGTCGCCGTCAAAGGGCAAAGTCTTTGTCAGCATTTCATAGAGGACGATGCCAAGAGAATAGAGGTCGGACTGCTCAGTGGCCAATTTGCCCTTAGCCTGTTCCGGTGAAAAGTAATGAACTGAGCCCATAAGGGAATTGGGAGAAAAAGTTTGGGTAGTAGTGGTGACAGCCCGGGCAATGCCAAAGTCCGCCACCTTTACTCTGCCGTCTTTAGAAATAAGGACGTTGTGGGGTTTGATGTCCCTGTGAATGATCTTGTTGCAATGGGCATGGTAGAGAGCATTGGCAATTTGACGGACGATATTGACAGCCCGGGCAGGTTCCAGAGGCGCCTCCCGATCAATCAGGTCCTTGAGAGTCTCTCCCTCCACATATTCCATAACGATAAAATAAACATCCTTATCTTGGCCAACATCATAGATATTGACAATGTTGGGATGAGATAAACTGGCTGCAGCTTGGGCCTCCCGGCGGAAACGCCGGACAAAATCTTCGTCGATGGAATATTGCTGCCTGAGTATTTTTACTGCAACAATGCGATTAAGCAGCGTGCACCGGGCTTTATAAACCACAGCCATGCCGCCGCCGCCAATTCGCTCTAAAATCTGATAACGGTTAACCAGTTTTTTGCCTATCATTATGTCACCCCCTCACAGTTATAATTGAGCAAGAATAATCGTAACATTATCAGGAGCGCCCCTTTCCATCACCAGCGACAGCAGACTGTTAATTTTCTCTTCCAGACTGCCGGTGCCCGCAACAGCCTGATATATCTCAGAGAAAGAGACTACTTCTGTCAAGCCGTCTGAGCACAGGAGAAGTTGTTGGCCAGGACTCCATGGCCCGCGCTGAATTTCAATGTCTACGCAAGAGTCAATGCCCAGGGCCCTGGTCAGCACATGCCGCTGGGGATGGCAAGCGGCCTCGGCCCTGGTAATCTTGCCCAGGGCTAACAGCTGGCCGCTGACCGAGTGATCACTGGTCAAGGGCAGCATGCCCTCAGCATCAATGAGAAAAGCCTTGCTGTCGCCGATGTGCCCGGTAACCAGGCAGTCAGGGAGCACAGCCGCCAAGGTTAAAGTGGTGCCCATTCCATTCAGGTCAGAATTAGCGGCGGATTTTGCCAATATGGCAGCGTTGGCTGCGGTTATCGCCGCCTTAATCCTCTGTTCCGGCTGGTTTAGATAGTCCCCAAGATTGCTGACCACTGTTCGCACTGCCAATTTGCTCGCTTCTTCCCCGGCGGCATGTCCTCCCATGCCGTCGGCAACAATCAACAGTCTTTTTTCGCGATTGATGAAAAAGCAGTCTTCATTGTTATCCCGAATTAAACCCGGATTAGTAATGCCAAGAACCTTCATCTCTCTCCCCCCATACCTATTACTCCGGCAATCCCTTGCGCAGTTGGCCGCAGGCCGCGTCAATTTCCTGGCCAATGCTGCGGCGAATAGTGGCATTTAACCCCGCCTGCTCCAATTGTCTTTGAAAAACCTCTGCTCTGGAACTGGGGCGAAAGGATGCGCCGGAAACCTGATTAAAGGGTATCAGGTTTATGAGACAATTCTCACCTTTGAGTAACCGAGCCAACTCTGCCCCGTGACTGTCCTGGTCATTGATTCCCGCCAGGAGCAGATATTCATAGGTCACCCGGCGCCCAGTCGCTTCTGTATATTTTCTACATGCGGCAACTAACTCCTGCAAGGGATATTTGCGACTTATGGGCATTAACTGATTGCGTAGCTTGTCATTGGGTGCATGAAGGGAAACGGCAAGAGTAATTGCCAGATTAAGCTGGGCAAGTTCCTGAATTTGCGAAATCAGCCCCACCGTCGACAATGTAATCCGCCGCTGACCAATGCCAAAAAGCTGGGGATCATTAGCCCTGCGGATAAATTCCACTACATTGCGAAAATTAGCCAGAGGCTCTCCAATTCCCATCAGCACAATGTTCCGGATAGGCTGCAAAGAATTGACCTTGGCGTAGTTGCAGCAGTGCCACAGCTGTTCTGCCATTTCGTCAGTGGTGAGATTGCGCTCTAATCCCATGGGACCCGTGGCGCAAAAAGCGCAGCCCATGGCACAGCCTACCTGAGTGGACAAGCAGGCGCTAGACCAGTCTCTGTAGCTCATAATTACCGTCTCGATCTTGGCTCCGTCCGGGTACTGCACCAGCAATTTAACCGAACCCTTCCCTTTCCGGACGGCGACAACATGGGAATTAGTGACCCGGTACTTGCTGGCCAGGGTTTCCCGCAAGGCCAGAGATAAATTGCTCATCTCATTAAAATCTCCGGTGAAATGAGTATAAATCCATTGACGGATCTGAGCCAGCCTAAATGTGGGAAGATTTAATTCATCAGCCACCTTTTGAAAACGAACAGAGTCTAATGCAAACATATTAAGACCACCCTTATGTTCTATGTAAGAAAGAAACTACAGGAAAACTTCTTCCTCTTGAATATGGTAGCCATTGATAAAATCTCTGACTATAGAAATCTTTTTGCCTTCAGGCTGGACCTCGGCTAATTCTAAAAGGCCCTCGCCCGTGCCGACCAACAACCTTTTCCCTTGCAGCACAGCCCTTCCGGAAAGAGCTGAACCGGAGACGGCTGCAGCCCTGAATATTTTTAGCCTCTTGCCTCTAAATTCGCAGAAACTGCCGGGTTTGGGAGCAAGGGCCCTGACCTTGTTGGCCAATGCCTGTGCCGGCAGCGTCCAGTCCAAGCGTTCGATGGCTCTGTCCAAGACCGGGGCATACTGGGGGCAAACAGGCGGCTGGGGTCTGCGGGGGGCCTTGCCCTGAAGGACAAGGTTAATAGTTTCCGGCAACAGTTGCTGGGCCATCGCCGCCAGGCGCTCCCTGAGCTGGCCGCTGTTCTCCTCTGCCCCAATTGCCGTTGCCTGTTGTAAAATAATATCTCCTGTATCCACGCCTTCATCCATAAACATGGTAGTGACGCCAGTCTCAGTATAGCCCAACATAATCGCCCATTCTACAGGGGCAGCTCCGCGCAAATCCGGCAACAGTGAGGCATGGACATTAATGGCCCCCAGGGCGGGAAGAGATAAGACTTCTTTGCTTAGTATTTTGCCGTATGCCACCACCACAAATAGGTCAGGCGCCAGGCTCCGTAACTTTGCAATGCTCTCCCTGCTGTTGATATTGATGGGCTGCCAAACCGGCAACCCCCTGGCTGCAGCCCATTTTTTTACGGGAGGCATAGAGGGTTGCCGGTGGCGGCCGGATATGCTGTCAGTCCTGGTGATAATTAATTTCGGTTTATAATTTGCCTGTTCAAGGGCAGCTAATGTTCTGCAGGCAAAATTGGAAGTGCCCATAAAGATCAAGTTTGCCAAAATCATTCCTCCCCGGAAACAAAATTAATTACTTTGTCAACAAACAAAACCCCGGAGAGATGGTCCAGCTCATGCTGAATAATCCGGGCAAAAAAACCAGAAGTATTGAGGACTTTGCGCCTGCCCTTGCGGTCCTGATAATCCATTTCCACCTGGGTGCAGCGAGGGACCTCGCCAAAAATGCCGGGAACACTTAAACATCCTTCTACATCAATTTCCTCGCCGGAACAGCTGGTGATCCTTGGATTGATAAATTCAAAGACTGGAAAGTCTTCTCCCGGCCTGATGACCACTAAAGCCAAATTGAGGCCGATTTGGGGAGCAGCTAATCCCACCCCCTTGTAGTGTTCCATAGTTTCAGCCATATCTTCCAAGATTTTTATCGTCTCCGCATTAAAAGCTTTTACCGGTTGAACTTTGAAGCGCAGCACCGGATCACCGAATTTTTTTATATCCCTGACAGCCACAACAATCACCTCTTACATAAAGTTATACGGATTATTGTCGATGATAACGCGTGTGTATTTATCTCCCCGGATGCTCCTGCGGAGCCTTTCCACCTTTTCCCACGGACTGTTTGCCAAGGAATGACGCAGCAATAAATGCCAGCGGTAGCGTCCCTTGAGCCTTTCCAGGGGAGGCGGACCGGAGAAGAGCAAGTTATAATTTTCTTGCCTGAGCAAGGCAGTTATCTGTTCCACTTGTTTCATCAGCTGGGGCTGCTCCTTGGCGCTGATTAGTATCCGGGTCAGAGCAGAAAAGGGCGGCAGCCCCGCCTTGTTCCTTACCCCCATTTCATGGCGGTAAAAACCCAGGTAATCTCCAGCCAAAGCAAACTGCAGGCTGTAGTGTTCAGGTTGATAGGTCTGAATGATTACCCTCCCTGGCAGCTGGGCTCTGCCTGTTCTCCCCCCGGCCTGGGTCACCAGCTGGAAGGTCCGTTCCGCTGCGCGAAAATCCGACATGGCTAGACTTAAATCCGCCAGGACAATGCCCACCAAAGTGACTTTGGGAAAATCCAAACCCTTGGCAATCATTTGCGTGCCCAAGAGAATGCCGGATTCCTGCTGGTAAAAATTATACAGATGCAGCTCTTTATCCAAAGCAGTGCCGGCTGTATCCCGATCGATTCTGCAGAGATGAACGCCGGGGAAGCGGGATGCCAAATGGGCTTCCAGCTTTTGCGTCCCCACACCAAGCTCCCGCAAATATTTGCTGCCGCATTCAGGGCAAACGCCAGAAATCCTGGCTGTTTCCCCGCAATGATGGCATCTGAGGAGGCCATGGCCATGGAGGGTTAAAGACGTGGAACAATTGGGGCAGGTGTATCTGAAGCCACAGTTGCGGCACAGCACTGTCGGCGCCAACCCTCGCCGATTTAAAAACAGAAGGGCTTGCTCATTCCTGGCCAAAGTGTCTGCCAGGGCCTGGGTCAAAGATCTGCTCAGCATGCCCCGGTTGCCTAGCTGCAATTCCCTGCGCATGTCGACGATTTCAGCCACTACAGGGTGCAGGCTGTGAACCCGCTTGGGCATTTCCAACAAGCGGTATTGTCCGGAAAGGGCCCGGGAGTATGTCTCCAAGGAGGGTGTGGCGCTGCCCATGACCACAACGGCGCCATGCTGTCTCGCTCTATACAGAGCTACGTCTCGGGCATGATAGCGAGGAGTCTCTTCCTGTTTATAGGCCAGTTCATGTTCTTCATCCATGACAACCAGGCCAAGATTATCTAAAGGGGCATACACCGCCGAACGGGTCCCAATTACTATGGCTGCATCTCCCCGGGAAATCCTGTCCCATTCAGAGGCCCGTCGGCTGCCACTGAGACCACTGTGAAAAACTGACACCCCCGTTCCAAAGGCGGCGCGAAATCTGGCCACCAGCTGGGCGGTAAGGGCAATTTCCGGCACCAGCACCAGGACTTGCCTTCCCGCGGCCAATACCTCACGGGTCAGGCGAATATATACTTCTGTCTTGCCGCTGCCGGTAACCCCGTGGAGCACAAAAGTTCCGCCCTTTTGAAAGCCTTCGCTTTCGGCCCTAATCACGGCAATGACTCTGGCTTGATCGCTAGTCAGTTCAGCTACCTGCTGAAAATTCCAGTCTTGCGCCGGGGCCTTGCCCTTTGTGGGCAGCAAGACTCCCTTGGCAATGAGGCTGTTGATTGGCGCCAAAGAGATCCCGAGAGCCCGGGAAATCTCTGTTTTCTGCATAGGGCTCTGCTGGCGGACAAGGTCGGCAACCAATTGCTGCTTTTCCGTTAAAGAAATGGCGGTGGCAGCTTGTTCATCTATCTGCCACCGCACCGGAGAAAGGCCACTGCCAGCAGGAGGAAGCATTGCCGAAAGGGCTGTGGCAATTGAGCAGCCAGCCCTCACTGCCAGCCAGCAGGCCAGATCGATGAACTCAAGGGGCAATCTTCTCTCACTGACACTGAGTACTTCTTTGAGTTCCGGCACTTCCGGAACTTCAGGGTGGGCAAAGACAACGCCTTCAACAAGCCTGGACCCCAAGGGCACTTGCACAATGCTTCCCGGCGGGGCCTGCATCCCCACGGGGAGGAAATAGTCCAGAGCCTGTTCAATATCTGCATATTTGTTGAGGATCATTACCCTGGCTACAAGCATGCTCTCCCCTCCCTGATTATTGCTATTATAGCACAATAATTTATCCGGAAAAAAATAAACGTCCCTGGACGTTTATTTGAGCTTTCCGTTTTGCGCGCGTTCAAACTCCAGCTGATCGTTGAGGACTTCTTCCAGGGCCATGGTTACCGGCTTCTTATCCCCGTTTGTTAAGCCCTGGCCGCTGGCCTGAATATTCCTGGCCCGGCGGGCGGCGACAAGAACCAAAGTATACTTGCTGTCCACCTTTTCCAGCAAACTGTCAATGGATGGTTTAAGCACAGGCATTCCTCCTATTCCAATAGATCTGAAGATTTTCCCGCCAGCCTGTTGGCAACTGTTTCCGGCTGGACTGAAGAGAGGACGATATGACCCGAGTCCATAATGACCACAGCCCTGGTGCGGCGGCCATAAGTAGCATCAATCAGATTGCCACGCTCCCGGGCTTCCTGGACATTCCGCTTTATGGGCGCGCTCTCAGGACTGACTATGGCGATAATTCTCCCGGCAGAAACGATATTCCCAAAGCCTATGTTCACTAAACGCAAAGCTTCCACCTCTATTCAATATTCTGCACCTGTTCCCGGATTTTCTCCAGCTGTGATTTAATGTCAACGGCGATCTTGGAAACATCATAAATTGCGCTTTTGGCCCCAATGGTATTAGTCTCCCGCAGCATCTCCTGACCGAGGAATTCAAGCCTGCGGCCAACAGGTTCCTGCCGAGAACCGCATTTTGTGAACTCAGCAAGATGGGCTTGTAAGCGCACTAACTCCTCATTGATATCTGACTTATCTACCAAAAGTGCAATCTCAGTTAATATCCTGCTGTCGTCAATGTCACCCAGCTGGGCCAGGCGCTGACGAAACTTATCGCCGACCTCTTGCTGCTGGCGAATTGCCAAAGCCTCCAGTTCCGTGACCAGGTCCTTGATGCTGCTGACTTTTTCCAAGATATCCTGCCACAGCAAAGCCCCTTCCCGCATTCGGTCTTCTTTCAGTTGCTGCAGAGCTCTCTCCAAAGGAGGCCAAAAAGAATCTTCTTCGGGGTCGGGATTGATGCTGATGAGAATATTGGGCAGCGTCAGCAAAGCCACGGGATCAATGGAGGCAGAACCGGCTGGAGAAATAGCAGAAAGGATTTTAAGATAAGAATCGTATACGGGCTGGTTTAATTCTATTATACCCATATTGCCTTGTTCCAAGGAAATTCTTACATCCGCCCGGCCTCGGCTTACGTATTTCTTGACCAGGCCGCGCAATGGTATTTCCAGGGCAGAAAAGGATTCAGGCAAACGGCAATGAATATCCAGAGTCTTGTGGTTTAAGGTCTTAATTTCCGCCGTCAGGATCGTGCCGTTTACTTCAAAGCGTTGCCGTCCAAAACCAGTCATGCTGTAAATCAAGACTGCCACCCCCATTTTGTTATTTTATCTGAATCCCCGGGGGATTACAAGTCTTTCAGCCTCCGCAACTTTCTCATAGCCGTTCGGGCCAACAGGGGCAGCAGAGAAACTGCAAGCACAATGCCCCAATCTCGAGGGGATAAGGCCACTGTGCCAAAAACCCCTCTTAAGACCGGCAAATACAGGACCAGGAAGAGCAAGCCAAAAGAAATAACCAGGGCTCCTGCCAGCCAAGGATTGACCCAAATTCCCGGTGTTTTGCCATCTTCGTTTTGCCGGCAATCCAAGGCAAATAAGAGCTGAATGCTGATCAAGGTCGCCAAGGCCATGGTCTGCCCGTATGCCAGGGCTCTGCCTCCCGCCAGGGAAAAGGCGAAAATCGCCACTGTCAGCACCCCGATAAACAGCCCTGTGCTGAAAATATCCGCTCCCATCCCCCGAGCCATTATGCTCTCATCCCGGGGACGGGGGGGCTGTTCCATTATCCCTGCTCCGCCAGGCTCCAGGCTGAGAGCCAGGGCCGGCAAGCCATCAGTGACCAGGTTGACCCACAAAATCTGAATGGCTCTTAAGGGTAAAGGGAATCCCAGGAGGATGGCAAAAAACATGGTAAATACCTCGCCGGTATTACATGTCAGCAAAAAACGGATAAATTTGCGGATATTGTTGTAAATCACCCGCCCCTCTTCCACTGCGGCAATAATGGTGGCGAAATTATCATCGGCCAGAACAAAACTGGCGGCTTCCTTGGTCACCTCAGTTCCGGCAATGCCCATGGCAATGCCGATATCCGCCTCCTTTACCGCCGGGGCATCGTTGACGCCATCGCCGGTCATTGCCACCACATATCCCCGTTTTTTCAAAGCCCGGACAATTCGCATCTTATGTTCGGGATAGACCCGGGCGCAGACTGAAAAGGAAGGGACCTTATCCTCCAATTCCTGATCATCCATAACCTCCAGTTCCTGCCCAGTGACCACCCCTCCGGGGCCAAAGGGAAGTCCGATGCGATGGGCGATGGCAATTGCCGTCTCCCGATGATCGCCGGTAATCATAATCGGTTTTATTCCTGCCCGGAGACAGCGCCGAATCGCCTCCGGCACCTGGGGACGGGGAGGGTCGTTGAGAGCCGTGATACCGGAAAAGATCAGCTCAGATGCTGCTTCTTGCTGGCTCAGGGGAATAAGTTTGCATTCTTTCCAGGCCACAGCCAGCAAACGGTAGGCCTCTCCTGCCCACTGCCGGCAAATATTGTCGGCCCCTGCCCGCTGCCTGGTCCCAAAGGGGGCCGGTCCCCACTGACCCTGAATAAAGGAACAGCGGGACAGGATTACCTCCGGCGCCCCTTTAACAAAGGCATACACCGACCCAGTCCACAAATCCCGGACGACGACAGACATCATCTTCGTTCTTGACTCAAAAGGGTATTCCCTGATGACTTCAAATCTCTCCAGCAGCCTGTCTTTGGTCAGTCCGCCCTTGGCTGCGGCCATTAGCAGAGCGCCATCAGTAGGGTCGCCGATAATTTTCACCCTGTTATTATCCTGTTGGAGGGCGGCCCCGTTGCAGACTGCCCCAACGGTCAGCAGCCAGCTTAGCAGGGCAGGCGCCTTGCCCCAAGGGCCCTCCAGATTGTAGTCCCCACTGGTCAGCTCGAAAACAGCGCCGCCGGCGTATACTCTCTCCACCGTCATCCGGTTTCGAGTCAAAGTGCCGGTCTTGTCGGAGCAGATTGCCGTTGCGCAACCAAGGGTCTCAACCGCCGGCAGTTTTCTCGCTATAGCATTGCGCCGGAGCATCCGCTGCAGGCCAAAAGTCAGGCAGAGAGTAACCACTGCCGGCAGCCCTTCGGGAATGGCAGCCACAGCCAGGCTGACCCCGGCCATAAACATCTTGTACAGGGGCTCGCCCCGCAACACTCCCGCAACCATGACAATCAGGCAAATTGCCGAGCAGAGAATCACCAGGGTATTGCCCAGTCGGCTCAGCCTGCTTTGCAGCGGTGTGGGTTGCTGCTCAGCTTTATCCAGCATGTGGGCAATTTTGCCCATTTGAGTGCGCATGCCCGTTGCCACTACCAGCCCCTTGCTCCGGCCCCTGGTAACGAGGCAGCCCATATAGGCATAGGGTTCTCCATCCTCATATTTTGGCACCGGCAGATTTTCCCCTGTGAAAGGCGATTCATCGATTTCCAAACTGGCGGCATTAAAAATACGCAAATCTGCCGGCACCCGGTCGCCAGCCTTTAGAAAAACGATATCCCCAGACACCAGCTCCGCCGCCGGCGCCAACTTGATTTCGCCGGCGCACAGAATCTGGGCCATGGGGGCCGTTAAGTCCTGGAGGGCTTCCAAGGACCGTTCAGCCTTGAACTCTTGGGCAAAACCCAGCAAAGCGTTGAGAATGACGATTATCATTATGGTCAGGGCGTCAGCATATTCCCCCAGGACCGCAGACACCAAGGTGGCAGCCAACAGCATCAACACCATGGTATCGGCGAATTGGCTGATAAACACAAGCAAGGCGCTGCTCCGGCGGCTGTCCAATATATTGGGACCGTTTTGCAGTCTGCGCCGCCTTTCCGTTGCTGTCAATCCCCTCTCAAGATCAGTTCTTAACTCTGCCGCAACCGCTTCAATCTTCATGCCTTCCCCCCCTATCCCTAAATTACTATGCTCTGACTGCCCAAGGTATTATTTTGATTGTAAACCTGCAGGCAATCTTGCTATACTAAATTCAAAGGGGGAACTAAACAATGCATTTGGACGGCTTTTTTTTCAATTCCTTGGTAAGAGAAATACAGCAAAAGATAGCGGGCAGCCGGATGGAGGATGTCTACGACAGCGTCGAGGGCAATCTCATCCTCCAGTTGCGGGCGCCGGGCCAAACCCTGCGCCTGGAAATTTCTATCCCTCCCCAGGCCTTTTTTTTGACAGAAGGCGGCAGGAGGCGCAAAAATCCCGGCGCCTTTTCCCAGACCTTGAAAAAGCATATGGCCTCCCTTTTTTGCCGCTCCTTCACAAACCCTCCCTTTGACCGAAGGGCAACCTTGGCCCTGGCCCCAAGTCCCAACGGACCGGCAAGCCATTTTCTCCATATTGAAATAATGGGCCGGCAAAACGATATTATCTTATGTGATCAGGACATAATCATCGCCAGCACCCGCCCCCCCAAACCAGGGGCAGCCAGACTATTGCAGCCGGGAGACAGATATTCTCCCCCGCTGATGCCGGCCAAGACTGCACCTGTTAGTCTTACTGGGCCTCTATTAGGGCTGTTGCTGGCCAACCTGGGCCAAGTCAGCAGCGAGCAGGCTCTGGTCAAGACAATTCTTGGTGTCAGCCCCCTCCTGGCAAGGGAAATCTGCCTGCGGGCAGGGGTCGCCAACACCCGGGCAGCAGATTTGAACTCCCAGGCCTTGGACCTGCTGGCAGGGGAAATTGTCAATCTTAGCGGCGACAGTCTTCAGGGCAATTTTCAGCCAGTCCTCTATGCTGAACAGGGGCCCTATTGGACCAAACTCACCCATCTTCCCACGCCCTCAGGGCAATACGCCACTCTCAGCACTGCTTTGGCTGATTGGCAGGCTAATTCCCGCGGGGCCGGCCAGTTTGAATCTCTATACCAGCGGCTGCAAAGAGCTATTGCTACCTCCCTCAAAAGGCTCCAAGGCACCATCGCCAAACAAAAGATTGAATTGAACCGGGCCCAGGAATTTGAGGATTTCCGCCAAACCGCCGACACTCTGCTGGCCTGTCTCAATGCAGTTCCCAAAGGGGCGGCTGCTGTGACCCTGGCAAATGTCTACACCGGGAATCTCCAACAAATCAGCCTGGACCCAAGTCTAGCCGCCACCGCCAATGCTGCCCGCTATTATAAAAAATACAATAAATATAAGAACGCTGCCGTCAAAGTCCAGAAACAGATTGATGCCAACCACAATCTGCTGGTCTATCTCCAATCCCTGGAATATGCCTTGGAAGCA
The DNA here is from genome assembly GCA_002408465.1 of Firmicutes bacterium UBA5286. Taxonomy (GTDB): domain Bacteria; phylum Bacillota; class Proteinivoracia; order UBA4975; family UBA4975; genus UBA4975. The sequence goes on along the minus strand of DHSM01000014.1, from coordinate 6,950 downwards.
GCCAACTCCCTGGATGATCTGCGGGAAGTGCTGGCGGAAGCAGAAGAAGCGGGCCTCATCCGCAGGCAGCATAAGGTCAAAGCCCCTGCGGCCCCTTCCGAGACCTATATGATTTACCGCACTGACAGGGGAAATACCGTGCTGGCAGGCAAAAACAACCGCCAAAACGAGAGACTGACTCTGCAAAAAGCGGACAAGAGCCATTATTGGCTGCACTGCCGGCACTCTCCCGGCAGCCATGTCATCTTGTGCACCAATGAGCCTGATGCTTCTGAGCTGGCCTACGCCGCCAGCCTGGCGGCCTGGCACAGTAAAGAACGCACTTCCCCTAAAGTCGAAGTGGTGTGGACCCAAGTAAAAAATGTCAAAAAAATACCCGGGGCCAAGCCGGGCATGGTTCAGTATGTAAATTACCGCTCAATTTTCATTGAGCCAAGTCCCCATTGAGCTGGCGCAGCAAATCTAAAAATTCCCTGGGGGGTTCGGCAGTCACACTGATTTCCCTTTCTAAAAAGGGATGCATAAACCTCAAGGTCCGGGCATGGAGCATATGCCCGGCATAATTTTTTTTCTGGTCTCTGGGCCCATAGACAATGTCCCCGGCCACCGGCCTGCCCATATGGGAAAAATGAACCCGAATCTGATGGGTTCTCCCTGTCTGCAGTCTTACTTCCACCAGAGTATGACGGCGAAAATAGCGCAGGACCCGAAAATCTGTAACCGCCTGCTTGCCGCTTTCGACTATAGCCATAGAGGTGCGCTGACGAGGATGCCGGCCAATGGGGCCGCTGATTCTGCCTCGAGTTTGCGGGAGCTTGCCGGAAAGCAGCGCCAGGTAGATGCGCTCAATCTCCCTTGCTTTCAGCATCTCCGCCAGCCTGAGATGACAAGCATTGGTTTTTGCCACTATCAGCAGTCCCGAGGTGTCTTTATCCAGGCGATGGACTATCCCGGGGCGGAAATTGCCCCCCAGGTCTGAAAGGCCGGCCCCGTAGCCCAGCAGGGCATTGACCAAGGTGCCGCCGGCATGGCCCGGGGCGGGGTGGACTACCATGCCCACAGGCTTGTTGACCACTAACAGCCATTGGTCCTCATACCGGATATCCAAGGGAATATCTTCACTGGCGCCGGCAAGGGCCTTTGTTTCAGCCGCTTCCAGTTCCACCGCATCCCCCTTGGCCAAGGCATAACCTTTTTTGGTGACAACGACGCCATTTACCTGGGCCTGGCCTGCTGAAATAAATGCCTGAATTTCACTGCGGCTGTCAGCGCTGACCCAATGGGTGAGGAACTTATCCAGCCTCCAGCCGCTGAACTCCTCGGCCACAATAAAATTATGCAGCACTTTGACGTTCCCTCTTCCACTCCAAAACCATATCCAAGGCAAATAAACCGACCCCCACCACCAGGGCAGAATCGGCTAAGTTAAAGATTGGCGGGAAAATCTTAAAATCTATAAAGTCGGTGACCCACCTGAGCAGAATCCTGTCAACCAGGTTGCCCACAGCTCCTCCCAACATCAGTCCGAAGGCCACCTGCAGCCTGGGGCTGCCCTTGACCTCCCGGGAATAAATAAGCAACACTGCTACTACCATCAGGGAAGCAATGATGAAAAACAGTCTTTTGCCCGCCAGGATGCCAAAGGCAGCCCCGGTATTGCGCACATAAGTGAGATGCAGCACCCGGGGAATAAGGGGAATAGACTGACTTACATGCATCCCGGCGCGCACTGCATATTTGCTGGCCTGGTCCAGCAGCAGAGCCAAGGCTGCAAAGATATACATTTTTTTCATTCCCGTCCTCCTCTCCGCTTATGCTTTAATCCTCATCCGGCCGGGGCTGTTCCCCGACCCCGTCGGAAGTCCCATATTGATTGAACCTGGGCCAGGTATAATCCCCATATTCGGGATAACTTCTGGATTTGCCAGGATCGACCGCCTCTTTATTGGCGCATTCAGTGCAGGTGCTGGCATAGGGCAGGGCCTGCAAGCGTTCCTGATCAATTTTAGCGCCGCATTCTGTACAATCTTCGTATTCTCCATTGTCAATTCTGGCAATGGCCTGCTGGATTTTTTCCTGCAGGAGTTGATCATTTTCCTGAAAAGAGGCATCCAAGTTGCGCAGATAATCTTCGCTGGCCACATCGGCAGGATGATTGTCTACAACTGACAGCTCGTGATGGTAGTCCCGCAAATTTTTGCTTTCATCGGCATTGCTGCGTTTTTCCAGGCGGTTGAGCATTTCTGTCAGGCGGCAGCGCTGTACGCTTAAATCCATTTCTTTTTCTCCTTCATGGATTCAAATTCTCCTGGACAATGAGAACAATATCCGCAATGAAATCGCCGATGATTGGGAGATTTAAATACATCAGACGGCGCAGCAGCATAACGACAATGGCCCCCAGAATAGTAAAGCCGATTGCAATGCCCAGGCCTCTGGACAATCCCCCGACAAAATTAATCATAACATATCGGCGGGGATTATTGAGCAGCTCCATATATTCGGCAAGGTTAAACTTCTCCATATTCTGGGAAACCCGCTGCAATTCAAAGCTGACTTTGTCCATTAATGATTTGTCCATTGGCAACCCTCCGCCAGTACTTTGCCCCGAGGCCAGGCATTTTAGCCGGAGGAATCCTTAAACATCAGCGAAACCTCTCTGCTAAAAAAACTTTAAGCCCTTGGCTTTCAAGGGCTTATTGGCTGCTAACTTTAGGGCAGATAATCTTCTCCCCTAGTTGAGGCTGAGGATGTATAGCGTTCAAATTCCCGCCAGTCTTCGCTGTTGACGATATCCAACTGGGCTTCCAGCAAAGTTTTGAATCTGCTGCGAAAAATAATTGCCTGTTTGACCAATTCTTCAATATCCTGCCGGACCTTTTCTGCCTTGGCCAAATTGTTTTCAATGCTGCGTTTTGTTTGCTGTTCCGCTTCTTTGCGTATGAGTTCGGCCTCGCCCAAAGCAGTTTCCTTTACTTCTTGAGCAGCCTGTTGGGCAACGATGATGGCATTATGTAGCGTTTCTTCAATCTTGGTATAATGATCCAATTTATCACTGAGTTCCTGGGCCTTTTGCTTTAAGAGCATATTCTCTTTGATCAGCCCTTCATAGTCCTTGACCACACGGTCCAAAAACTCATCTACCTCATCCTCGTCATATCCCCGAAAACCTTTGGCGAATTCTTTATTGTGAATATCTAAAGGTGTCAATGCCATGTACAGCACCCCCATCAGGTATTTTCTCTATATCTTTCAAATTCGACAGCGTTCCGCCAGTTTCCTGCTGTTTAGCTGAACTTTTTTACTTCAATGCGAATCCTGCCCTTCTTGGTTTCTCCTCCAACCAGGCTCAGCTCCAGCCTGCCCCGGCCCCGGACAGAGAGGACATCCCCTTCTTTCAACTGAAAGCCGGGCTGAACAATTTGGCGCCAGTTGACTTTTACTTTGTCCCCTTTTATCAGCTCGGCAGCTTTGCTCCGGCCCATTCCCAACCCGGTGCTGAGCACTGCATCCAGGCGAACAGAAGCTACAGTACAACTAATAGTCCGCACCGGCTGCTCCTCCCACCGGATGCTGTAGGGCGGTATTTCAACTGCCTCGGCCCGAAATTTATGGACTTCACCCAAGCTTCGGACCACATCGGCAATCTCCCTGGCTGCGATCATATGGGCGCCGCCGGCGAAGGTCAGGATGTCACCAATGTATGAACGTTTGAGTCCCAAGCCGACTATCGCCCCCAGGTAGTCTCTGTGAGACAGAACCCGGGTGGGATCTGACAATCTAATCTCTAGCACGGCGATAGGCATCTCAATATCTGCAGGAGAATAATAATCAGGAAAAATGGCCAGCCTTTGCTTTTCAGCGCCGGCATAGCCTCCATCCTCTAAGTAGCGGACTCCGAAAAAATTGGCCACCAGCGGCCGGATAAACTCCCTGTGAAAGGGATCGAGAAACTCAGTAAATTTCACCCCTTGCTTTTCGCTGACGATTTTGCAGTTGTCCAAAACCCGGGCAACCAGCTGAGAATCAACGCCTGTGGGCAAATTATTAAATGGGCTCAATACAACAGCCTCCTCAGAAAATTCACCAGCAACATCAGTATTAATGGGGACAGGTCCAAGTACCCCATGCCCAAAGGAATCGGCGGGATTATTTTTCTGATAGGAGCCAGCAATGGTTCGGTTAGAGAATTAAGGACATCGATTATATCTGCAAGCAAGCCCCCTGATTGCACGGGAATCCAGGTTAATAAAATCCTGGCTGTCAGCACCAAGTAAAAAACAGAAAATAAGCCGTCGAGAATCCTGATAATGCTGTCAGGCATACTGTCCATCCTCCCCGGTAAAGATTGCGCTGCCGACCCGAACCATATTGGCGCCGGCGGCAATGGCCAGCTCAAAGTCTCCTGACATGCCCATAGACAGCCAGTCCATTCGCACATTTTCCGGAAGCTGCTGCCGAGAAAGCGCTCTGAATTTGGCCGCCAGGCTTTCAAACCAGGCCCGTGTCTGCTCCTCTCCAGCATCCAAAGCAGTAATAGTCATCAGGCCCCGCAAGCTCATGCCGCCCAAACCGGCTGCTGCAGCCAAAAAATCATCTGCCTCATCAAGACTGATGCCAGCTTTAGCGGGATCAGCGGCTACATTCACCTGCAGGAGACATTGAAACTGTATTCCCATCTTGAGAGCATAATTGGACATCTTTTCTGCCAGTTCCCAGCGGTCCAGGGAATGGACTAGGTGAAAGGGAGAAATGTACTTGACCTTGTTGGTCTGAACCCTGCCGATTAAATGCCAGCGCAGATTATCCCCAGCCACCTCTGCCACTTTTCTCAGGCCATCCTGCACCCGATTTTCGCCAAAATCCCGGTGCCCTGCGGCCACCAGGGCCCTGACGGAGTCAGGTGAGGCCAGCTTGCTTACCGCTACCAAAGTAATATCCTCCGGGGCCTTGCCCGCCGCCAGCGCGGCCTTTGCCACTCTCTGCTTAACCGCAAGCAAATTCCTTGCCACATCAATTTTCATTTCAGCCACCACCGTTTTGCCAAACTTGCCCACCAGGGCAGAGTCAATACTCTTTGGCCATGGGCCAGGCCTTTAACCCCCACTTCATTTCCCTGATTGCAGACAACTTCCACAGGATTAAAAACCGGTTTGCCGCGAAAGAGCACGATTACCCCCTGCACACCATCCCTGGTATGAAGCGCCTTTGCAGGCACCAGCACCGCCTCCTGCTCCTGGGTAATCAACTCAGCGGAGAAAACCCGCTCCTTGCCCAGGGTGTCGGAAAGCGAAGTTACATCCCAAAGGGCCCAGAACTTATCCTGGGCTTGGATGACTTGCCTGGGAACAATTGAATATGTAAGGCCATCCTCTGTTTTAATTCTCTGCCGCTGCCCTTGAGAGTGAAAGCTCATTGCCGTAAGGAGTTTAAAGCCGGTATTTCCCACAATTACCCCCACCAGCTCCCCGGCTTTTGCCTGAGAAACACTATTGGCCCCGGGCGATTTAGCTAAATACCTGGTGACAGATTCAACCAGTGCCAAGTCCAAGACTGAATCTGAGGAGAAATCCCCTTCAAAGCCGTCAAGTACATGCAGAATTAAGCCGGCCACAGGCGCCTGCACAAGCAAATTCCCACTGGGACCCTCAATGCGGGCGATATCCTGGCCTACCCGCACTCTGGCGCCATTGTCCACCAAAGGGACGTACCTGCCGTTGCCGGGAGAACGCAGCTGAAACTCGTTGCGCAAGACAAAACATTGTACAGCAACACTGGATACAATCTCACTGTTAGTAGCCACTGTAACATCTGCAGCCCACAGGGCAAGATAGCCCAAGCTGTTCCACAACAAGAAAAGGGCCAGCACTGCTATCCCGGCGATAAAAAAACTGCGCCAAATCTTATTGCCCCTCTTTCTGCCCCCCTGGACTACCTTGAATTTCTTCGCTTTCACATATCTCACCTCAGGCCGCAAGCATGATTAATATTATATCATAACCCCCTAGCTAGTTCACCTAAGGGGGATCCAGAAATCTCGATGGAGCTATTAATATTGAAGGCATTTGCCAGACTGGCAAATGCCTATTCTTATCCACCTTGTAAATTGCACTCCTGCTTCAAACAGCTATGCAGCCTATTGATTTGATAAAAGAAAGAAAACCAAAAACACTTCTAATTTTCTATCTAGCGGTTATTAAGATATTGTTAATCCTAACGATAATACCAGCCCGAGTACAATAATAGAGTTGTGAAGACTACTGTGATTACTAAAGCTGCAATAGAGACAATTTCACTAAGAAAGCGTAGAGTGTTTCCAGAAACCGGCATCCCGTCTACATAGGAGATTAATCCGAATATCTTCCTATCAAGACCCTCATTTTATCTTGTCTCCAGATACAATATATCTTCACATAATAAGCGAAGTCGCAAAGGCAAGCAAGATAGTGACAATTGCAGCAAAAACCAATAAAAACAACTGGTACTTTAGTAGCGTTACGAGAAATGAGGATATACTTCCCCCATATAGAAAATATCCCACACAAAAAACAGCATTTCCAATCAAGAAAATTGGTATAAGAAAATCTCTGAGATATTTAATAATAATGTGGCTATTACTGTAACCATGAGCCTTTTGAATAGTGATCTTTCTCGAATCAGTACTTACTTGCATCACTAGACAAAGTAAAATAAGAATAAATACACTGTATGCGCCCACTTCCGCCCCACTAAAGTGAGTAAACAGTTTGGTAAAAAACTCTATTACGACAGGTTGCCTGGTAATTATCATTTCCCCGGTTAAGTTGCGGGTTAGCTCTATATTGTCAAAGCTTGTCCCTAAGGTATTAATGAACATGTCAATCGCAGTATCACTATGGCTGGTCACTATTAAAGATCCATATAATTCATACGTTAAGTTTTTTAGTGATGATTGAACCCCAAATACTACC
>DHSM01000005.1 GCA_002408465.1 Firmicutes bacterium UBA5286 | reverse complement strand
AAGACCTTTTTGGGGTTCAATCAGTGATGTAACCGATACTTTTTCTTTATTTAATACCATTTTTATTGGATGAGTTCTAGAATCAGTAGAATAAAGTTCTGTACTATTATTAAATTCTTCCACGCTGTTGCATTCTACAAAAGGTAGTTGCTTCATATATTTTGGCTCGGTCAGAAAGAGGTAGTTGGTTATTCCTTCACATACACCAACATCTGTACGGGGATCTTTGATGTAGAACAAATTCACTCTTGTTCAGCGGCTAACCGGGTTATTTGCTCAATATCTAATGCTATGTCGCTTGTAACTGTGTAGTCATGATACGAAATGGGAATAGTCGTGGCAACGAAGTTTATGTCTCGTAACTCTTGTGAGTACAGAAAGAATAGGTTTTATTACTAGCAAAGAAAGTATTAAAACAAAACCCATAAACAGTCTCTTATACATTGCCTTCTCCTCCATAAGATTACCAACGGCGGGATAATACTTAATTGTACCCTAGAGGGCTAAGTACTCAATATATTAGTAGGGACCATTGGAATCTAGATAAAATCCTGGAGTTGCAGCGCGATAGAGGGTAGATGTGTCCTCCCAATATATTGCAAGGTAATAGGAAAAATAAATTTTAGTCGTTAAGATTCCTGGATTAATTACTTGTAGAGTATAGTATTGTCCCGAAGGAGCCTTGTCCCGGACTACCCAGTTGGTTACGCCGCTTACCGAAAAACCTGTTTCATAATCAAAAAATCCTGTTTCATTAGCGGTGAAATTGTAAATTGATTCGATATACTTTGAGTCTGTTTTGGAATATGTGGCTGCCAAAGTGTGCATTGTTGCCGAGCATAGTACAAGAACCATAACACACGCCAAAAAAAAGCAACCGATTTTTTTCAATTAATGACCTCCTTTTTTCTTTTAAAGCCAGCATCTACCTGTATCTACCACCGTTGGCAATTCGTTCTAATATGAAATATATATGCTAGACAATACTGAATCTTATCTGAGCGGAAATGTTGTTTAAAGCCGTCCCGGCATCCTTCCGGTTGCATCCTCTCTTATACTCGATAATGGTTCGTAGCAACAAGTAAATAGTATCTCAAGGCGTGCAGATGATGTTCCTTCCCTTTCCAGGGTCACCCGCAGTAGCTCACGGACGAAGAAACCCCGCCAAAGCGGGGCTTAGCTATATGCTCGCCAAGTGAGAGCTTATCTTCGCTGCCGTCTCAAAGCGGTTGCTGCCGGACAAGTTAATAAGCTTAGCATTAGGGGCCGCTTCTCTGACAGATTCAATTGGCCCACCGCAGATATAGATTGTCGACACCTTTGCCAGCTGAACCAGTGCAGAGCGAAAAAACACCGGGCAATTAAGCCGGTCCCGCAGGGGTGCCGCATTACAATAATCAGCGTCGCTTCCCAAGACAATGGCCCTTTCCACTTCTTCCACCTCTTCCTCAAAATAATAGCGGTCGGGATCGCCAAAATAACCGTTTCCGCTGACGCCGGCGCCTGGTCGGTTGATTTGATAGTGAAGATGGGGACCTGTGGCTTGGCCGGTGCTGCCCAATGTACCAACTGCATCGCCTCTGGCCACTGTCTGCCCCGGCCGCACACTAATAGCTTGGAGATGCGCAAACAAATGATTGTATCCCCTGGAATCAGTTATCCCTACCAAATTGCCCCAGCCCCCGTACATTTTGGCGGCAAATACAGTTCCCCCAACTGTTGTCTGCACCAAAGTCCCCTGGGGACGGCCGCCATAATCGATGCCGGTATGAAAATCAGTTTTACCAGGATTAAATGGATCGGGCCGGGGGCCAAAGGGGGAAGTAATTTTGAAGCCTCGTTCTCCATAAAAACGGGTTGGGAACCCAAATTCACCCTGCAAAAAAATCACCGCCTTCCCTACCACTATATTCCCATGGAGCACCAAGCCGGACTGGGAAAATGCCTTTTTTACTCTTGATTTTTTTGCGCCCAAGCCAGGGGCATATCGACGATAATGATGTCTTGGCCTATTTTTTTTATATTTTCCCAGGGGACCTCCACTTCCCTTTCACTGCTCCAAAACACCGGCCACTTCGTGTCCCCGGGCATGATAATTGCTTTGACATAGCCTCTGTTTACATCCATGACCAAGTCTGAAATCTTGCCCAGGATCTTGCCGTCGGCCATGTTGACGATCCGCATTGTTCTTAAATCTGAAATTTTCATATGTCCTCCCCCCTATAAACATATGTAAAATCCTCAGATAAAGACGATGAATGCCCGCATCCAATCAAAAAAACAGGCATAGGTCCGTTGGGCCTGTGCCTGTAAATTGGTAGATCTAATTGCCATATACTGCTTCGCAGGCAAAAGGGCCTTCTCCTTTTAAGTAGCAGTCAAAGAAATCCAGAGCCAGCCGATTAACTGTCTTTAGACAGTACTCTGTTTCTGTTGTCGCTGCCCGGCCATTTAAAATTCTGGCAAGAAGAGGCGAACGCAGGGCCAAATCCGTCAAAGTAAAATGGCCTGCGCCTTTAATGTATGCGTTAAATGTGTCAGCGTCTGCTGCAGCCAGCAACCTATAGTTTTCCGCATATTGCCGCCGCCGATCCAACAGGGGCCAGGCTGAATCTGAGTATACATTGAGAACGGCAATGGGATAATCTGCTTCATTCCAAATAAACTCACCTTTTTCCACGCCAATAATGTCGAACATAAAAGGAGATTCCAAGGCCATTACCGCCTTGACATCACTTCTAGCACGGCCAATTCCAAGAGCGGCTGCCCCACCCAGTGAATGTCCCATGACACCAATGTTATTGCCATCTACCAGCCTATACACTTCTTCCTCATTGCCGCCGGCGGCCTGTGCCAAAATGTAATTAATCACAAAATCCAGATCCCCCATTCTGATTTTCATCCACTCAGAATAGTATTCAAAACTTTTTTCCGGATCGGCTTCAGCGTCTTCGCGGCTTAAATCCTGCATATAATCTCGGCTGATAAAAGTTATTTTACCGCCTGCATCTCGGGAATATAGGCATTGATAGGTATGGTCAAGAGAGCAGACCACATAGCCCCAGGAAGCCAGTTCATGATAAAGGGAAGTATTGCTGGCGCGAATTCCCATGCCCCCGTGGGAGAAGACAGCCAGGGGGCATTTACCTTCTATTGATTTCGGGTAGTAAAAGGATACTGTCAATTGACGTTTCCCACCCGCATCTGCATATGTTTCCAGGCGGTTTTCATCTATATATGTATAAGTTGCTGTCCCGACTTTATATTCTCCTGTCACTGGAATTATGTGATATTCAGGAAAAAGAAAGGCAGGAAGCAATGCGAAAAATACTAAAATAAGCGCGCCGGCTGTATAAAAAATAAGTTTCTTTGCCCGATAGGATCTTTCTTTGCGCTTGATTATTGATACAAGCGCCGTCACAGCCCGTGCTGCCAGATAGATAGCGGCTAAATACCACTGGAAGCCCCAGGGGATTACTGAGGTCAGCGCCAAGCTGGCAAACACAAGGAATTCCGCAATTCGAACATAGTTTTTTAGGTTTTGGCAAACAGCCTGTTCATGTATACTCTTAAGGGCAAGCGCAATTTCTATACCAACAAGCGCGAAAAACATAATACTTGTTTTCAGCACCCCTTACCACCTCTAAATGCAATTTTCATGAAGATTCTAGGTTCTGGGCACCGCCCCGGGGCTCATAACGCACCCCTATATTTTACCACAGTAAAAAAAAGCCCGAAGGCTTTTTTTTCTTTATAAATAGATTTATGGCTCTTCCCTAATATATTTTCGCAAATTCTTGAGAGCTGCCTTTTCCAGGCGGGAAACCTGGGCCTGGGAAATCCCGATTTCATCGGCCACCTCCATCTGGGTCTTGCCATCAAAAAAGCGCAGGTGTAATATGGATTTTTCCCGTTCATTCAGGCGGTGCATGGCTTCATTTAAAGCGATCTCTTCCAGCCAAACCTTGTCACTCTGGCGCCCGTCGCCGATTTGATCCATTACATAGATGGGGTCGCCGCCATCGTGATAGATTGGCTCAAACAGAGATACCGGCTCCTGAATGGCATCCAAGGCAAAGACCACTTCTTCCCGTTTGACATCCAAGGCCTGAGCAATTTCCGAAAGAGATGGTTCCCGGGAATTCTTGTACACCAGCTCATCCCGCACCTGTAGAGCCTTATAAGCCACATCCCGCAGGGAACGGCTGATCCTGATGGGATTGTTGTCCCGCAGATAACGGCGAATTTCACCGATAATCATTGGCACGGCATAGGTAGAGAATTTGACGTTGTGGCTGAGGTCAAAATTGTCAATGGCCTTAATCAGGCCAATACAACCTACCTGAAAGAGGTCATCGACACATTCGCCCCGATTGTTGAAGCGCTGAATAACACTAAGCACCAAGCGCAAGTTGCCATTGATTATTTCCTGCCTTGCCGGATAGTCCCCGCTTTGCATGGCGGTAAATAATATGCGCATCTGGGGATTTTTTAAAACTGGCAACTTCGCAGTGTTGACCCCGCATATTTCAACTTTGTTGATCATGTGTGCCCTCCCTGATTTTGTGCCAGTACAGCATTAAGTATCTCCCAGGCAAATATAAATATGCGGGGGTAAAATCAGCCTAATTTTGCCATTTCTTTTTTTAGCCGAAGAATGATTTTTTTCTCCAACCTTGAGATATAAGACTGAGATATGCCTAGATGCTCCGCCACCTGCTTTTGCGTCCGCTCTCTGCCATCACCCAGGCCGAAACGCAGTTCCATTATCGTCCTTTCCCGGGAAGACAATTTATCCAGGGCCCCAAGCAAAAGTTTTTTGTTGACCTGATGTTCTATATCCCGGTAGATTACATCGGGCTCGGTGCCCAGCACATCAGAGAGGAGCAATTCATTGCCGTCCCAATCCACGTTCAGAGGCTCATCAAAGGACACTTCTGCCCGCAGCTTATTATTGCGGCGCAAATACATGAGGATTTCATTTTCGATGCATTTGGAGGCATAAGTGGCCAGTTTTATTTTTTTTGCTGGGTCAAAGGTGTTTACGGCCTTAATGAGCCCAATGGTGCCAATAGATGCCAGATCCTCCAGGCCAATGCCGGTGTTGTCAAACTTGCGGGCTATGTACACCACCAGGCGCAAATTGCGCTCAATCAATATGCGTTTGACATATTGTTCACCATTGCTGAGTTGATCGATTAAAAACAGCTCTTCATCCAGAGAAAGGGGCGGAGGCAGCGCCTCGTTGCTGCCCACAAACAATATTTCCGGGCGCAAGGCTAAAAGGTCCAGCAACTTATAGAATTTGATCAGAAAAGTCCAGCGCAATTTTATCCAGAGTTTTCCCATTCTAATCCACCTTCCTTTCGCATACCTGCAGGAAAAGCCAGGGCTTGATGTTCCATGGGCGGCTGATTTTTTTGGCGAACTGCCACATATACCTGGGTCAAGACCCTGCTGCCCTGGGCCCCGCTGATAACCAGTCTGTCCGGCCTCACTGCCGCCAGCAGTCCCCTTGCTCCCAGGGATGTGTACGGAATCAGCGCCACTTTGTTTGCTATAGCTTCAGGGGGCAGCGATAAAGGCTGATCCAGCCAGTTGAGCACCTCTTCTTCCAGCAGGCCGGCGGCAGCCTTTCTCTCCAGGATGACAACGGGCCAGCTGTTGACAGGATGGCGCAAAGTATTGCCGGAATCCAGCAGAGCCGGGATTGACACCGTCTTGCCTCCCCAGCTGATGATAACCTCTCCTGTATAGGAGGCCAGTGATTTGGTCCGGTGAATTCGCCCTGCCCACCAGGCCGCCACAGCCAGCATCAGCGTCCCCCCTGCCGCCGCAACTGCCAGAGGAACCCCCCGGGACTGGCCAAGAGGCGCGCTGTCCAAGAAAAAAGCCAGGCTATATATCCCTCCCCCTACAAGCTGCCCGGCAACGACCAAGAGGACACTCTTTGACAATAGAGCCCGCAGTCCTGCCGGACGCCAGGCAATATATGTCATAGCTAGTCCACCCGTTATCCGGCAAAACCAATTAATACATATGTATTTGGGAGAGAAGAAAAATATGAGCCAAAAAACCGTTCCGGCTAAAGAAGATGCTCCATAGCGGCCAAGGCTGAACCGCTGCAACCCCATCCATCCTGATACTGTCAGCAAGGCAAAATTAAAGGCGAAATTTATGAGCGCCAGCAAGTCCAGATAGACAGCCATGGAAACACCCCTAACCATATTACCAGATGCCCCGGGTCGAAAAATGTCAAAAAAAAAAGACAGACCTGACGGTCTGACTTATTTTTTTCGACGCAAGTAGGCAGGAATGTCGATGTCCTCCGAGGGCTGCTCTGCTGGCCGCCAGCCTTCAACGGGTTTGCTCTCCGCCACCCCGCTGATGCCTGTAGCAATTACTGTGACGCTGACCTCATCCTGCATCTGGGAATTGATGACAAGGCCGTAAATCAAGTTGACATCTTTATCGGCCTGCTCTTTGATAACCCTTGCGGCTTCACCGGCTTCAAACATGCTGAGATTATCACCGCCGGTAATATTGAGAATAACTCCCTTGGCTCCTTGAATGGAAGTTTCTAGCAAAGGGCTGGTAATTGCCAGCTTGGCCGCATCGGCGGCCCTGTTTTCGCCCTTGGCCCGGCCAATTCCCATTAATGCCGAACCCGTCTCCTTCATGATAGTCTGCACGTCGGCAAAGTCAAGATTGATGAGGCCTGATGTGGTTATTAAATCGGACAAACCCTGGACACCTTGGCGCAAGACATCATCGGCGATGCGAAAGGCCTCGACAATTGGGGTCCTTTCCTCCACAACCTGGTACAGTCTGTCGTTGGGAATGACTATTAATGTGTCTACCTTGGCTTTCAGCAGTTCAATGCCCTTATTGGCAAAGAGTTCCCGGCGGCGTCCTTCAAAAGAGAAAGGCTTGGTCACTACGCCAACTGTCAGAGCCCCTGCATCTTTAGCAATTTCAGCCACAATGGGGGCTGCCCCGGTTCCCGTGCCGCCGCCCATCCCTGCAGTGACAAAAACCATATCTGCACCAATGATTTGTTTTTTTAACTCCTCAATGCTTTCTTCCGCTGCCTTGCGGCCCACCTCAGGATTGGCGCCTGCACCAAGACCCTTGGTTAATTTAGTGCCAATCTGAAGCTTGACGTCTGCGCAGGACATATTCAAAGCCTGGGCATCAGTATTGACGGCAATAAATTCGACTCCCTTCACCCCAGCCTCCACCATGCGATTTACGGCGTTGCTGCCGCCGCCGCCAACACCTACGACCTTAATCCGTGCATATTGTTCGATTTCAACATCAAAAAAATCTGCCACAACAGACACCTCTTTTCTTAGCCGAAAAATTCTGCGAACAAAGATTTGATTCTATCAATAAAGCGTGGAGATTGCCGCCCGCTCCGGGCCTGCTTATGCACAACAGCTGGATTAATCCGGGTAATATAATGCAAGACAGCTGTGCTGGCAGTAAAGGAAGGGTCTGTTACCCCAATTTGCCGGGGACGATATATCCTCACATTAGTTCCTAACTTTTGGGCTGCAATATCTGTCAGTCCCGGGAGCTGACAGGCTCCGCCGGTTAAAACCACTCCGCCTGCTGGCGGCTTGTCGAAACCTGCTTTAATCAGTTCATTGCGTATGCAGTCAAAGATTTCTTCCACTCGGGGCTGAATAAATTCGACTAATTCGACGGCCTCAACCTCAGTAGTTTCCACAGCGCCAACAGTTTCCACCTTGATGACAGTGTTGCCGCAGCTTTCGTCGCTAGCCGCTCCATAGAGCAACTTGATCTGTTCAGCCTGGGCAATGGGAACTCTGAGACCATGGGCCAAATCCTGAGTGATGAGGTCACCCCCCTGCGGAATGGAAGCAAAACTATGGAGGGTATCGTGCATGTAGATTGAAACTTCAGTAACGCCGCCGCCAATATCCACGAAAGCGCAGCCAAGTTCCCTTTCATCAGGGGACAGAGCCATGGCCGGCGTTGACAGGCCTTTAAAAATCAAGCCGTTGATTTCCAATCCAGCCCGTTCAACGCAGCGCCGAATATTTTGCAGATAAGTAGCCTTACCGGTAATAATCAAAACATCCGCTTCCAGGCGCACCCCGATCATACCCACGGGATCCTTAATCCCTTCATACCCGTCGACAATATAGGAAAAAGGGCTCACATTGATAACTTCCCGCTCTGGAGGAATTGCGAGAACCTGAGCAGCGGCAATAACCCGATCCACATCATTGCTTGTCACTTCTCGCTGCTCACCCTGAACGGCAACAATTCCTTTATTAGTTAACAAAGCTGTCTGAGGACCGCCAATAGCGATATAGACACTGTCAATATCCTCTCCAATCATGCGCTCGGCCTGACTGACAGCGTCTACAATCCCCCTGACAGTTGCTTCGATATCTATTACTATCCCTTTTTTCAAACCCGTGGATTTGCTTTGACCGATGCCGATGATATTCATAATCCCGTCCCGGTCCAGTTCCCCAACAATTGCGCGGGTATTTGTTGTTCCGATATCCAGACTGCAGATTAAGTTATTTTTTGCCAATTATGTACACCCCCGCCCTATCCTATATAGTAAATTCAACAAGGACTATGTTATTTCCTTTTTTATTCCACTAATTTTATTATTCTTCAGCGGAGTTCTCAGGCCAGGGAATAAAAATTCCCCTGCCCTGCAAACCCCTAAAATCAATAATACCCTTTTGCCCTGATCTTCTCAATTCCTCCAGCAAAACAGCAAAATCCTGTATTTTGTCCCCGGGAGCGGTGAAAGAATCAAAAAGAACCTTATAACCATCGGTGGTGAATACAGTAATTACCACTGGGTAAGAATCAAAATTTATTTCTGAAATTTGCCAGGCAATAGGCTGAAAGGCATTAGCCCAGGCTAACGCCAGATCGACAGTTTGTCCCTCTACAATGGTTCCCGGAGTCAGGGCCCCAAGCTCCAAACCCGTCACCCAGGGCAGAGAAAAGCCGTCGTTTTCCGCCAGCACTACCTTATCTTCAGCGACAATCCAGTTGCCGTTTGCGCTCATAACAACTGCCACCCCTATCCGCTCTTCCAAAGAAATCAAAATCGAATTGGGAAATTTCCTGCGAATCCGGGCCTCAAGAACCCAGGGATTGGCAGACAGCTTGTCCCTGCTGGCGCCCAAGTGAAGACGCCACATATTCATCCCCGGTTCAAGGCCGACAAGCTGTTGGATGTCAGCGGGCTGCAAATAAGAATTGCCAGTGACCTCCACCTTGTCCACCAAGGCCAAAGGAGAAGCCAGATAATAGGCAAAGAGGGCAAGAGCAATAAAGGAGATAAGGAGGACAACAAATACCCTACTGACCTTGTTTTTTTTTGCCCTGCCCCTGTATGCTAATACATTATCCTGCAGCACCCTTTAGTCCTCCTTTTCTCGGGATATCAGCGCTCCTAAAGCTGCCAGTTGTTTTTCAAAAGCTACATAACCCCGGTCAATATGCTGGACGCCGCTGATGGAGGTCATGCCTTCTGCAGACAGGGCGGCAATTACCAAAGCTGCCCCTGCCCGCAAATCAGTGGCTTCAACGCTTGCACCGCTCAGCCGCTCTACCCCTCGAATAATTGCGGTTCGGCCATCTACACTGATATTGGCTCCCATGCGCCGCAGTTCATCAATATGTTTAAAGCGGCCGTCAAATATTTTTTCCGTCAGCACGCCTACCCCGCGGGCGGAAGCCAGGGCAGCCATGAACTGAGGCTGCATGTCCGTAGGAAATCCCGGATAGGGAGCAGTGATTATCTTATCCACAGATTTTAAGCGCCCCTGGGCAAAAAGGGTGACATAATCTTCCCCAATCCGGATATCAGCGCCCATTTCCGCTAATTTGGCAATAATTACGGAAAGATGGGAGGGAATAACCTTATTCAGGGTGATTTTTCCGCCTGTAACAGCGGCAGCCACTAGCAAGGTGCCGGCAACAATTCGGTCGGGGATGATTTCATGCCTGACCGCCTCAAGACTGTCAACACCCTCAATGACAATCTGGTCACCGCCGGCGCCCGCAACCTGGGCCCCCATTTTATTTAAGAAAGATTGCATATCGACAATTTCTGGTTCCCTAGCCGGATTGTTAATTACCGTTGTCCCTCGGGCGATAACTGCGGCCATGAGTATATTTTCTGTTGCCCCCACACTGGGAATGTCTAAATCGATAAAGCAACCCTGGAGTTTGTCGGCCCGAAACTCAATCTGCCCAGACCGACCGGTAATAATTTCCACACCCAGTTTTTGCAATCCCTGCAAGTGTAAATCAATGGCCCGGGTGCCGATTGCGCAGCCGCCGGGATAAGTGACCCGCACCCGGCCTAATCTGCCAAGGAGAGGACCGACAACAATAAAGGATGAACGCATTCTCCTCATTAAACAGTCGGGAATCGCCCAGTTGTCCAGAGCAGTGCAATCAACTTTAAGCTGGTTTGCACCAGTCCAGGCAATCCTTGCGCCAATTGTTTCCATTATTTGTGACATCACAGCCACATCGCTGAGGCGCGGTACATTATCCAATACGCTGATACCAGAGCCAAGGATACAGGCTGCCATTATTGGCAGGGCAGAATTCTTCGCACCTTGGACATCCAAACTGCCCGCGAGCGCTCTTCCACCTTGAATTATATAGCGTTCCACAGTCCTTCCCCTTTCCTGTCAGCTTGCTAAATCATTGTATGCAATCCGCGGAAAGGCTGTGTTTTTGTCCCTACGATGAATAGCGAGATATATTTAATAGTATACCGATAAAGGAAAGGGTCATGAGCAGAGAAGTTCCTCCGTAACTGACCAGGGGCAGGGTAATGCCAGTAACAGGCAGGGTGCCCAGCACCACGCCTAGGTTAATGCAAACCTGAACGGCAATGAGGGCAGTCAGCCCCATGGCCAGATATTTGCCAAAGAGGTCTTGGGCCGAGATGGCAATGCGAAATCCCCGCCAGATTAAAATGAGGAAGAGGATAATCACTGCTGCTCCTCCAATAAAGCCCAGCTCTTCACAGATGATGGCATAGATAAAATCGCTCCAGGGCTCCGGCAGGTATAAAAATTTCTGGCGGCTTGCCCCCAGGCCCACCCCGCCAAGACTGCCCGAGCCAATGGCCAGCAAGGATTGAATTATTTGCCAGCCTGAACCGGTGGGATCAGCCCAGGGGTTGAGAAATGAAGTCAGGCGAGCCAACTGATAGCGGAATTGAGGGACAAAAAAGATGAGGACAGCAATAATGGGCACTGCCGTCATGGCTACGCCGCAAAGATGCAATATCCGCGCGCCGCCCCCAAATAAAAGAATAAAAACTGTCGTCAGAATCGTCAATGTTGTTCCCAGGTCTGGCTGCAGCATGATTAAGCCAAAGGTAATGCCTGCTACCAACAAGACCGGCAGCAATCCCCGCTTGAAGGTATGCATATATTCCTTCTTTACCACCAGGTAATTGGCGGTAAATAGCACCATGGCAAATTTAGTCACATCTGTAGGCTGAAACTTAACAAAACCTAAGTTAATCCAGCGCTGAGCCTCGCTGCGTGCGAAGCCTATCCCGGGTATTAAGACAAGAATCAGCAGCAGAAAATTGATCCAAAACATAGGCTGCACAAAGCGCCGCCAATTCCAATAATTAAAGCGAGAACATAGAAACATGGCAGCCAGGCCCAGGGCAGCGAATATTGCCTGCCTGCGCAGATAGTAATAACTTATATCAAACTTGTACAGCGACCAGACCGAGCTGGAGCTGTAAACCATAACCAGGCCGATTCCCAATAACAAAACTGTTGCCAACAGCAATAGGGCATCTGGCCCTTGCCTGGTTTTCACACTTCCCCCCCCCAGGTATTGACCAGGGCTTTAAAATGTTTGCCCCGCTCCTCAAAATTAGCATACTGGTCCCAACTGGCGCATGCCGGAGACAAGAGGACGATATCTCCCTTCTCAGCCATATCCGAAGCAAGCCTGAAAGCATCAGCAAGATCCAGGGCAGGAGTGACGGCAGCAAAGCCGCCGGCCTTCACCTGCTGACGTATTTTCTCTCCTGTATCGCCAAAGGTAAACAGATGTTTTACCTTTTCCTGAAAAAGGGGAACCAATCCGCTGAATTCCGCGCCCTTATCATATCCCCCGGCCAACAGCAGCACTTTCTGCGCAAAGGAATGGAGGGCGGTGCTGGTTGACTCTGGGTTTGTAGCCTTGGAATCATTATAGAATTTTATTCCTCTGAACTCTCCGGCAAATTCCAGCCTGTGCTCGACGCCGGCGAATCCCCTTAGTCCCCGGCTAATTTCTTCCGGCTGCAGCTTCAGTACCATGGCTGCAGCAATAGCTGCCAGGGCATTTTGCAGATTGTGCTCGCCGGGCAGAGCTAAATCACTTGTAGGGGCCACTCTTGCCCCTCGCCAGCAAAACCAGCCGTCTTCAGTGTAGCAGTCGGCTTCGCCGGGCTGCAGACTGAAGCCTATTCTCTGTCCCCTGCCAAAAGACTGGCGGGCAAGGATGGGATCGTCCAGATTGATTACTGCATAATCTTCACTGTCTTGATTTTGAA
Organism: Firmicutes bacterium UBA5286; assembly: GCA_002408465.1. Taxonomy (GTDB): domain Bacteria; phylum Bacillota; class Proteinivoracia; order UBA4975; family UBA4975; genus UBA4975. The sequence goes on along the minus strand of DHSM01000005.1, from coordinate 44,266 downwards.
TGAGACGCATTTTTGCCGCCAGGTAATTTTCCATGGACTTATGGCGATTAAGATGGTCAGGGGTCAAATTGGTGAATATGGCTACCCTGGGATGCAGCTGATAGCAGTCTTGTAGCTGAAAACTGCTGGTTTCAACCACTAGCAACCACTCAGGTCCCTTGCCAAAACTTATGCCAGTCAAGGGAATGCCGATATTGCCCCCCACCGCCACAGGCCGGGAAGCACAGGCGAGAATCTCTCCAGTGAGAGCTGTTGTTGTGGTCTTGCCATTGGTGCCGGTGATTGCCACCACTTCCGCGCTTGTGACCAGCCAGGCCAGTTCCAATTCGCTGATCCAAGGCACCCCAAATTCCTTGGCTGACTGAAGAAAATCAATTTCTGGCGAAATGCCGGGGTTCTTTACGATTAAATCGGCATCTTTCAAGAGGGTGACAGGGTGACTGCCGGTAACCAGCCGAATATTCATCTGCTGCAAGGCGCTGCGATCAGGTTCCGGCATTTTGTGCAAAGGAATAATATCAGTCAAAGTAACCTCGGCGCCAAGTTTTACTAAGACTTGGGCGGCAGAAATACCGCTCTTTGCCCCTCCCAGGACAATGACTTTTTTGCCTGAAAACATATTATCCCTCCTTAGTAAGCCGCTAGCCAAATTGCCAAGGCTGCCACAGTTCCCGCCAACTGAATTAGCCAGAACGCCAGGCAGACCTTCCATTCACTCCAGCCCTTTAATTCAAAATGATGATGAATCGGGGCCATCAAAAACACTCTGCGCCTTGTCATCTTAAAATACAACACCTGGATGATTACAGATATGGTCTCCAGGACAAAGACAATGCCCAACATCAGCAAAAGAATTTCCGTATGGGCCAAGACAGCCATGGCGGCGATGGCCCCGCCAATGGCCAGAGAACCTGTGTCCCCCATAAATACTTTGGCAGGATGGAGATTAAAGACGAGAAAGCCCATAATCCCGCCGGCCAAAGCAACAGAAATATAAATAAGGCCTTCAATATTACCCAGCCAGCCAATGACAGCGAAACCAAGGAGGGTAATTACGCCCAGGCCTCCCGCCAGGCCATCCAAACCATCGGATAAGTTCACAGCATTGACAGTCCCCACCATAACCAGGAGGATAAAAATAGGATAGGCCCAGCCCAGATCAATTGCGCCTAACCAGGGCAATACAAGGACCTCATCGAAGCTCAGTGCCTTAAGAATGAGATAAAACACTATGGAAAACACAATCTGGCCGGCCAATTTATACCGGGCTTTCAAACCCAGGGGCTGTTTGCGGACGACCTTGAGGTAATCATCGGCAAAGCCGATGCTGCCAAAAGCCACAGCCATAAAGAGCACCAAATACCCCAGGGGATCCCTGGGCATAAACACTGCTGTAACCACCAGGGCTGAAACCAAGAATATCACTCCGCCCATTGTCGGGGTTCCCGCCTTGCTTAAATGGCGCTTGGGGCCAACAGTCCGTATGCTCTGTCCGATTTTTAACCGCCTGAGTACGGGGATCAAGACCATGCCCAACACAAGGGCAAAGATAAAAGCAACCAGCAATATTCCTGCGTAAATTAGCACTTTTCAGTCCCCCCAGCTTTTATCACTTGCACAATTCTGTCCATTTCTGCTCCCAGGGAACCTTTGACCAGAACCACATCCCCCGGCAGCAAGCTGTCAACAGAAGACAGTGCTTCTTTGCTGTCAGGCCAAGTGATGATTAACCTGTCCCCCATGCCAGCCTGGATTGCCCCTTGCCTAACATCCTCAGCATATTGACCAACAGCAACCAAGAGGCCCAGCTGCTGCCCGGCAGCCACCCTTCCCACCTGCCGGTGTTTTTCCGGTGAAGAGGGACCCAGTTCCAGCATATCCCCCAGAAAGGCGACTTTCCGGCGGCGGGGGGGGTACGTGCCTAACACTGCCAGGGCCTTGCCCATGGAATCTGGGTTGGCGTTGTATGAATCATCAATAAGCGTGAGGCCATTGATTTCGAAAGGCTGCAACCGCCTACCTTCGCCTCGGACGGAGGCGAGGCCCATAACAATTGCTCTTGGCTCAACATCCAACACCAGTCCGGCGGCAAAAGCCGCCAAGGCATTGCTGACATTATGGGCTCCCAGCAAGCCTAGCTCAACCCGGATTGACTTGCCGCTCCACTGAACGTCAAAACTGCTGCCCTCCACACCGGTTTGAATGTTGACAGCCCGAATGTTGTTTTCAGGATCGAGGCCGTAAAATATTACTTTTACCCCGGGCAATCCTTCCTTGACTTTCCGGCGCTGCCAGGGATCATCGCCATTTAATATCATCAGGCAAGGAGGTTCCAGATCTTGAGCCAGCTCAAACTTAGCTTCCATTATGGCCTGCTGAGACCCCAGGTGTTCCATATGGGCCTCGCCAATATTGGTGATTATCCCCAGGCCGGGACGGCTGATTGCACACAGCTCTTTAATTTCTCCCCGGGCGCTCATTCCCATCTCCAGTACTGCCCATTGATGATGTTCTTGCATCTCAAAAATCATCAGAGGCAGGCCAATGGCATTATTGTGATTGCCCCTGGACTTAAATACCGAATACTTTTGGGAGAGCACCCCCGCCACCAGTTCCTTGGTAGTGGTCTTGCCGCTGCTTCCCGTCACCCCCAAAACCTGAATGTCTTTAAGCTGCAGCCTCTGCCAGGTTGCCAGGCGCTGCAGGGCAGCAAAGGTATTGTCAACCTGAATTGTCACCATTTCTCCACAGGGGGGCACATCCCGTTCCACCAAAGCAGCTATTGCCCCTTTGCGGGCGCACTCCGCCAAATAATTATGGCCGTCGGTATGCTCACCAGCAAAGGCCACAAACATACTGCCGGGCATCACTTTTCGGCTGTCGATGACAACGGAGGTGACTTTTTGGGAAAAATCTCCCGCTGAGGGCTTTCCCCCTACCACTTTTATTATTTGTTTAATGCTGATATTCATTTTTCTCACCCTTAGCCGACTATTGTTCCCCCAAGAGTATTTCTTTTCTGCAACTGCAACAATTATAATACAACCCGTTACTCATTGCCAGGTTCACCAAAGTCCACCTGAATGACGTCCCCGGCTTTGACCCTGGCGCCTGCAGGCGGATTCTGACTGAGGGCAATTCCGCTGCCTGCCGCCTCTAGGCGCAGGCCAAACAGCCCAAGAAGCTCGCTGGTCTCCCGCAGGGACAAGCCCTCCAAGCGGGGCATAGAAATCTCACCCTGCCCCTGGCTGCCCGGACCCGTATAGACAATAATCGTCGTGCCAAAGGGAACATTGGCTCCCGCCACGGGAATCTGGCCAACTATCAGTTCACCCTCGCCCTCAATCCTAAGGCTGAACCCTTCAGAATCAGCTTTGTCCATTGCCTGGTCCCTGGTCAGGTTAACAAAATTTGGCACTCGGATTTCTTCCGGCAAGATTGGCTGCAGGGATTTATCCTTGGGAGCGATATTCCAGTACCGCATTACCTGGCCCATAATCCTTTTAAAGATGGGACCCGCCACCTGGCCGCCCCAGTTGGGCCCCTTGGTGGCGCCATCGACGAACACATAAATGGCAATTCGAGGATCTTCCACCGGCCCGAAGCCCACATAGGACAGGATGTAGATATTGTTCAGGTAACCGCCGCCGGGGGCGATCTTTTCCGCGGTCCCGGTCTTGCCTGCCACCCGGTATCCCTCCACCATGGAATAGACTCCCGAGCCTCTCTCCACCCCATCAGCTAATGCTTCCGTTAATTCTGCCGCAGTTTCTGGCGTTATTACCTGGCGCACAACTTTCGGCTCCAGTTTTTTCACCAAATCCCCGTTCTCATCCCGAATTTCTTTGACAATCATGGGGTGCATCAGTCTTCCCCCGTTGGCGATGGCTGCTGCAGCCATGGCTTGCTGAATTGGGGTCACGGCATTGCCTTGGCCGAAAGAAGTCACCGCCAGGTCTGCATTGCTCATAGTATCTACATTAAATAAAATTCCTGTGTTTTCCCCGGGCAAATCCACACCGGTTTTGCTGCCATAGCCAAAGGCGCGAATATAATCGAACAACTTTTCTTTGCCCAGCCTGGTGCCCATGGACATAAAGCCCGGGTTGCAAGAATTCCACAGCACCTCTTTAATTGTCTGGGAACCGTGGCCTGCGCTCCAGCACTTAATATTGCGTCCACCGGCGGTGAAATATCCCCTGCAGTAATAACTGTCATGCAGGCTGACCACATCTTCTTCCAGAGCGGCGGAAATTGTCACCAGCTTAAAAGTTGAACCCGGCTCAAAAGAATTGCTGATCAAGGGATTGCGCCAAGTGCTGTTGCCATAATCAGCATATTTTTCCGGAAAAAAGTCCGGCCTGGCTGCCAAAGCCAAAATTTCTCCTGTCTTGGGATCAACGGCAATTACCCCTGCATATTCCGGGGCAAAATCTATCATCGCCTGATCCAGTTCCTTTTCCACAATATGCTGGATTACTTCGTCTATAGTGAGAACAAGATGATAGCCGTTGACTGGGGGCAGATAAGCCTGCACTGCATCAGGCAGCTCACGCCCTTTGGCATCTGCCTCATAGACCACGTAGCCTTTCTGGCCCTTTAATTCATCTTCATAGTAAAACTCAATTCCCTCCAGCCCTTCGTCGACGCCGGCAAATCCCAACACATGGCTGGCCAAGTTGCCCCCGGGGTAAAAGCGCTTGCTTTCAATAGTTGTGCGAATTCCTGGCAATTTCAATGCCTTTACAGCCATGGCAATGTCGTCATCGACCTTGCGCTTGAGAAAAACTTCGAATTGGGTCTTCTGTAATTTTTCCCGCAAAACATCAATTTTCATGCCAAGAATCGGAGCCAGTGCCTGGACAGTTTCTTCTACATCATCAATTTCAGAGGGGATCGCAATAATAGATTCTGCAGTTGCGCTGCCAGCCAGCAAGGCGCCGTTCCTGCTGTATATCGAACCTCGCTGAGGCTGGACAGTTAAACCTCGATTCCATTGGGCCAGAGCTTTGTTCCGCAATTCATCCCCCTGGATAAACTGCACCCAGGCCAGGCGGCCAATGAGATAAATCATAAAAAAAGCAAAGACTGCAAGAGATCTAAGCAGCCTTTTACGTACAAGGGTATATGAAACTCTAGTCTCCATCCCCATCCCCGCTTTCCGGATTGTTGCCGCCAACATACCTGATTTGATCGGGACCAGGATATCTCATTCCCAACTCTTCTATCGCAACCTGCTCCAAGCGTCCCAGAGCTGTAAGTTCAGATATGGTGATAGTTAAGTGCCTCTGTTCATCCAGCAGGGAATCCCGGGTTCTGGTTTGCTCATTAATTTGCATATTAATCGCGCTGATCTGTCCATAACGATATACAACAACAAGCGCTAAAAATACCACTAGTACACCGGCGGCGATCCGCCGCAACTGCCTGGTATCCAAATGGCGTGTTTTCGCTTTGCCTTTGGTGTGCAGCTGGGTGCGCGAGTCGGGATACGGATATACTTTTGGAAGATGTGCATAGGCATTGTTAGCTACTACCATGCTATTCACCCCTATCTTTCATTAGAACCGAGCTTGGCGGCAGCCCTGAGTTTGGCGCTGCGGGACCGGGGATTATTTTCCAGCTCGGCAATCCCGGGTCCAATGGGTTTTTTCGTTAAAATCCTGATTTCAGGTGTATGATTGCACTGGCAAACCGGTGCCTCAGGGGGACAAATACAGCCGGCAGCCTTATCTTTAAAAAGCAGTTTGACAATCCGATCCTCCAAAGAATGATAAGAGATTGCCGCCACAACACCGCCAGGAGCGCAAATTTCCAGGGCGGCCTCCAGACCAAGGCGCAAATTGTCCAGTTCGGCATTGACAGCGATGCGCAGGGCCTGGAAAATCCTACGGCCGGGGTGTCCCCCTTCTCTTCTGGCTGCAGCTGGAATTGCCGCCTTGATAATATCCACTAGCTCACCGGTGGTTTCTATGGGCTTATTTTCTCTGGCCTTGACAATAAAGGCCGCCACTCGGGAAGACCATTTCTCTTCCCCATAAGTGCGAAAAATCTTAGTCATTTCTCTGGCCGGCCAAGAATTTACGATTGCGTAGGCGCTGAGCGCCCCCTCCTGATTCATCCTCATATCCAGGGGGGCGTCATGCTGGTAGGCAAAGCCCCTTTCGGGATTGTCCAGCTGCCAGGAAGACACTCCTAAATCGAAGAGAAATCCATCAATGGGCCTATTCCAGCCGCTGAGCAAGACATCCAGTTGGCCGAAATTGCCCTTTATCAGTTTTACATTCTCATGCCCTGCCAGAATCTTGCCTGCTGCCACTAGGGCATCATCATCCTGATCGATTCCCACAAGCCAGCTGTCTGCAGGCAATAAATCCAGGATACTTTTGGAATGGCCGGCTCCCCCCAGGGTACAGTCCACTATGGTTGAACGCCTGGCTGGTTCCAACAACTTCAGCACTTCTGCCACCAGAACAGGTTTATGTTGAAAATCCAAGGCTTATATTCCCTCCAGCTTTTCTGCCAGTTCTTCAAATTTGTCGGCAGCGTCAGCGTTAACTTGCGACCAGGATTCTGCAGCCCAAATCTCGATTCTGCTGGAGACCCCAATGCTTACTACATCCCGTTGAATCCCTGCATATTCCCTTAGGTTGACAGGGATGGAAACCCGTCCCTGCTTGTCACATTCAGCTTCAGTGGCGCCGGAGAAGAGCATGCGGCTGAAAGCGCGGGCGTCTTTTTTCGCCAAGGGCAAGGATTGCACCTCTTGGGATAGCTTTTCCCATTCTTCGGCCGGGTAGACAAAAAGACAACCATCCAGCCCTCTGGTGATGATAAAATTGGTCCCTAATTGCTCCCGAAAGCGGGCAGGCATAATAATTCTGCCCTTTTCATCAATGCTGTGCTGATATTCACCGAGAAACATCCTGCCCACCTCCTCCACATTATACCACTTTACACCACTGGACTGTTATTATTCTCCCCCTCCCCTCCAAAATCCTTCTTTTATTTTAAAAAACTTTTAAAAAAAAACGGCCCAGCCGTTATTTTGCCAGGCCATTTTACTTGGAAACCATAAAGATCAATTGGGTAATCACCTGAAGACTGGCACTGTCGATTAATCTCACTGTATTTTTCCCTGGCAGCAATAAGCCTGTGTCCACCGCCACTACCTGGAACCCAGGGTCATCCTCAGCATAGATGCGGATTGTAGTGTCATTGCGTTGAACTGTAGACACCTTCGCCCCCTGAATATACAAGAGCAGTGAATCGGAGTACTGGTTTAAGAAATTGAGGTTGTAATCTGTCAGCACCGGCAAGGTCTCGGTGTCCAGGACCTCCATAAATACCCCGCCCTTTGTGTCAAGGGCCCCTGAATCCACCAGGGTAAATTCCAGCGGCACAGAGTAAACATAATCTTCTTCATAGCCAATTTTTGTCCCCTGATTATTGAGGAAGATAATTTGCAAATCCCCTTCAGTCAGATTGCCTTTCGGGATTGTTACCAGCTGGTAGCCCGAATCCTTTTCATCAATATATATTTGAAGTTTATTGCCGCTATAGAGGACTTGCGTCACCTCACCCAAGAGCACATGTATCCCTAAGTTTTCCATATAATCCACCGGCGTCAGAATCTCTTCCGGCATGCCCCACCCATCCACCAGAACCTGCCGGTCAAAGGCTGTCCCGCCTGCCACAAAATACCTGGGCAAGCTGGTATCGGCGGGGACCCCTTGCCAATCGGTTTCATGAAGCACCACCGTCCAGGGCAGGGCCTGCTCTTTTTTAACAGTAACAATCCAGTCAGTAAAGGCAACGATGACACACACAGCAGCAACAATGACAGTTAACGCCGCCAAGGCTGCAAACAGCCGCCTATTTTTGCTGAAAAACACCACCAGAAATTTTAAGTTTTTTTCCGCCAAATTCTATTCCCTCCCCAGTGAATATTTATTGCCCCCCAAAGGCAAATAGAACAAAAAAAACAGGCCCCGGGGAGCCCGCTTGTTACCTGAGATTTTCTATTATTGCCAGCGTATTTTCATTGGCCAGCAAGCCCACGTGAACCTGGTCAACTTTGCCTTCTTTATCTATAAACACAGTTGTGGGCACGTAGGCGATTGCATAGTCGTTAAAACTATCCATTGCATTCATGAGCACTGTCAGTCTGGCATCCCCAATGAGATTCTGTATCCTCCCTTTGGAGTCGTTGGCATTTAACATAAGCAAATGAACATCTTCCGGCAACTGTTCCTGTAAAACCGCCAAGTCAGGAAGTTTGCTGACACAGACCCCGCAGCTGCCGGTCCAAAAATATAGAACCACAACTTCCCCCTGTAGTTCTTCCAGGGACCACACTTCTCCGCTTAAATCTTCGTAGGCAAAGCCTGGAGCCAAGGAGCCCTGGGCACAGCCAGCGGCAAGGACAACCACCAACAAGAGCAAAAGTAATTTGCGCATCTTTTCTCCTTTCTATAGAACCAGACTTTGCAGCCAGGTCCAGCGGTTAAGAATGAGCAAGACACCCATCAGCGCCATGACGCTGCCGGCTGCGATTTGCACATAGCGAGAAACCCTGCCCGATTTTATTCGGGGAACAGATCCCAAAACCAAACCAATGACAAAAAAGGGCAGGGCAAACCCCAGGGAATAGATAAACAGCAGCAACATGCCTTGATAAACGGTATCAAGACTGCCGGCCAACATAATTATCGGCCCTAAAATCATGCCTGTACACGGTGTCCAGCCCAAAGCAAGGACGAGTCCAAAGAGAAAGTAGCCCCCAGGGGAATGCCGCAGCGAGAGCTTCAGCCTTCTTTCTCTGAATAAAAAAGGCAGCTGAAACAAGCCAAGCATCTGCAACCCAAAAATAATAATTATCCCGCCGGCGATCCGAGTCAAAACCAGCCGGTATTCCCGCAGCAGCTGCCCGGCTATGGTTGCCCCTGCCCCCATGGCAGTAAAGATTAAGGTAAATCCCGCGGCAAAAAACAGCAGGTTTTTGACTAAATTGACCTTGGACTTAGCCTGATCGCCACCCATAAAGGATAACCACACAGGCAGCAGCGGCAAAATGCAAGGAGAAAAAAAAGCGGCAAGTCCTGCCGCAAAGGCAACAGGAAAAGACATACATAATCCCCCTTTTATACCCTATATGGGTATATTGTAAGCTTTTCCTGCGCCCAGGTCAACTATAAAATTATCTTGCTGAATACCCAGCCTCGCTGATGGTTTTGCGAATAATTTCCGTCATGTCATCTTCGGCTTCAATTCTGGCCTGATTGTTTTCAAGATCGATTTCCACAGCCCGCACGCCATCCAATTGGCCGATTGCCGTTTCCAGAGCCGTTTTGCAATGGGAACATGACATTCCTTCGATATTAATCTTTAGAATCTTCAATAGCGCCACTCCTTGTGGTCTTAGTTGTCCCCCACAAGTAAACTATAATTCCGGCGACAAACATCACTATGCTGACTATTTGCGCCACCCGGAAGGAACCCAGCATAAGACTGTCAGTCCTCATAGCCTCAATAAAGAAGCGGCCCAGGGAGTATCCTGCCAGATAGAGGCCAAAAACCTTCCCTGATCGGGGACGTTGGCTTAAATAGTGGTATAGCCCAAAAAAGAGGAAGAGATTCCATATTGACTCATATAAAAAAGTCGGGTGCCGGTACTCACCTGCAATATACATGGCCCAAGGCAAGTCGGTGGGTTTGCCATAGGCCTCCTGGTTGACATAATTAGCCCAGCGGCCAATGGCCTGACCCAGAATTAAGGCCACAGACATGACATCGGCGAAGCGAAGAAATTTAATTTTCTTGACCCGGGTCCAGATAAGGGCCACTGCCACTCCCGCGAAAATCCCCCCGTGAATAGCCAGTCCCCCTTCCCAGACTGCAAATATTTTGCCTGGGTAAAGAGAATAATAGTTGAGATTAAAAATCACATACCACAGCCGGGCGCCAATGAAAGCAGCCGGAATCACCCAAAGCATAAATTTGTCAAACACCCAACCCTCAAGGCCAAAGTGTTTTCCCAGTCGACGGGCCACAAAGTAGCCAACCGCGATAGCCAGAGCAATAATGATTCCATACCAATATACAGACACAGTTCCAATCTTAAAGGCTACTGGATTTATGAGAATCCCCCCTCATTATTAATCACAAATTCATAGGTTATTTTTGCTTTTGGTTCAAGGCCGTTGGTAACAGAGCAATACTTCTCCAGGGACAGATCAATGGCGCGCTGCACCTTGTCTGCATCCAGTCTGCCTGTGAGAACGTACTTGATAAAAATGTCTTGAAAATATTTGGGGTAGTTCTCTCTGCGCTGGCCAGACACTATTATTTCCAGTCCCTCCAAGGGCTGACGCATTTTTTCCAGGATGGAGACAATATCTATGCCTGAACAGCCGCCGGCGGCCATAAGCACAGCTTCCATTGGCGATACTCCGTCCTCCTGGCCTGTGCCCAGTTTAATTTTGGCGCCTTTGGCATTGGCAGCGTCAAACCAAGCTCCATTCAGTTTGAGATTTACATCCATACATTTTCCTCCCTTGAGAATTGTCCCTGCTGGGGCATACTAATAACGAGGTGATTGAATTTGAAATTGCTGCTTCCATTAATGATAGCATCTTTAAGCGGCTTGGCCATGACTTTTCAGGGAACCATCAATGCCGCCCTCAAAGATCGGGTGGGAGTTGCGCCCATGTCGGTGACAGTCCACTTAATCGGTCTCATTGTCAGCCTGGCCGCAATCCTGGTCACGGGTGCGCCAAAAATCCAGGAATTTAGAAATGCGCCTTTTTATTCTTACCTTGGCGGTGCCTTGAATGTAGCTATAATTGGAGGCGTCGCCTGGGCCATCGCTAAAACCGGCGCCACCATCGGCATTTCTGCAATTCTCTTTGGCCAATTGACAACTGCAGTCATCCTGGATCATTTTGGCATTTTTTCTTTAGAAGTAATACCATTTTCATGGATTCGTCTTGCTGGCGTAGCACTGATGCTGGTGGGAATGCGCTTAGCAATCTATAAATAAGCAAGTTGCTTTTTTATCATCCTGTGATATAATTATTTTTGTCAAACGCGCCTATAGCTCAGAGGATAGAGCGCCGGCCTCCGGAGCCGGGCGCCCAGGTTCGACTCCTGGTAGGCGCACCACTTCAAACTTAACGCCTCTCTGGCGTTTTTTTCTTTTCTCCTTTTTTAAAAACAATCAGCTTGCCCTGAGGCTCTAAAGTAGCGTAGATGACGCCGGCAATGCCGCATTTATGCTGGCTGGCCAGTGTTTGCTCCAGCCAGGCTAAGTCTTTATTGGCTAAAGCCAGGTTTTCCTGATGGAGCTTGCCATCGCAAATCAGGGGAAGGGACAGCCCTTCATAAGGCGGTGTCAGCCCTAAATCTGAAGGGATTATCGGCCGCTTGTCAGCCTTAAGGATGACGCTGAGCTTACCATTGGTTTCCAACATGGCATATTCTACTTCTTCAATCCTGTAAATGCCCTGCTCGCGCATTTGCGCCATCATATCATCAACATTATAGCGGAGGCGCCGCATTTCTTCATCAATGATCCGTCCCTTTTCGATGATTATGCTGGGAGTGCCTTCAATGATCTTTCTGGCAGCTTGACTTTTCAAAGTAAGAAAGGCTAAAGACATTTGCAGCAAGACCAAGGTGACAATGGGAAGAATTCCGTGGGATATGGGAATGGAGGTCTCACTAAGAGGAATGGCAGCCAATTCGGCAATCATGATTGCTACCACCAGGTCAAAGAGAGACAGCTGCCCCACTTCCCTCTTTCCCATTATTCTCATGAGCACAAGAACAGCCAGGTAGAGAAGCACAGTTCGGCTAAAGATTTTCAAGTGAACCAACAACACGTTTCCACTCCTAAAGACTTAGATTTCAATCTAAGTCTTCCCCGGCAGGGAAAAATTAAGCATTAGTTCAAGCATAATCCCCAAACTGCAAAGGCATACTAAGGCAAAATCATGGGGAGGCTTAAGCTTGAAAACAAATCGACACAGGACTCTTGTCCGCTTTCGCCCAGGCAATAAAGATATTGGCCTGCGCTTTAACGATGAAGAATTCGCCCAGGAATTTATCGAACCCATCAAGTCCAGCATCAGCGAAGAAAGGACCCCATCGCGGCATTGCAGGGGAGACCATGAAAGATATATTTCTCCAAAAGAGTAGGCTTGCCTGCTCTTTTTTAATTAATATAAATCGGATTAGAGTAAATCCAGGGTATGCCTTTTAGCCTTGCCTCCACCCGGTAAACCCCCGCCGCCCCTACAGAAAGGTCCCGGGTTTGGCCCTTTTCCCTGATTACTGGATTGCCATTGTGAATCAAGCAAATTTCTCCGGGGCGAGGCAGCTTGATGCGCAGCCAGGCCTTGCCTCGTGTCCGGCTGACTGTGCCTCCCATGCCAGCCCAGTTTTCGCCTGCCTCTGCCGTATAGGAAAACCCCCGGCCGAGACTGAGGCGGTCATAGGCAATCCAACACCTGCCCTGACGCAAGGCGGCGATTATCTCGGCTCCATCCCTTTTACCATCGCCGGTAACCTCTGCCAGGCAATAGGTATTGACAGCGGCTAAGAGCATTGGATATTGGAGTAGCTTAAATTTAATCCCCCAGACCTTAATGATGGGAGCGTGCAAGTCGCTGCCAGCCACACCGGTCACATGCCGCTGCCGGCACACTTTGTCCCATATGGCCAGAGCCTTTGGGCAGGCCCCCTGAGCAAAGGGGCGATAACGGCGAAACAGCCATTGGCGCAAACTTCGCCAATAACTTCTGGCGCTGTCCCGCCATTGGGAGGTCTGATTCCAGATTTCGATGCCTTGGTAATCTGCTGTCTCCCAATTCAGCCAGGGATAACACCTGCCCCCGCTGACTAGAGGCGAGCCCGTTTCAAAAGGATGGGCGATAATGCCTATTCCCCCGCTGTTTATGACCTGCTCAGCCACCACTGCACCATCTTCCTGCTTAGGCTTAGGGGCAAGGGAACAATTATACGCCAGGCAGTGGCTGTGGTCTTTGTTGAGTTCGGTGCCCTGCAAAATCAGGATGCCTTTTTCGTAATAACTGGGGCCACAGACTGCGAAATGGTCGTTGATACCAATAAAGTCCAGCTTGCACCGGTTGGCTAGACTGGCAATTTCTGAAGGGGACAGCGTGCCGTCAGATCTGTTGGAATGAATATGCAGGTTGCCCCGCAGTTCTCTTAGCTTTGCCGGACTGTAGCCATGTTCGGTGTTTGCCACTTAATCCCCTTTGCCGCCCACAAGCTTTTCAAGTTCTTTAAGAAAATTGCTCACATCGCTAAACTGCCGGTAAACCGAAGCAAAACGCACATATGCCACTTCATCCAATTTTCGCAGCCTCTCCATTACCAGTTCGCCTATGCAGCTTGTGCTCACTTCTCTGTCCAATTCGCTGCGCAATTGGATTTCTACCTCGTCCACCAAATGCTCCAATTTTTCATAGGCAATAGGACGCTTTTCGCAAGCACGAATTAAGCCGTTAAGTATTTTGGCGCGGTCGAAAATTTCCCGGGTGCCATTTTTTTTGATCACCATCAGCGGCAATTTTTCCACCTTTTCATAGGTGGTAAAGCGGTGCCCGCACTGCATGCACTCTCTCCGGCGCCTGATTTCATAATCATCTTCTGTACGCCTGGAATCGATGACTTTGCTTTCCAGAAAATTACAATAAGGACAGCGCACCCCATCACCCCATTTCCAGTAATCTTGTCGCGAGGTCAGAGAAATCAAGTATTTTGGCTAAACCTTTTTCCACCACTGAATCCGACAATCCTCTTGGGCGCGCTGGACTCCTTTCCCTTCAGCCAGGGCCTGCAAGAGTTTAATTTTATAGAGGACTTCAATTTTGGCCTTTCCCTGTGCCGGCAACTCGCAGGTGGCGCCATATCCCTGGAGGAAATATTCCCAGAAGAACATGGTCTCCAGGCCAATATCGCGGGGATGAAGGTTGACCAAATCCAGCAAAGGCTCAGAGTAATTGGCCCGGGAGAGGTCCATAATCATCAGGCCGCTGTTCCAGATTCGCACTGGCGGGAAATCAGGCCAGTTGCCCACAAGAGTTCCCCCGGAACTTCCCCACAGAAATTTTACCTCCCCCAGGAGCCCGGCAAAGAGGTCGGCGGGTTTGCCCTGCACCGAGAGGAGCACTTGATTTTTGCGGACCAATGTTGTCAATTTCCGCAAGACAGAAATAGAATCTGGGTCAACAATATCTCCCGTCCCAGTGTGACGCAGAGAATGGACCATGCCCACAGTGGCCCCCAGGCGTCGAATAAGCTCGATCTTTCCCCTGCGCTTGCTGCCCGCTAAAGCCGCCAAAAAATCTGTAAGGGTGGGATGAGTAACTTCCATCACCCACAGTCTCCGTAAAGGTCTAATAGAAGCTGGCTGGGGGGATACATCCAGGTGACGGAGAAGCTTCATCGCCTTTTGCTGGCGATAGAGCAGACAGCGATCGGAGGCAGCATAAACCGTAGAATTGGGCCGTTCAAATCGCACCATTCCTACTTCGGCAATGTAATCGCTGTATAATCTCAGTTGCATCGGCAGATTCATCTTTAGCCCCCCTAAACAATAGCGCCAATAAATATATTCGCTTTTGGCAAGGTTTTCCCTGCCTGAGGAGAACGTTGTAATTATTCTGTCAGATTGCAGGGGGACTATTTTGTTTGCCCATTACAACTGTGACCTGATGAATTCTGCCGTCATCGGCCAATTTCACTCCTTGACAGGCTGCTCCGTTTACCTCTATTTTTTCCACGCCCCTGTTGACCCCGTCGGGATTCAATACCCTGATTACATATACGCTGCTGCCAAAACGGTAATCCAGGCAGTATTCCTGCCATATTTCCGGGATGCAGGGATCGATTGTCAAGACATTGCCCCGGCGCTTAAGGCCTAAAATATCTTCAATGCAGACCCGGTACAGCCACCCGGCCGCCCCTGTGTACCAGGTCCAGCCCCCCCGTCCCACATGAGCGGCAGCGGAATAGACATCCGCAGCCAGGACATAGGGCTCTGTCTTATAGCGGGAACACTCAATTGGGGTACGGCTGTGATGAATGGGATTGATATGTCGGACCCAATCCAGGGCCTTATCTCCATAACCGAGAATGGCCATTGCCTGAATGGCCCAGCAGGCGGCATGGGTATACTGGCCGCCGTTTTCCCTGACCCCGGGCACATAGCCCTTGATATACCCTGGCTTTAAATCGCTGCTGTCAAAGGGAGGCGTAAACAGGAGAATTAAACCCTCATCTTCCCGCACCAGATGGGTTTCAACCTGGCCCATCGCCTCCTCTACCCTGTCTCGGCGCCCGCCTCCCGAAATCACCGCCCAGGACTGGGCAATGGAATCAATTGAACATTCCGGGTTCGCCGCCGAACCCAGGGGAGTCCCGTCGTCAAAATATGCCCGCCGGTACCAGCGTCCGTCCCAGCCATTGCCTTCGATAGCCTGGCTGATCTTGCCGGCCTGTTCCAGATATTCCTCTGCCGCTGCCCCATCACCCTGGGCCCGGCACAGGGGAGCAAAGCGCTGCAAGATGTCATACAGAAACCATCCCAGCCAGATGCTTTCCCCCCTGCCCTTCCTGCCTACATTGCTCATGCCGTCATTCCAGTCACCTGACCCCATAAGGGGAATGCCATGACTGCCAAACTGCAGGGCACGCCTGATTGCCCGCTGACAATGTTCATACACACTGCCAGTTTCTCCGGCAATCTCTGCTTCCCCATAGAGCTCGTCTTCCCCTGGCTCCAGGGGCCTGCCCCTGAGATAGGGAACTTCTTCCGCCAAAATTGATCTGTCCCCTGTCCTTTCAATATAATCGGCAGTTGCCCAGGGCAGCCAGAGCAAATCATCGCTGAAACGGGTGCGCACTCCCCGGTTTTTGGTGCCTGGATGCCACCAGTGCTGAACATCCCCTTCCCTGAACTGGTGGGCGGCGTGAAGCAGTATTTGTTTTTTTGCCAGCTCCGGGATCGCCAGGGCCAGGTTTGCAGCATCCTGAAGCTGATCCCTGAAGCCATAAGCCCCGCCGCACTGGTAAAAGCCGGTGCGCGCCCACATCCGGCAAACAAGTGTCTGGTACAGCAGCCAGCTCAGGAGAATATTTAGAGATGTCTCCGGTGTCCTGGCGGCAATAGTTCCTATCAGCGACTGCCAGTAATCCCTTGTCTGCTTTAAGGCTAAAGGGGCCTGCCCGTTGTACTTTGCAGCGATTTCCCGGACCCTTTCCAGATTCGCCGCCTGGCCCAGCTGGAAAACAAGTTCTCCTTCACTTCCGGGTTCTAGTTCCAGGGCAACCTGAATCGCCCCGCAGGGGTTGAGGCCGGCGCCGACAATATTAGACAATCTTGTCCGGGCCAGGGCAGCAGGATTGGTTAGATCTCCTTCAAGGCCAAGAAATTCGCAGCAATCCCCAGTATAGCCCAGCACCGGGCGGGAAGCGCTGATCCAGGCAATTCGCCCTGGGAAATCGCCGTTGTAGGGGTTGCGGAAAGTGAGCATGTTTTCCCCCCAGCTGCTGACCAGGTGCAGATGGCTGATCTGGTCGCTGACCCCCAGCACCGGCCGTATGAAATAAGTCGCCGTCAGCCTCCGAAAGCCGGGAGAGTCATTGCGGATTTTCAGCAAACTGAGCTTTACCGGATCCTCCAGGGGAACAAAGACAGTCAGCTCCTGGTCAAGGCCATGGCTGTGGTGGCAATACTTGCTGTACCCCCGCCCATGCATGACTGTATAGGGCTGATGTTCCCATATGGGCGCCGCGCACACCGTCCAAACCGCCCCTGAATCCTCATCCCGGAGATAGATTATTTCTCCAGGGGGATCCGAAACCGGGTCGTTGGACCAAGGGGTCAGCTTATTTTCTCTGCTGTTTTCAGCAAAGACAAAGCCGCCTCCCCGCTCGCTGACAATGCAGCCAAAATCCGGATTGGCCAGGACATTGAGCCAAGGTGCCGGGGTCATGCGCTGCTGCAGCTGGATTATATATTCTTTGCCGTCAGGACTAAAGCCGCCTAAGCCATTGTCATATAACAGATCATCCGGTAAACTGCCGGCAACGGCGCTTTCTTGATCTTGCCCCCTAAAGTCCTTGATTTCAGGCAAGCTGCGAGTCTTTGTTTTCAGCTGCTCCGCCAGCGAGCCTTGACGCAGGATTAAACGGGCAGCCCCATGAAACAGGCATCTTTCCGCGGCGGTCAGCTGTTTGGCCCCGCGAATGTATATCCCCCCTGGTTTGTCGAGAATATCTATCATCCTGATGAGCTGCACCATTTCCCGCACCAATTCCCGCACAGGCTCAAGATATCCCCCCTGGCCGCCATGGAGAATGACCAAGTCCACCACCAGGCCCTTAAACCGCCAATATTCATGGGCCAAAATTGCCTCTTCCACTATGCGGATCTCTTCGGTGTCGTCCACACAAACCAGGACGATTGGATTGTCTCCGGAAATCCCCTGAGCCCACAAGCCTTGCTGCGCCAAAGTGTTTCGCGCTATTACTTCCTCATACTGGCGCCGGGTGGGGCTTAAGAATACCAGGTGGCCAATTGCCTGCTGGCTGGCGGCCAACAACTGAGGGCTGAGATTGAGAAAGCGCCTCTCCACCAAACTGCGGGTATACGCCATGTCAAAGGCCCGCTGGCCGGCGGCGGGGTCGCTGTATTTGCCTGCCAGCTTCAGCATTTCCGTCCGAGAGCTGCCCTGGGCAGTGACAAATGTGACGGCAGCGCTTTGACCCGGACCCAGTTTAATCTGGCGGCGCAGGCTCATGACAGGGTCCAGCACTTGGCCGCTGGTATTGGTCAAAGGCTGATGCAAGGCAGCTGGACAAGAGATGTCCTTGCCCCGGCCGATAAACTTCCCCCGGTCCGTTTCATACTGGACAGTGCCTACACTCTCCCCCTCTACCGTCACCAGATGCAGAACAAAGAGGCTGGGATCTTTTTCGCTGCGGGGCCTGCGGAAGGCCAGCAAGCCATTATGCTCGTGCACCGGTTCGGTCTGGACAAACAAGTTGTTGAACGCAGGGTGAGCCAAATCCGAATCCTGGCGAGACAGGGCAGGCTCAAAAAAGCTGGTTATCTCCAGGCTAGCTTCCTTGGTGCCGTGGTTGGTCAGGGTGACCCTGCGGATTTCTGCATTGTCTTCAGTGGAAACGATGACTTCCGTCTTGGTGTCAAAATTCGCTGTCTCCCGGAAAAAGCTGGCCCGATCCTGAAAAAAGCGGACCCGGTAAAAATCCGGCTCAACGTGAAAAGGCGCCAGGGTTGCCGACCATACCTGATCGGTATTTAGACTCTTGATGAAGATAAAGGTTCCGTATTTGTAGCCAAGATTCTCGCGCCAGCGGCTGACCTGGACCTGAGCATTGCGGCTATAGCCGCTGCCGCTGTCGGTAAGCAAGACGGTATAGCTGCCGTTAGAAAGCAAGTGGCAGTTGGGTGGCATCCCCTGGGGCAGGCCGAAACTGCGCACCACTTCCCTTTCTTCCTCTGCCTTGGCCCGCAGCTGCAGCACTGGTTCTCTGATCTGTTTTGTGAGAACAGGCTGCAGGGACGGGGTTTCTTGCAGCATAAGTTCCCCTGCCCGAACGCGGGGGTCATTATGAAAACGGCGAACCATGGCGAAGTCATTGAGATAGTTGGCCAAAGAAATCAGGCTCATCCCCTGATGATGGGCGAAATAACTCTGAACTACCGCCTTGTTTTTCTTGGCCGGCACCCGCTCAGGAGTATAATCTACAGCTTCAAACAGGCCGTATTTCCCTCCCATCCCTTCAGCCAGCAATTGGCGGATGTTCTCTATTGCCGCCTTAGGGGCAAAAGGCAAGGCCAGCAAAGTTGAATAAGGAGACACCACCATGTCGTCCGCCAATCCGCGCTTCAGCCCCAGATCGGGAATGCCAAAGGCCCGGTACTGGTAATTGAGCCGGTAATCAAAGGCATAGTACGCTGATTCTGACACACCCCAGGGCACATTGCGTTTTTTCGCATAACTGCGCTGGGCGGAAATAACTGACTCTACTGTCTCCGCCAGAAGGGTGTTGGTGTAATTCTTCATCAGCAGCAGAGGCATAAGATATTCAAACATAGTCCCTGACCAGGAAACCAAGGCCCGGGTCCCCTCCACCCGAACCAAGGCCCGCCCCTGTTTGTGCCAGTGCTTTGCCGGCACCTGGCGCTGGACAATGGCCAGATAACTGGTAAGCCGGGCTTCTGAAGCCAGCAAATCATAATTGGACTCAATTAGTTTTTCCTCATCGACGCTATAGCCAATGGAAAAAAGATCCCGCCGACTATTGTAGAGGGCAGAAAAGTCAGTGTCCTTGACTAAAGCTTCTATTCTGGCAATGTGGCGGTGCAGTTCTCCTGCCAGCTCTTTGGCGGCGGCTGCCACCCTCAGCAAATCGTCTTTCCAGACCAGTAAATATTCCCGTTGCCAGCTTTCTCCTTCTGCCAGCAGAGAGTCGATTTCCGCCAGCATATCCTCATAGCTGCGAGCCAGATTGCCGGGAGAGGGGTTTTCCGCCGCCCCTTTGGCCAGCTGGGCCAGTCGGCGAAAGGACATGTCCCGATGCAAAAACTCCGGGGGATGGGTAAGAATTTCTGTATGCGGGAACAGGCAAGCCAACTCTTCCCGATACATATTGAGCAGCCTCCTGCCCCTGGGACTGGCGGCATTTGCAGGCTGAGCTAAAATTTCTTTCCAGCTGCCCAGGCTGTTGTCAAGAGGCCCCGTTGCCTCTATCCCCGGGATTACCAACAGCTCCTGGGTGGAGGCAGCATCAAACAAGGGCCGGTCTAGACATTCCCTGAGGCCCTGAGCCAAAGCCACCAGCATGCTGGCAAAATTGCCGCTGTCCACCGTCGAAACAAATCGGGGGCGCAGCAGCTCCAAATCCTTGATTGCATACCAGTTATACAGGTGCCCCTTCCACTTTTCCATGCTCTCCACCGAACTCAGGGTTTTATCAATTCGGTCCACCATCTCCAGGGTGGAGATAAAGCGAAAATCCCTGGCTGCCAGTGTGGACAGCAGGTAAAACCCGATATTTGTCGGTGATGTCCTGTAGTCAATTCCCGTAGGCGGTTTTGCCTGGCAATTATCCGGGGGCAAATAACAAGTTTCCTCCCCAGTCAGATCTTCATAATAGTGCCAGGTCACTCGGGCGAGCTTGCGCAACAAGGCCCTGTCCTCTTCCTGCAGCTTTTCCCCGGCCTCTTCTCTTTGACTGACCCGGCGGGCGAGAACAGGAGAATACAGCCACAGGGCCAGCAGTGGAAGATATATCACCAGGCTTAAGGGGCGCAAGATTGCCAAAGGCAGAACAATAGCCGCGGCCGCAAGCAAGGCCGGCTGGAATTGGCGCTGGTAGTTGTCTCCCGCTTTTTTTTCAGCCTCGGCAGCGGTTGTCCATTCCAACAAATTTTTCCGGGAGATGAACAGTCTGTACAGTGTTCGCACTGCTGCATCTGCGTTTACCCAGGCCTGGTAGGGCAAGAAAGCCAGTTGCCAGCCTAGCCGGTGCAGCCATGCCCGGGGGCCGCTGAGCTGGGATTTAATTCCGGAGGCCCTGTTAAACAAATATCCCCGCCAGTTGAAATCTAGGAGGGCGAAAAGCGCCGGCAGCATCAATGCCCCCCAAAACATGCCGGCCCAGATCCAGGGACTCCCAGGCGCCAGCAAGCCTATGGCCAAAAAAAGCATTAGAAAAACAGGCACAAGGCTGCGGCGCAGGTTGTCAAATATCTGCCAGCGGGTGATGAGCGCAAGAGGATTTTTCCGGCCTGCAACCCGGTCACCGAGCCAGGGCAAAAGTTGCCAGTCCCCCCGGGTCCAGCGGTGTCCCCTGGCGACATACGAACTGTAGCGGGCGGGAAAATCGTCCACCAGTTCCAAGTCGGTGGCCAGGCCGGCATGCAGCAGTCCCCCCTCCAGCAGGTCGTGGCTGAGGATGCTGTTTTCGGGCACTGATCCCAGAAGACTATGGGCAGCCCCCAGATCATAGATGCCCTTGCCGGTAAAGATGCCTTGTCCAAACCAGTCCTGGTAGACATCACTGATGGCGGAGGCATATGTATCTGTGCCCCCGGGCCCAGCCATTACCCGGGCAAACTTGCTTTTGCTGACGCTTTCTGCACTCATCCCAATGCGGGGCTGAATGAGGCCGTATCCCCGCTCAGGCCGGTTGTTGTCAGCATCCAGTTCCAATTGGTTGAGGGGATGAGAAATTGTCCCCACCAGTTTTTTGGCCATATCAATTGGCAGCCGGGTGTCGGCGTCTAAGGTAAGAATATAGCGAAGGGCAGGCAGATTGGCGGGCAGAAGCATAAAGGAAGTGCCATCGCTGCCAGAAAGCAGGGCATTCAGTTCGATTAAGGCCCCCCGCTTGCGCTCCCAACCCATCCATTTCCCTTGAGTTTGTGAATACTGCCGCTTCCTGACCAGAGCAAAAAACCGGGTGGCTTGGTACCTTTCATTTAGGGCTTGTATGCCATCCCGGGCCGCCTGGATAATTTCCTCATCGCCAGCGTCTTCTTGGGTCAGAGAATCTTTAAAGTCCCCTAAAAGGGCAAAATACAGGTTCTTCTCGGGATTAGCCAGGTAATGAACTTCTAAATGGTCAATGAGCTCCCGGGTTCGCCGGCAATCGGGGAGCAGAGCCGGGATGACAACCAAAGCAGCAGCTTCAGGGGGAATCCCCCCGCGGTATTCAAGTTTGGGCAAAAATGCCGGCTTGCGGAGATGCACCAATACCCGGTTAAACAAATTGACTATTGTTTCGCTGCCGGGAATGAGAAAAAGCAGGGCAAAGATTAAGGCCCAGCCAGTCCCAAGAGGATAGGCGGCAACGCCGGCAACTGCCGCCAGGGCCAAAGACAATCCAGCCAAAATCAGAATGTAATCGCTGCTGCTGAAGCTAGACTTGCCATACCTGACGCCGGCCTTTTCGTACAGCACCTGACGCCCCTGGTCCAGGAGGTAGTAGCCGCAATGCCGCTGGCAATCTCCTGCTGCAGCCTGGGCGCTTTCAATTGCCATCTTGGCAACTCTGGTCTCGCTGATCCCCAGCTTTTTCGCCAATACTTGAACCCTGAGGCGATAGTGATTGCGGGAAGAAAAATCCATTTCCCCGTAGACTGCATCAGCTTGCAGGATATGATCCGCCAGGGAGAGCTGTTCAAAAATCCTGTTCCAGTCCAGGGTAGAAGCGCCCTTTAAGCTGGAGACTGCGTTGCCCATGGAAGTGGACTGGGCCGCTTTGGCTTGATGCTCACTATGCACAAGCTTTTCCAGGGTTGTATCTTGTTCAAGGAGTTTTTCCGCCAACAAATCCCGCACCTGCTTGCCCGCCAGTTCATTGTGGCGAATTACTTCCAGCAGGTGCTCGGCAAAGGCAGGATGGAGTTTGCCAAGGGCATAAATTTTTTCCTTAAGCTTTTCCGGTTTCGTCCGG
This sequence comes from Firmicutes bacterium UBA5286, assembly GCA_002408465.1. GTDB lineage: Bacteria > Bacillota > Proteinivoracia > UBA4975 > UBA4975 > UBA4975. The sequence continues at coordinate 21,748 of DHSM01000005.1, read as the reverse complement.
TCGAGAAAAAATTCTGCCTGCCGCCACTGTTTATGGGTTGTTTCCAGGAGCACGCACACATGACGGATCTTCTCGATCAGGGCAACTCGCACCATCAAAGACAAGGACCAAATCTCGCCTATGGCAAGCGGGGCGCTCTCCTGATAGGCCTCAATAAACTTATGCAGCGCCTGTTCACTGAGGATGCCGTCGGTATGGGAGATGATCTCCAGGGCGATGGCAAATATTCTCGGAATGCCCTTGAGATATCCGTTGCAAAGCACAGGCAGGTCCTGAAATCTGTGTTTCCTAACGCTGAGCAGGATTTCCTTGACCTGTTCTTCGATAATATAGTAATTATCCAGCAGCCATTCCCCAGCCGGGGCTACCTGCCGCTCTTTGCGCAGATCCTCTGCCGCACCCAAGTACACCCGGGTGATAAATTGAAAATTATCCTGCAGCCGGCGGATAATTAAATGGCGGCTGGTTCTAACTGTCTCTACCTTGTGGTATTTCCCCAATTCCCGGGCATGAACAGCAAGATCTTCAGGACGAAGGATGACCCCGTCAAACCAGATTGCGGATTTACGACCCCGACTGCGATAGAAAATGTACAATCCAGCCAAGGCTGCCCCAATCAGCAGCAGATCCATTGATCTCATCCCCTGTTATTTCCTAGCTTTTTTCATCGTACTGGGATCCCGCATGCAGCAACGAGCTTACCCTTTCGCTGAATTCCGCCGCCAGTTCCTCAGCAAATTCCTCACTATGTCCCTGGGCGTAAATATTAAAACGAGGCTTTTCACTGTCGGGCAGGACCAAGGCCCAGCCCCTGTCATCCCAAATTTTTACCCCTTCATACATTTCCATTTTCCGTTTGTTTTGTTGCGCCACCAATTGCCTTAGCACCCGGCCTTTTTCCGTCCATTGGCAGGGAACAGCAATCGCTTTGTAATTCAGAGCCGGCAGCCGCTTAAGCACCTGGCTCAGCCGCAGTTTTTTGCTGGCCAGGAAGTCTGCGATTCTTGCGGCAGCCTGAATGCCATCAAAGTCCAATAAGTACTGCAGAGCGATGCGGCCATCATTGGCGCTGCGGCTCAACATCGCTGCCATCACCTGGGCGGGTTCGGATTTCACCTGAATTATCTCGGTTCCCCTGGCCATATTTCTTAAGGCCTGGGGGGCATCATGGGGAATGATGACAGACTTGCCTTTCACCCCTAAGGCCAAGAACAAGCTCAAAGCCCTGTATTCTTCGGCCCCGACCACTCTTCCCCTCTCATCCACTACCACAACGCCCTCACCGTCGGAAGCCAGGAAAACCCCAAGGTCGGCATTATTTTGCCGTACCCCATCCCTGACATCTGCCACGGAATTCTCTGCCCTTTTGACGACACAGCCGATATAACTCAGGAAACTGCCGCCCAGGAAGGACATGAGCTCCGACTCCGCCCCCAAGACAACCACAAGCCCGGCCAACTTTTTTCCCGGACCCAGAGTCCGCAATTTTGAGGCCCAATGGGCAAAATACAGCCTGGGAATATCGTCAGTGCGCCGGGTAATTTCCACCTCGCCGGCGCCCACTCTTTGAAAACAGTCGCCGTTAATAGCCTTCTCCAGTTTGCGCTCTGCATTTCTGTCAAGATTGGCCCCAGTGGCACTGACAAACTCCAAATGCAGCTGTTCCGGCTTCAGGGAATCCAGGCGCACGTGGACGCCGCCCCCGGCTACGTAGTGGCGCACAGCAAACCTCACCATGGGCATAACCAAACCGGAGGCCCGGATTACCCTGATTCCGCAAGCCAAAATACCCACGCTCAGGGCATCGGCCATTAATACCGCCGCCTCAGTATTATCCCCGGAGACCACAAGGCAATTCTCTTTGCCTACAAGGGAGGCAAAGGCCGAACCCAGCCGGGAGGCCAACTCCGGCGTCACCTCCACATTAAATCGGCCCTTAATGTCCTTGCGCCCAAACAGCCTGCGGCTGAGGCGGGAACCCCAGACCAAGTTCTGGCTGAGCACGGTATCTTCGGCAATGCTCTTATCCGGCCAAACCTTTGCTCCCGGCCTCAGAGTCACCCCCTGCTCCAGCACAGTCCTGCTGCCCGCCACTGTGTCGTCAAACAATCTGGCTCCTGTGCCAATATTGACACTGTTACAGACGGTGGCCCCCCTAATTTCCGCCCTCCTGCCCACACTGGAGTCCCTCCAGACCACCGTGCGCTTAAGGGAAGCCCCCTCCTCAATCCGGCAAAAATCATTGAGTACGGTAAGGGGACCAATTTTAGCTCCCGCACCCAATGTGCAACTCCTGCCAATATAGACCGGGGCGATTAACTCAATATTCTCCGCCAGTTTGCAGTCCTCAGCCACCCAAATACCGGGCTGCCGCTGTTCTCCAGCAATATTTACATCAACCTTGCCCTCCAGGACATCAAACTGAGCCTGCCGGTAAGAACGCAAATCCCCGATATCACACCAGTAATTGTTGGAGATATATCCGTACATAGGGACCCCGTCCTCTAAAAGCCTGGGAAAGAGGTCCTTGCTGAAATCAAATTGCCTGCCCCCTTCAAAATAGTCCAGCACACTGGGCTCCAGGATGTAAATGCCGGTGTTGACAGTATCGCTGAACACTTCTCCCCAGCTTGGTTTCTCTAAAAACCGGGTAATTCTGCCCTCTTTATCAGTTATGACCACTCCATACTCCAAGGGAATTTGTTGCCGGTGCAAGACCAAGGTGGCCTGGGATCCCCGCTCCTTGTGAAATGCCACAGCTTCGCTTATGTCTAAATCCGTCAGGGCATCACCGCTGATGACAACAAAGGTTCCCGGCAGAAAACCGGCGGCGTTCTTGACACTGCCGGCAGTCCCTAAAGGAATCTCCTCGAAAAAATACTCCAAGCAAACGCCAAAATCTACCCCATCTTCAAAGTAATCTTTAATTGCCCTTGGCAAGTATGCCAAAGTCACTGCAACCTTCTCAATGCCGTGCTTTTTCAGCAGCTCAACTGTATAATGCATCACTGGCCTGTTAAGTACAGGCACCATTGGTTTTGGCAAATCGCAAGTCAGGGGGCGCAGCCTGGAACCGCTGCCGCCTGCCATAATAATCGCACGCATTGTAACCCTCCTGTTGTCAATTTTTCGACGCTATCCGTATTAGTATTGACCGGGAAAGAAAATTGTAAAAGCAAAACGGCTTGCCGACATTTATTGGCAACAGGAAAACAAAAAAAACAGCCCTTCGGGCTGAATCAGATTTTGAAGAAAAAGAAACCGCGGCAAGCCGCGGCATGGATTATCCCCTAATTGAACTGGTAATTGAAATCTAAGTTTCCGCCTGAAGCGATAAGAGCAACAATCATTGCAATTACGGCAAGCACACCTACAATCAAACCGATAATAATGAGAACACCGTTAACTTGAAAATAAACTCTGAGATCGTTGACCATCTTGTTGAACTGAGTAGGAACATCAGCCTCGGGAGCAACAGTCAGGGCCTTGGCAGCAGATTTTGCCCCCAGCAACTTGACTCCCATAATAATCATAATGACAGCTGAAGGGATGCCAATAATAGTGATGGCCTGCAGAATCCCCACGACAATTGAAAAAACCCCCATAAAACCTGACCACTTGGCAAACTTGTCTAAAGTAGGATTATCAAACATCAACCCAACCCCTCCCTAATTTCTATTTGCAGCCATTAATCATGGTAACAGATATAAGATTAAGCCGGTTTATTGAAATTGCGATAAAATGTTGATTAATTGCCCAATTCCTTTAGGCAAGCTAACTATTCCTGGAGCTCATGCTAAAGCCCAGCCAGGCGAACCTGCCTAAGTCCTTTAGCCCCATAGGATTATTATGGATTTGCCGGCAGAACACTACTCTATTGCCCAGCACAAAGCTTATCCAGTTTCAATAACCTGAACTGGGGTGGAGAAAAATGAACAACAGTGTCCTTTCGGCAGAACTTGTCGACAGCATCTCCCAGGCATTAACCGATGAAATTCTTGCCATTGGCCGTTATGCAGCTATCGCCAAAGGTATAAGGGATCCAGGCCTTAGAACCCTATTCTACAGCATTGTCGGCGACAAATATGGCCATGCCAGGGCCCTGGCGCTGTTCTTAACTCTAAATGGACATGGCGCCAGAGCGCAAATAACCCAAGTTGAAGAAGCTGGAGAAGCGTTGAAATCGGCCCGAGAATAACCCGTCGAATATGTATGGGAAATACGAGAAAAACTGCTATTTTATGAATGGAGGTGAGAAATATGAATACTGTCCCGGACAGATTGCAAATTCCCAGCTGTCCCCAATGCCAGAATTTCAGAGTCAGCCTGGAGGAATCAATCCAAGACGAAGTCTGTGATGCAGGTTTTTATGCTGCCATTGCTAATGAAGCGCCTTCTGACTTGCTGCGCCTGATTGTCACCAGCATTACAGGTGATGAGTACGGGCATGCCCGGCTGCAAGCATCCCTTTTAGGCATCTGCCCCCCTCCCGTATCCTGCCCGCCGGACTGTCCTCCCGCTACCGGCAATTTTCCGGCTGATGTAACCGCAGCTATTGCGGGTGAGCTTTCGGCAATAACTCGTTACTCAGCTTTAGCAGGCTGCGCTCCCACTTCTCAAATCCGGTACCTGCTAACCTCGATTCTTGGTGACGAATATGCGCACACACGCATATGGAACGCCATGCTCCTTGCTAGTACACTGTGCTGATTTTATATAGCAGCGATAGAGCATGTCTCTAGCAGCCCGGCATATGCAAAATAAAAGTTAACGGGGGTATCTCTCGACACTAGTCAATTGACGAGAGAAGCCCCCAACGTTATTAGTAACCTGTCATACTAACTATATTGGCAGGACAGTTTTCCAAACTCATAACCCGAAATCCAGGGACCCCGGGGTCGCCCCACTGAATCTGATCATCCGCCACCCGTCCTGTCCAGGCCACAACCAGCTTTTTATTGGCGCTGAGCGTTTCCAGGGCAGGCCAGAGGTCAATCTTCAGTTCAGGCATAAATAACAATTCGATATTATCCAGGACAACAACCGAATGCGCATGGGTGTCGATTAACTGACCAAGAATTTCCAAGGCCAATTCAGACCGCTTTTCCAGGGGAAGGGGAATCAGTTCCCGAGCCAGCTCTTTGCCTACATTAACAATCCCCACATCATTAAAATCCCGAAGCAACCGGCTTTTACCGCAGCCTGGCGGGCCAACCAACAGAACGACCCTGCGGTCGGCAGACAGAGAGTGAGTGATGCTATCCTGCAGCGTTTCAGTTTTCAAGCCACAACACCTCCCTTTATTCTTAATATCAATATTCGCTTTTGACCTCCCGGATTCCTCTCCAATTTTAAAATTAACTCAGAAAATTTATCGAAAAACAAGCCCGCATGTATTCCATAGATACTATAAACTCTATCCAATTTATGTCGAAAGATGTAAGTTTCTATGATTGCCCAGGAAAAGATTACTGCCCACTAATTTAATGCCAACACTTTGCTGTTCAAGTTCAGCAGGTCATGATAGGGGTGGTGGTTTCCGCCCCTTTTCGGCCGAGGCGCTATTCCGCGCAATAATCTCATACTTGTTGACTAGAATCTTTTTTTGTAATAGGATTAATTTGGATTATTTAGGAGGTGCCCCATGCAGTTGAAAAAGCGGCTAGTTATTGCCCTGTGTATTCTGACGACCCTTTCCCTGTTTCTCAGTGCTTGTGGAGGCAGCCCTGCGCAGGAGATTCCTGACCCTGATGAAGACAGCAATAACAAGACAGGTACCCCGCCCCAGGTGAAAGGGCTGCAGGATCTGGATTCCCTGCCCTACTCAATACTATATATCGACAACAGCCGGAATTTAGTCCAGCTAAATCTTAATGATAAAACCCTTATCACCCTGGCGGAAAGGGTAAGCTGCTATGCTCCAGACTGGCCCCGGCAAAGGATAGCTCTGGCAATAAAAGATCCCAATGAAGAGTTTGCCGAGCAGGGAGCTGTAGAAATCGCGCTTTATTCTTATACCGATAAAAAGACTGAATGCCTGAACTCATCATACCTGTTCGGCGGACTGAGATTCTCCCCTACTTACAGATTCCTCACCTGCCAAAGCGGGCTTGGCGGCATGGATATCTATGATCTAGAAACCGGGAAACACTATGATGCCGCCGACAATGCCTGCAGCCTTTTCATCTTCGACGAGTGGCCCCTTTGGTCTCCTGACGGAATGCGCTATGCCATGCACAGACTGCTACCTGGTGAAAATGATGAACCCCTGGGTGTGTACGTGGTTGACCTTTTATCTAAAGAAGAAACCTTGGTCCTGGAGGCAAAGCCAGATAAAAAAGTCCGAGTGCATGACTGGGTTGGAGCAGAGAAATTGCTCATAGAGTTTGAGCCGGAACCTTACACCTGGGTAGACCAGGAAGGGCTAGAAAATAATATTAATACTGCCGGCAACTTTAAGCTCTTGGACCTCCATACCAAGGCCCTCACCGAGGCCAAAGCCCCCGTGCCCTCCCCATGGCCACCCGAGAATGAGAGCCCCAACGGCGTATGGGTGCTCTACGAGGAGTATGACGACAGGCGGCCGCAGGGCAAGATCTGGCTTAAGAACAAGGACACTAACATTATCTATCTTTTAGGCGAAGGAAGACTCCCCCTTTGGGTTGAAGACAATTAGACAGGAACAGCGGGACCAAAAAATCCCGCTGTTTTTTGTTACGTAAGAGGGGCCCTCTCGGCGGCCTTAAGACAATAACCTTTTTTCGCCGCCAATTTCCTGCAGAGGTTTAATATCCTGAGTCACTTCAAGCACACCTAAATATTCATCGCTCTTACCACGGACGGCTAAATAGCGGATAAGGATATAGCGACCACCTTTTTTAATCCAAAAATCTTCATGCTCTTTTTTTCCGCTTTTCAAATCATCAAGGATTTGTTCTACTACCCCAACGCTTGCAGGCGGATGGCAATTAGCCACATTGCGCCCAATCACTGCCCTGGTCCTGGGGAATATGCGCTCTGCCCCCTCCGAAAAGCATTTTACGACATCGTTCTTATCAACAAAGGTAATGTCAAAGGGCAAAGTGTTTAGCATGGAGATGAGTTCTTCCCTTTCCAGGCTGCCGCTGGGCATTGAGATAACCCCTGGGGCAGAGGTTTCTTCGGCATCCTTAACTGCGTAAACAGGATTCCAGACCGGGACTCCGTCAATCAAGTAGCCAATATTCCCGCTCTCCCCGGCAATCTGCTTCCATTCATCTTCTGTTAGGGTCTCCAGCAGCATAGGCAGCAAGATATGCTCTTCTTTATAAATCATCTCGGCAATTTTCTCCGCTAAACTTTCCAGCTCAGCCTTCAGGTTCGGCGCCAAAGTGTCCGCTGACACTGCTGCCCTAATCTCTTTCAACTCCCTGCGGATTTCATCGTCCACACCCCACATTACCTTAGGCGGGGCAGTAAAGCCGTACTTTTCCAGGTAGGGAAAGAGAAGATTTTCTTTCCTGAGGTAGTGAATATCGATACGGGCCACATCAGCTAAGGCGTGCTTAATTGCCTCGGCGGCGTCAGCCTCAGGCAAGGCAGAAATGTATGGTTTCACCCTTGTCTCCAATAGTTCTTCAATAAAGCGGTTTTCCCGCTTAAGAATATTTGCCGGATGCCCAGGTATTTCAGTCAATTCAACAGGCTTGTGAATATCTTTGATGGACCCCTTAAAAACCGCCGCATGCACATCACAGAGATTTTGCACTTCCGCCACGGGAAGTCCTTCGGCAATCAGCGCCGCTTCCGCTTCAGAAATTTCCATTGCTGAAACGCCCTCGAAAGCTGTGGCAAATATTGCCCTAACCTCCTCAACACTTTTCCCGGCATCGAGTTCAGAAAGAATATGCTTGATTGCTTCCTTTCTGTGCTCACGATTGTTGATCTGCTCGCTCACTTTTATCCCTCCTTGGTAGTTCCTGCCCTAAGCATAGCAAGTCGCAAGAGGGATTGCTGTGATTCAAATCAAGCAGAAAGATATTTCATTAATCCGATAGCCCTGCCAGGTCGCCCAGGGTACCGCTGTCTCTTACCAGTAAGGTCTTCAAATCTATAGAACGAATTAGTCCCTCATCTTCAAACTTGCTTAGTTTCCGGCTCAGGGTTTCCCGGGCAATGCCTAAAAAATTCGCCATCCCCTCCCGGCTGATTGGCAAAGTAATCACCGTTCCCTCTGGGCTTTCCTCCCCGTATTTAGAGGCGAAATCCAGCAAGAGCGTGGCTACCCGCGCATCAACATTGCGGATGCCTAAACTTTGAAAAGTATTTTCCATCTGGGCAATTCGTTTCCCTAGTTCCGAGATTAACTTTATAGCAACATCCGGATGGGTATGCAGGACTTTATGTAATTGGGTTTTTGTAAGCATACAGATCTTAACTGCCTCCAATGCCTCCACATTGTAGGTGGCCTTAAGATCGCTGAACAAGTACTGCTCCCCGAAGAAATCCCCTTCTGAGAATAGATACGATCTCTGTTCACGCCCCGCAGGCGTATATCGAAATGCCTTCACACTGCCCTCGTTAATAATTATCAGTGATTCCATTGTCGTGCCTTCAGAAATGAGGCGGTCCCCTTTTTCGTAATTTTTATGCTGGATGAGGCCGGCGATCTGGACAAGATTCTCTTCGCTTAAAGAGGAAAAGAGCGGCACCCGGTGTATACACAAACCCCTAAAGCAATGCCTGCAATCCTGGGAGCACTTCATTGGAACACCTCCTCACGACTCATATTAAGCTTTCCCCAGGAACGCTTACAGGCAGTAGCCCTTTCCAACCCGGGAAATGAATCAACTAATCTAGAGGTCTAGAAGATTATGAGACTAAGGAGTTAAAGTACATGCTCCCTTCACGCAGTATTTTTTCTAGCCCATTTCTGTCGATAAGTATGACTCCGCTGGCGAGCGCAGTTTTAATAGCATTTGTGGTATAGAAAGAGTTAGTGATAACCATAGCTGTATCGCATTTATAATATATTTTTGCGGAAATAACCTCTTGTACAGCTTTGTTACCAACAGTACCCTGATAATTCTTTGCCTGTATAACAATTCTTCTAAACCCTTTACGAATAATTAAGTCTGCTCCGTAATCATTGCTATAGGGCAAATCCTCATGTGAGTATCCAAAGCTCACAAATAAATCCTTGAGAAAGTCTTCAAATTCAAGTCCTTGTAATGAGTCTACATATTGAATATCTTTTTTCTCCGAATCTTTCTTAAACAGGTGGTTTTCCAGCGCTTGTATTTCATGTTGCTCTTTAATTCTTACGTACTCCTTTTCAACAGCCTGTCTTATTTCATCTACATTTTCCTGAGCTACCTCGCTAAGCACCTGAATGTTTAAGTCATGTAAACCTTTTTCCCCGAAATAATCTAAAAACGCTACAACCAAGTCCTCTACTGTCTCGTATTCGTTAATGTCGATATATTTCTTCATATCATTAGCATACACGTTAATTTTTTCCTTTTTGATTTGATTCTCTAGCAAAGGAATATCAAGCTCAGTATTCCAATAAATGTCTCGATCGCTTCCATCGGCTTTCACTGTCTCCGATTGTATATAATACCTTAATAAGAGCCCTAGCAAATTATTGTACTCAATCTGATTAATTTCACCCAGGTCATATCTTTTCGTATGATGTAAAATAAAATCATGGAGTTTACTTTTCAACCCATCTTTTTGAAAGAGTAAATCCACGGCATCTTCAATCATTTTGTCTTTTACACGCCGCTCCTCTTCTTTCTTGAGTTGTTTCTCAGCCCTTATAACCTTTATTTTTTTGCGTAGTTTGCATAGAAATATGATTGCAAGTACCACCAATAGCAATGGCAAATACGCAAAAGCAAGTAATGAACAACCAAAAGTTGCACTAGATATTTTCAAGACCAGTATTACCGTTTTTTTCTCTTTCTTGAGGATTAAGCTTACCACCAGCCAGACCAGAGATCCTAATATTACAAGTAAAGATATTAACCCTGCCCATAGTGCCAACTCCTCCAGCATCTAAATTCCCCCTTGTTATGATAAATAAAGGTCATAACCTTAAGAGTCTCGCCAACTTAGCTCCCATAATTGAGGCTTAGCCAACCACTAGCCAACACTTTCCCGCAGCCGCTTATAGGTCTTCATCAGCATATAATCGACAACAACCGCTCTGAAGTCTTCGTCATCCAGTATCCGGGTGCAGAAGGCTTCATTTTGGTCCATGCGACGTACTACCTTATCCAAAAAAGAATGTTCAAAGGCATAGCGGAAATCAGCAATAGGATTATTCTTAGCCTTTTGCACTAATTCCTCATCCCCTGCAAAGTCCTCGCCCAACTGTTCAGTTACTATCCAGTCTGCCTGGGTGAGATTGACCCCAAACCGTTTATTAATCCGTTCAATTATAACAGATAACTCCTCTTCTTCCTCTTCCTTGCGGCCAGCCTCACCGCCTCCCCCTCCGGGCAAGGTATCGCCTTCATGGACAGAGGCATCACCATTGAAGGTCTGCTCAATCTTGTAGTACTTAAGCTGGACTTCATCAGTTAGCTTGATTCCCCCTCCGCCAGGGCCAAGCTTGGTCTTCCGCAGGAGCAGATCCAGGAAAAGATAGAGCTTGTGCAAGTCAACATCCTTGAAGGGGATAATTTGGAGCAGGAAGGAATACATGCGCACAAACTTCTTGCCTAGGTGAGGTCCCCTCCAGTATTACATGACAAATTAAACTAATAAAGCACTCAGCACTCGCGAGTTTCTTATCTATAATAGGTTCTTACAGGGTGACGTTTTTCAGGAATTGGCTCTTTATTATATATACTTGCTCGAAATTTCTCCAACTGTTCATTCATATCATCATAAAAAGACCGGTATATGCATAGCGCTTTTGATTTTTCATTAACTTCATCTACAAAAAAGAGTTTCTGTAGTTCCATCAGTGTATCTAATACAACGGGGATATTATTGCTCTCCCCACTTCGATATAAGTTAAAATGATTCGCTCCTAGTTGCACTTTCTCTAGTATATCTCGGATGGGCTCATGAATAGTTTGATGAAGCTTCTTCCATTGTCTCTTGCCAGTGAAGTATTCGATGCGACCGATAGCATTTTCAACTTCACCAGAAGAAGTTTCTGAGAGTGAAATATACCTATCAATGACCTTGTGTAATTTTTCTAAATATGTTTTTGCTGCACGCTCAACCTCTTGGATAATAATATTCTTATATTCTATTTCACCCATTCGATTCCTCATATTATCGCTCTCAGAAGCGATTCGTTCGCACCACCTGTCCCTGGCGTCATGTCTGTACTGGAAAAATTCATCATTAAGTAAAGGGTTATCAGCAGGGATTTGCTCAACCACTGAATCAACGAATTTATTATGGGTTTGCTCCTGATAATAATCCTTTAGCACCTGAAGTGGCACATCCAAGTGATAGTATTCTAGCTTACCTAAGCTTCCCAACACTTTTAAGGCCTCTTGCCAATAATTTTCCAATGCAGACACTTTTGCAATTTTGTATTCAGCAGAATAAATCAGTAGCGTTACAAGAGCGCTGGCAGTGGCTCCGCTAAATATCATTACTAGATATTCACGTAAATTTTGTGGGACACAACTGCACCGATAAAAATAAAACAATGAAAAAAGGGAAATACTGGCCAAAAATACAATTATCGAAGTTTTTAACCCCCAGGTTTTTTCTTTCATGCGCCATCCCCCTTGATTTTGAAACTTCACAACCCCTCTTCCGAAATAAAAAAAGCAAAAGGAGTAAGAATTAGGGCTTCCCTTCATGAATTGTACTCATAAATATTAACATACTTCGACGACAACTCTCGCCAATCCTGCCTTACGAAGCGCCAGCGGCATTCCCTGGCAAAAAAAGCCCCCTAAGGGGCAGGAAAATGGCCCGATTTGAAGGCAGCTTACCAGGGCTAGCTTTCCGGTTATAGGTGTTAGGTAACAGACAACACCCTTTTCAGTTGCCCCCGATATTATTAAAGGCCATTTTAATCATTTCTTTAGCATTCTCCACATCTTCTTCAGCTCGGATTGAAACCTCGAGGTCGCCGGTGCCATAGTGGCCAATATTCCTGACATCCCTATGATTATCTGCCAATTGAATGCTGCTTGGGTCAACTTTCAGGAACAATAAGATTTTGGCCCGATGAATCTCCATGCACACGAAGTTCTGAGAAACTTTGTAGGCAATATAGTGCTTTTTAGGTGCTTCTTCCACGGATTCGTCGAGACTACAAATGAATTCCCGTAAAGCCTCTGCTAAAGGTCTCTTTTTTGCTTCGATTTTATTTAAGTGTTCTTCAACAAAATAGACTCCAGTTGCCCTAGTTAATGCGGCCTTTTTTCCCGCTTCAACCATGACCGGGTCCTTACTTCTGTCATCAACCGCACCCGAAAGTGCAACAGATTTCTTAAAGACCTCCTCAAAGAATAAGGAGCCATTACTAAAATAGCGATATTGCCATAACTCAATATTTGAGCCCATCATTTGCACAGCATGCAGATCGTATTTTTTATATTCCGGGGCAATGCAAATTACCCTGATGCTAGACCAGTCAACTTCGATAATTTCTTTGGGAAAAGCTTTCTGGACAGCAATTTCGAAGTCACCACGGTGGTCATTTATCCAGGATAAGTAATATAAACTTTGATTAATTAACTGGGAAGATTCAACCACTTTATACTCAATTATTACAGGATTGTTCTCTTCAGATAAGGCAAGGGAATCTATTCTGCCGCCATGGACCGGACCTGTAGAAAATTCACTTGCCACTAACCGGCAATTGAATATCACATCCAAATTTCGCTCAATTAGATATTGCAGTTCCTTCTCATTGATGAATTTTGCAGGCTTAATTAGAGTCAGTTTTTCATTGCTCCTTTGAAATAAAGGCAAATCCAACACATCCTTTCCGTTGCTAAACTAGATGAGCAATCGAATTGTTCAATGCAAAACCAATTCGGTGGATAATGGTTGCTTTCTCTGCCGGCCACGTAAATTCCTTTTCCTCTCTGTTTTCACTTAAGCCAACCATACAGTCCAGTTTGTTCACGAGTGTAGTGAAACCGCAGCAAGGAAGGAAGTTGCTAAAAGATTATTATAGTCTAATGTCTCCATACAAAGCGCCGACCAGCTAGGTCAGAGGCTGAGGTATATGCCCATCATTCGCTGCTACGGTTCCAGCCGTCCCTCAATCTTTGTTGAAAGCAGCTATTTGTTTGATGCCGAGTCTGCAGGCGAGATTACAACGTACCTTTTTGATCCAGCAAGCGGTGAGTGGAAGGATGTGTCACACAATGCAACCGGGACGGAGCAATCTCCGTCCCGCATCTGTATCTATTCAGTTATCAGTTTTACCCGAACCGGTTTCATAATGCCCTCAGATACGCCAGTAACTTCGACCTTAACCGTGGCGGGTATACCTTGGCTGACATCAAAACCGAGACTATATTGTATGCGGGTGAATTTGACCTAATATAACATCATAGGAATTGCCTAATAAGTCATAAACAGTGTGATCTATCCACTCATCTTCTTCTTCATATTTCCTGTCGGTCAAGTCCAATTTTGTCTGTAAATTTCCTTCTGGCGAACCAGCTTATCCAGAGGATGATGGCCCTTTGCATGCCAAAAACTAAGAACCCATTTTACAGACAATATCACACACTACTCCAACTTGACTGGAGCACATCAATCGACGGGTTTGTTATTGAGTTAAGGAGATGTGGACCATTGACTCCCCATTACGTAATAGTCATCATCTCTATAAATATTGATGAAATTGGATTTGTTGTTAACCCAGCCTTCTTCACCCAATTCTCCGTTGCCGGACTGCCAGGATTCGTCAGAGCTTTGCACGGAATAATCTATACAGACAAAGAAGCCCCATTGTTCTTCTTGTTCGAAGACGACTCGTAGCAGTTTAAAATCGGTAATACTGCCCTGGCTTTTCAGATCCTCCATATGCAGTGTAAATAATTCGGCGGCGATTTTTTCATTGTCCCCCTGGGCATAGTCTAGAGGCAGTTTGGGATCCTCTTCCCGGGATTTGAAGTAGGGTATTTCTACTTTTTGATTCTGGCCAGGCTCCCAATTAATGCGGCTGAGGACTAGAATAGCGGTACCTGTCTCCTGATCTTCAGAATAGGTCCAGATTTCATTAACAGAACTCCAGATATAATCGTCACAGTCCCGATAAGTATAGAGCATTTCATTTTCGAAGTCCTCAACAAACAATTGGTAAGCATTACTTCCAACCGGAACCCTATAGCTCGCCATGCCCCGCTCAGGGACCCAACCAAGGGAACGAGCTCCTTCGCAGATACGGTGGCTGTTGAGAAGCCTTCCATTTTCGTCAAGTATCTCCAACTGATTGCCTCTGAGCAGGGTCAGCGTGCGGGAGTCACGCCAGCAGAATTCCGAGATTGCCCCTGGTGCCTGATAAAAGACGGTGGACTTTCCGCTTTGAGGATCGAAGCACCAGAGCTTGTTACCTTCGAAGTAAAAGAGCAAAGGTTTTTCTGGATGCCAACGACTTGACCAAGAGGAGATTTGCCAATCCAGATTAAACTCGGCCACCTTTTTTAGAGTTTTATTGGCCAGGGTATACTTATAAGTCCCGGTTTCGCCCACAAAGAACACTTCCCCATCCCAGGTGACAAAAAAACTCTCTTCGGGGTAAAAGGAATCGGGGAAATTAAGTTTGTGTTCGGTGGCGGTATGGGTAGCAGTACTATACTCATAGAGGAAAAACCCTTCGGGTCCCTCATCAATACCGGGCATGGACAGGTAGTAAAGTTTATCACCCCTCCAGACAGCCCCCTCCGTAGTTGGCATGCGAATATCTTTCGGTTTGGGCAAAGGGTAGTCGGTGCCGAATATATCTGTCAGATACAACACATCAATGTTCGCTGGAATATAGTAGGAGATAAACTGGTCGTTAACCCTAAAATTGTGAGATGTAGGTATAAGCTCCAAGGTACGGATATCCGTTCCCTCGAGGGCAAGCACCCGGGGTTCCGGTTCGGGTTTCGGTTTTGGTTTTGGTATCGGTTCTTCAATTGCTGGGCCGGGATCAGGAATAACTGGTTGCTCTCTAACACAACCAGAAAGGCCTGTCTTTGAGATAAAAAGAAATGTCGTACTGATAGAAAGGGCAAAAACCAGGATAATGGAGGCTACTGTGACTAAAGGTTTGAAGATGCGGCCGGTTGTATTGACCCTTCTACCTTTGCGGATAGCCTGCTCGATAAACAGATCCAGCTCTTGGGGGACCTGGATGTTCTCGAACTCCTTCTTTAGAGCAGAAACATCTTTAAGCATTCAGCCAATCCTCCTTTAAATCTACTCTCAGACTGTTCAGTGCCCTGTGCAAATAGCTTTTGATGGTGCCCTGAGGACATTGCATTATTTCCGCAACCTCCCTGATGGTTAGATCATGATAATACTTTAAGATGATTACCGTCCGGCACTTGTCATCCAGCTCATCTACAGCCTGGCGCAGGTCGAGATTCTCCGAAAAATCCTTGGTCCGCTCCGGCGTGTCAGCTATCTCCTTGACGAGCATTATGCGTTTCTGTTTTTTCAGGTGGTCCAGGCTGCAGTTAATCAAGATTCTGGTGAGCCAGGTGTTGAAAAAAGCTGGTTCTTTCAGTTTTCGGAGGGATTTATAAGCTTTGTATACAGTGTCGCTGACGATATCCAAGGCATCCTCCTGGTTTTTTACATAGGCATAAGCCGTCCTGTACAGCAACTCTTTTCGTTGCTGAATCAGTTCATAAAAGGCATCGTCATTCCCCAAGCGTGCCTTTTTTACCAAACTTTCTATATCCAAACCCAACTCCTCACCCCTTTATTGCTGGGCCTTTTCATCTATTAGACCCCGGTAACAAGAAAACAGTTTTTGAAATACTTGGATATCCTGCTTTCCTGAATAGACAACCTGAAAGAACGTGCCGGAGCGCCTGTGGCGCTCCTGACAGGAAACTAGCGATATCACTGGGGAAAAATCTATATAAGAATATATGTGTGCCATCAGCTTCCAAAGAAAATCCGGTTGCCAGTGCGTTCCAAGTATGGTTACTAATTGATTTCTTTGTTTGTTCCGGAAATTCCTTGTTATTCCCCGTTTTCACTTAGCCCACCCTTATTTCCTTTAGCTAGTATAGTTTTCAGCCACCTTTTTTCTCGTTCTGCGATGCTGCTGCTTTGATACTCTCGTTGGCCTACATTCATAATTACCATGACCTGGACCTTAGCAGCATATTATGCCAAAGGAAGGCAGAAACTCCAGAAGCTTGCCATCTATGCCTTGGCGACAGCACTAATAGTTCTCACCACCTATTTCAGCCTGCCCAAGTACACCTACGCCCATGCCAAAGAGATTCTTGCCGAAGAATTAAACATAAAAGCTGAGCAGCTGGGGCCCGGCCTGGGTTCCATTTCCATCATCCGCTGCTACGGTCACAGCCGTCCCTCAATCTTTGTGGAAAGCGGCTATTTTTTTGATGCAGAGTCTGCAGGTGAGATTACAACGTACTTTTTTAATCCTGTAAGCGGTGAGTGGAAGGAAAGCAAACCGAGCGTTGGACCAGTGCTGAATTGGAAATCTGCGCCCGAAAAGAAAACCCGCAGACATTACTGTCTTAACGGGTAATAAGCTTTTTGCCTGCGGTGGAAGAGTTGGCGTTATTATGGGATTATTAGGCTTTGATCCAAGTAGAAACTGCCATCGGCAAGGACAGTAAAGATATAGCGTCGGCGGGGCAGTTTCAACAAGGTTTTTAGATCAATATTTTCTAACTCATCGACGGTATATTTCCCAGCAAGTGACCATTATCATCGTAGATTTCATGATCCAGAGGGCTATCATCCTCTTCATCCAAATTAAAGACTACGTTCAAATGAACAACATCAATCAAAAATTGATCTATTGTAGTTTCCGTGTTGATAATGTAAGTTTTCCCCATACACCCTGTTCCGAGGGGAATATTCTCATATTCTCCTCGGACATCATCCCACCAGAAAAACCAATCAAGTTCATGATGTTCAAGATCTTTGAGGTGAGGGCCAAATATTTTCTTAGCGGCTTCGTCTACGTCAACAGTATTGAATACCCACCTTCTCAGCCCTGAATCCCTTATCAACCACCGAAGAGTGTACACCAACAAGGTATCATTGGGAATGTCATTGGGGTTGGAGAATGTAGGCAACAAATAATAGTCATTTAAATATTCCAAAGTCTGCACGGCCTCTTCGATAGGCTCCAGCACCGGCGGACTTTTTGGTTCCGGCTCAGGCACAAATTCGACAACCTCCCGCTCACTTCCATCCAAACGCATGCGAAATGTTTTGTCGTCAGAAATCGTATATATCCAGTCCTCAACAATTACGATTTCGCTTGCAAGCGCATCATTACTCAGTTGCTGGAGATTAGTTCCATCCGTGCGGACCCGGAAAATGCCTTGAAAATTAAAGTGTAGCAAATCCAATCATCAGCTACATTAAGCGTATAAAGTGCACCTCATTTTTTTTATTGTCAGCAATTACTATCTCCGCATTTGACCAATCAGACGATACCCGATAAATATTTTTGTCTACGTTTGACCTAAAGTAAAAATTTCAAGAGGCTATCTCAAGATATCCCGAGATAGCCCTTCATCTAGTTATTCCTGCAATTGCTGCCCGCAATGAGGACACAGCTTCCACTCAGCAGCGATATCCCTATTACATTGGGGGCAGGTCTCTTGGAGTTTGTAACCACAATGGGGACAATTATGGTAGCCCTTATCTATCTGATTTTTGCATTCAGGGCATTGGATTTTGGGTTTATGCTGAGAGGATACAATCAGGTAGGCAATAAGACCCAAAAAGTTAGGAATTAAGGCGCTGCCAGCGCCCAAACTCTGCTCAATCCCCGACGGTCGGCATCTCTCAAGACTAAGATGCCGATTACCAAGGGCACTAAAATGATTAAGACGATAGATATTAGAAAAAGATAACTCCCAGCCAGTGCTACCCGCAAACCGTCAAATCCCTTCCACAAATCTGCTCTCTCAACCAGCCTAGAGAAAGCCATTCCATTTATCACCTACAGCGCCTCCTCAAAATTTAGTTTATCCTCACCAGGGGTAAGTTCCCTCGTTTTACTTTATCTTTATTATAAAAGTTGAAAATTTTATCTCTTTCTTCAGCAAGCCAATTGCCATGCCCACAATATTCGCCTGATTATCTGACAGCTGAATCGGCTCGTACTTGGGGTTCTCAGGCATGAGTAGCACTGTATCCCCCATGCTCACAAAAAACTTGAAGGAGGCGGGAATTCAGCACTATTGGCTGGCCGATCCCTTGGAAAAGGCCCTGGAATGCCTGGCCCTCCGGGACGGAGCCTATATCTTGGCCGCTGCAGGCATGGATGAGGAAATCCTTGTCCACCTGGATTTTCCCGGCCTCAGCATCCCCCTAGGGGAACTGTGGCAGGAATAGGGACTCATTTTGAAAACCGCATAAAAATGCTGGCCCAAAAGAGTGGCCACTGCAAAAGTTCCTAAAGGACGTACTTCTTTTATAGAACACGTCCTTTTTTAGTATAATGGCAGTATATTAATACAGAAATGGATGATATGGGATGATAATTCCACAGATGTCTTTTATCTCGTTCTTTTGCATGACATTATAATCTCCGATATTGGGACTATATACCGTTTTTCAATCCGGAAGTGCCTGTGTTCATTTTTTGCGTTACGCTGCTCATAGCCCCTATTGAGCGAAAAGTTCAGCTGGCGTTTTTTTGACCAATTTCCTTAAACTCAGCACGGTTTGTATTAATGTCAAAAAAGTAAAGACCAAACTAATTAACAGGAGCAGCAGAAACGGAAAACGGAAATTCAACACATTGACATTGGGCAAAATATATGGCAAAGCGAATTGAAGTACTGTAAATAGTAAGAGCGCAAGTAAGAATGACAATAGAGCAATCACGGCAGAATCGAAGAGGAGAATTGATAGAACACTGTAATCATTTGCTCCCAAGCTTTTAATAATCGCTACTTCTTCTTTCCGTTCAAGAACGGCGATTTTGGAAAATGAACTGAGCATAGCAACAGAAATCATAAGAAGAACTATTCCCAGCAGAATAAGTGCAATGCTGAAAAAGCGTGTTTGCATTGATACATTATTTTTCAGAGTTTCAAGTTGAGTAATGGCTTCAAATGCCGCGTTTGCATTTACGCTGTCTTTTATTGTTGGAACTTTATCCGGATTTGACACGTAAATATCTATTGCAATAGGATCGACTTTTAACATCTCTTGAATCAATTCATTGGTGAAGCGCATCTCACTATCATTTGAGACGTAAATTCCTGAAACATATACTTCAAACAAACCATTGTAATTCAGAGCTAATTTCTTTGCAAACACTTTATTGATATCATCATGTGAGATCTCACCTGTGATAACTTGGTCTTGAGTATAATTATTATCAATTTCAAAACTACTCAACATATTACTCAGCAATCCACTGCTAATAACGATTTTATCACTTGAATCGGGCATCTTGCCGTATAGCAATTCTTCCGTATTATCAACGGCTTTCATCGAACCCTTCAAGCCGCCGCCAGTTATCACACGCTGAATCTCCGTGTAATAAGTAGATAATTCTTGATACTCAAAAATTGTAGTTGTGATTCTGCTTGATAACCATTCTTTAATTTTATCAGTGCTAACAAAGCTATATATTTCATCAAAAGGATTTCTTGTATAGTTAATACCAACAATAGTCATTCGGATACTATTGCCTCTACCATCATGGAGTGAGACTTCTTTTCCTATGCAGTTCTCATCAAAAAGCTGTTGAGCAACATCTGCAGCGATAATTATTTCATTCTCGTCAGTTAAAAACCGTCCGTCTATTTCGTTTGACATTACTCTTTCTTTAAAGAAGTCATTAATATTAATTTGTTTTAGACATACATTTGCCGTTCTTTCTGCTGCGTTGAAAAGCCACTCATTGGTTATATTGAGATATAATGGCACATGCTCATTTATATCGTAGTTGCTTTGAATCCATTGAATTTCTTTATTAGTAAAAGGCATTTCCATAAAACCAGTATTTGGGGTGGATCTATAATAAAGATTCACTAGATCATTTTCCAGATAATTAACATTCACATTTCGCAATAGATCGTTGCCAGATTGATTGAGATTTATAACCGTTGCTAACGAAGTAATCGCTAACGCAATAACCAACACAATGGACAAAATCTTGCCTTTGCGAAGCATGACACTATTTTTACCTAAAGTCATAAAAACACTAAAAAAAGATGGCTTATTACCAGATAATTCTATTTTTAAAATATCTGGTTTTGAATGCACAATCGGTTTGTTAGGTTGAAGAGTTTCATCGCTAATGATGTTTCCGTCACTGAGCGTTATAATTCGGTCTGCATATTTATTAGCCTTTTCCATATCGTGTGAGACTATGATTATATGTTTGTCCGTTTTTAGCGAATGCAACAATTCAAGCACTAAGTCAGCGTTACTTGAGTCAAGGTTTCCAGTAGGTTCATCCGCGATAATGATGTCAGCATCCTTGCAAATGCTCCTAATTACAGCAACGCGCTGTTTCTCGCCACCTGAGAGCGTTTCAACATTTTGCTCCGGGTCAGATATACCCAAAGCCACGATTTCACTACGAATGCCTTCTGCATCTTTTTTTGTACCAGAAAAAGATGTTGCTATCTCAACATTTTGCGTGACGGACAACCCCGAAATCAAATTATAATCTTGAAACACAAACCCAATATTCTTTGCTCTATAAGAAATCAAATCATCTTGGATATTTTGACCATCAAAAATAACGGTACCCGAAGTAGGTTTGTCCAGTCCACCAATAATATTGAGCAAAGTGGTTTTGCCAGCACCAGATGTGCCGACAATAAATGTTACCTCTCCACTATTAATAGTTAAATCAATATCCCTAAGTATCTCCTTGTCACCATATTTCTTAAAAATCTTTTTTAAAAGAATCATTTTTTTCTCCTCCAATTTCTAAGTATCGAATTGCATTTGCGCGTACAATTACCGTCGAATCATTAATATCTGAGGTGTTATTATCCAATTTGTACACCCCATCTTTCACCATTAAAGATTCGACAAATTCTTTTTGTGCATCAAGGTATTCATAGTTATTGATCATGCCCAATGAAACCATAAATTGGTATGTAGTCAAAATATCTGGCTCCTCACTTTTTATGGCACAAGCTCCACCATCAGAAACCAACTTATTGTAAATGCCAATGAATTCTTCATTAGAAACAAGATTTAATGTCAGTGCTTTATCAATGATAAAAATATCATTGATAATAACAGAATTTTTAATTATATCATTTTTAAGCGCACTTTTTAAACCTCGTTGAATTCCCCTTCGCTGTGCCTTAGTCAAATGGATATCAACGTCAAATATCTGTAAATCCATCACGATTTCAACTATCCTTCTTGCACAAATAACATCAGCTGCAAGATATTGATCATAGCGCAGGGACTTAAGTATTGCGTTAACTTGGGACTGAAAATAATTACTATCATATTCCTGCTCATATCCATTTATTAGTTGGTCCAAAATTATATTGAAGTATAGCTCGGAAGTCCTATCGTAAGAGTTTTCAATCGAAGGGATTGCGGCATAATTGATTGAACCCCAAATACTACC
>DHSM01000002.1 GCA_002408465.1 Firmicutes bacterium UBA5286 | reverse complement strand
TCACTGATTTTGAGACAGCCCCAATATTATCGCAGGCATCTTGCCGCCAAAATCAATCAATAGCGGGATATATGTTTTCTACCCTGGGACAGCATAAACCGGTCCAAATAACAGGCTGCTCTTGCCATATAGCCGCTGTCTTATTAAAATTAATCTCCGAGAATGAAACTATTTGCGGCTTTCATGACGCTTATACAGTGAAAGACGGTGAAACGATGGTCGACCAAAACATCATCTCTCTTTTCAATTGCATATACGACAACACAAACAGAAAAGTATTGAGATTCATAACTGCAAAATGCAACAATACTTCGGATATCAGCGATATATTTCAGGATACCTACATGGAGCTCTATGCCGTTATGGTAAAACGCGGTCTGGACTATATCGCAAACAGCGAAGCTTTTGTAATGAATATCGCAAAACAAAAGGTCTACCGGCATTATTCACTGCTGACTCGCCTGAAATTCGCTATACCGTTGTCTGTTGCAGACGAAGACGGGAATGAAATCAATATTGCTGATCTGGAAGCAAACTATTTTTCTTTTAATACCAGCATGCTTAACAGCGCATTGATTGCAGAAATTAAAAGGGCCATATCCGCAAAACCACAAATTGTGCAGAAGATATTCCTCTTGCGCTATTCACTGGATATGACCATTCCTGAAATCGCAGAACTGCTGTCTGTCGGAGAATCCTATGTCAAAAACAAACTGTACCGCACGCGAAACGAGCTCCGAGAACTTTATGTTAGAAAGGATGGTATTGATTAATGAACGAGAAAAAACTATTTCAGCTGGCGGCAAACGAAAAAATGCCGGATATTGAAGATGTGAGGCAGAGATGCTTGAATCAGGAGGTAAGAGCTCATTCTGCAAAAGAACAAAGATTGCCCTGGATGAAAAGAGTTATGCCTGTTGCTGCCTGTGCCCTTGTTGTCCTAGTTGCGGTTTTCGCAGTCCCGCACCTGAGCAATAATAATGCCGTGATTGACCCTTCAGTCACGCCCAACTCAATATACATCAACCGTCTTGATGCAATTCCGCTTGGGCGTAACTTAATGCACTTTGCTCTACTGCAAAACGATTTTATCAAAATGAGCAGAGAAGAACTATGTGAATATTATGGCGCGAATATTTTCCCGCAGGTCCCGGAAGATCTGAAAAACTGGGATTCTTCCCCTGAATATGAGTACGGAATCTACCGAAGAAACAATGGCAGCGGAGAAGTTTATTTTGACCAAAATGTAATCAACTACTCCAATGACAACTTCAGCAGAAACATTAACATTGAGACGGCAAAAGGCACAATGCCTCTCTATGATGTGGCGGCGTTTAACGGCGATGATTTCATAAAGTCCAGCATAGGCGGTATTGAGATAGGTATCGGCGGCACGGAAGACGGATGTTATTATGCCGAATTCATGTATAAAGGCGTAGGCTTTTGTATCATTACCGATGGGCTATCACAGGTTGAACTCATTTCGGTTCTTGAGTCGATTATGAAGTAAGCTTATAAGCATTTGCCCTGCACTTTATCTGTTAGTTCCTATTTCAGGAAAAAAATATTTACTGACAGTAAAGCACCCATCCGCTTTGGATAGGTGCTTTATTGGTATGCTTTGTTATAAATGTACAAAAAGTAGGACCGTCCCCGATTAGTTTTCGATGCCCTTGCGGGCGATGACCCCCTGGGTGTAGTAGTGTTTGATCTCCCGCATTTCGGTGACCAGGTCGGCCAGTTCAATCAATTCCTCGGTAGCTCCCCGGCCGGTGAGAACCAGTTCAACGTCAGGGGCTTTTGCCTCGATCAGGGACTTGACTGCTTGCCAGGTGACGAGGCCAAAATGCAGGGCAACCACTAATTCATCGAGGATGACCACCTGGTATTCGCCGCCGGTGACGGCCTTCCGGGCCAGGGCCAGTCCCTCCCCCATCAAATCCACATACTCCTGGGGGGGCTGTCCCGGCGGGAAGATAACCGCCTGTTGGCGCCACTTTGCCAGCTCTGCCTCCGGCATCGAACCTTCTTTGACCACAAAGAATGGCTTGCCCAAAGTCTTAAGGGTTAAATTCGGCGAAATCGTCGGCAAAATCTTGTGTTCACTGTAAGTTGCAGTCTTCATGAACTGCAAAAATAATACTTTCTTGCCGGCGCCCAATGCCCGCAGGGCCAGGCCTATGGCTGCCGTGGTCTTTCCCTTGCCGTTGCCGGTATACACCTGCACATATCCCTTGAAACTCAATTTTCCGCCTCCTCGTCACCGGTTAGTTCACGGGAATAGATTTCTGTATATTTCAGTCTGCCTGCTATCCGCTCTGACTGCATCAGGCTGATTTTGGCTACTTCCAAGCGCATGGGCTCTATGGTCTTCTGAAACTCCCGCGGATTAATTTCCTCCTTCAAGACCAGTTCCCTGCCCAGAGTCAGATGGGGTTTATAGGGCCGCCTTTCAAGCACAAATCCCTTTTGGGACAAAGACTCGCTGAGCTGGGCATAGATATTTGCCAGGATTTCATTCTCAGCCACCCCCAGCCAGCAGATATCTCCCCCGGGGCGGCAAAAACGTCCAAACCCCTGGATAACCAAGGTAAAAGAGGGCGCCCTCAGCTCATCCATAGCCTCCTTGACCTGGCTGAGTTTAACGGTTTCGCCAATAAACACCAAGGTAAGGTGCAGATTGTCCATATGGGTGAATCTGCCCTTGCTTGCATAGGGTTTTAGCCCCTCAATTGCTTTGCCAATGCCGGCCTTGGTTTTCTCGTCAAAATTGATTGCAATAAACAGCCGCACGTCCTGCCTCCCACCTTTATAGGGTTATTCGCTTACAAATCCTTATACAATTGCCCTA
The DNA here is from genome assembly GCA_002408465.1 of Firmicutes bacterium UBA5286. Classification (GTDB taxonomy): domain Bacteria; phylum Bacillota; class Proteinivoracia; order UBA4975; family UBA4975; genus UBA4975. Next base: position 39,865 of record DHSM01000002.1, on the reverse strand, counting down.
TTTGCGCCGCAGTGGCGCTGTCTGCCTCTTTTTCCCCGTAGCGGCTGGCGATATAGATATCCCTGATCTCCTCGGGGCCCTGGGGAAACACAATCTCGGCCTTCTCTTGAATTACCAGGGAAGTGTCTGCCTTAGTCAATTCTACTTTTTTTGTGACCAGCTTTTCCAGGAATTTTCGGTAATAGTACCGCACCTGCTCACCCGGTTCTGCAGGAAGCTTATCCCAAAACAAAAATCTCCGTTTCCGCCTCTTCCTCTTCTTTTTGATATACTCTCTTTCCTCAATATAATCCAGGCCCTGGTAGCTCCGCTGGCCGGCATTGACAATCATCTTGTAGAGGATAAATAGTGCAGCGGCTACCAACAAGGCAATAAGTACCTTTTCAAATATGCCAGGGGTTGCAATTACCTCTTCCACGGCTTCTGCAGGGGGAGGTTCGCCCGTACCTTCGGGGTCAGGAAATTCCGGCATAATCCATGGTTTAGAGGGATTTTTGATATCTAGACGGTGTAGGATTTCAGCAACCCACTCAAGTAACTTCAGCAGCAGTTGCACCGGCAAGAACAACAGAGCCACAAACCTCTTGGCCACTAGGACAAAAAACGCCCGCACCTGTTCAACTGCAGTCAGCAGAAAAACAGTGGCCATAAAAATCAAGTATCTGACATTTGACCTTTGCAAGCGCCGGATTTCCATACCGGCCTCAATATGCCTGATGGACCTTATCAGCAAGATTGTAGAGAGAAAATACACAAAGATAAATGGGGCCGCCAGGACAATTGCCTTGCCTATATTGGGGAGGATCCAGCGCAAGTAGAGGGCAGCAATGAAAATAAGAGCGGCTTTCTTAAAGTTGTTGACATACTCACTGCGGCTCCCTTTATGCAGAAACCTTTCTATATAGACAAAAAGCAAAGGAGCAGTGATGAGAATAAAGACTAGGGCAATCCTGCCCTTGAAAATTAATAGGGGCGCCAGCAAGAGCAGGATGCTGCCGTAAAAGATTTTTGCCCACCTGCGGCTGACATAGTAAAACATGCACACTGCCACAGTCCACGTAAAAGTCAGGGCCATTGACTCCACCGGCGCAAAGTCCAGAAAGATCAACAAAAGGGAGTATAGCAGCGAGGTGACGGACAACAGCTCCAGCAATATTACGCTAAGCATTTTTTTTACTCCTGTATTTAATGATGTTGCTGCTCAAATCAGCCAAATGCTCATCCTCTATAGCAATAACCACTGTGCGCGGAACGGCCCTGGCCAACAGGTCGATGGGCTCAAGATAAGTCTCGAGAATCCGGGGGGTTATTATTACTGCCGTTGAGTAGTTGCCCCTATTTCTCCGGATCTCCCTGAGGGTGTTTTCAAAAAAGCCGGGGATTCTGAAGTGAATGCTGCCCAAGGTATGGAGCAAGGCACCCAGATGGCCCGCTCCCAGACCCGTATGATAATAATAGCCTCTTCCCCCCGACTGCTCATTATAAGCATTGGTTGCCAAGCCATAAGGAATGTTAAGCTCCTCAAACTCTTCCAATACTCCCCGGGCCAGGGAAACAGCTTCATCGATAAGCTCTTCTTCAATTGGCTTCCAGGAGGGCTTCATGGTCTCGACATTCAAGATTACCAGCACAGAATTATCGGTGGTGAAATCAAACTTCTTGACCATCAAACGGCCGTATTTTGCCGAAGATGGCCAGTGAATGAAGCGCTGGGGCTCATTGCCGGTATACTCCCGAATGCCAATGGTCATCAAGGGGTCATCGATTATCCATCTCCTGACAGAAACATCTCCCCCCAGTGCCCCTAAAGGCACAATGCTCTCTGCTAACTCAACCTTTTTAGGCAGCACTACAATTTCCTGATCCAGAGCCATTCTTTTCTGTTCCGACTTGAAGCCGACGAAGTCTCCGAGCTCAAGCACTGCCTCATTTATCCTAAAGAGACCTCTTTTATTGGCAAAAATCTTGTATTTTCTTCTCACCCGCTGAAAGGGCATGATGAATAAGCTGTAAGTGTTCTTTGCCACGTTGAAATGCGGCGGGAAAAATTCATCCACCTTGAGATAAGACACTGTCAGCGGTTTATTATTCTCGACAAGAGAGGACACCGGAATTTCCTCGCCAATCTCATAGTCTTTATTTTCTAATGCCAGCTGGTAGGTCAATTCGGTGAAGCCAAATAGCAGCACTAGATAGTTAATAATCAAGGTCAGCGCCAGCAACCCCAGGACATACCAAATCATGGCTATGCCTGCATATTCTCTAAGGGAACCTCAACAGACGCCACCATTCCCTCAATTAATTCCCTAGACTTGTCCAGATTTGCTGCGCCCCGGGCAATGATTCTGTGGTTAAGCACCTGGGGCGCTAGATATTTAATATCTTCCGGGAGAATGTAATCCCTGCCGTTAATGGCCGCATAGGCCTGGCAGGCTTTATACAGGGCAATTGCCCCTCTGGGACTGACCCCCAGCTGAATGGAATCTTTGTTCCTGGTCTCACCGACGATATCCACGAGATAGTCCATAACATCAGGGCGAATGGATACTGCAGAGAGATTGGCAAATATGTATTCAAGCTCTTGGTTGTCTACAACAGCTCCAATAGCCTCCAAGGGATTGCCGATATTCATTTTAATGATGGCCTTTTCTTCTTCCTTTGTGGGATAACCCAGATCGATGCGCATAAAAAATCTGTCCAGCTGCGCCTCAGGCAGAGGGAAGGTGCCAAAGGATTCCACCGGGTTTTGGGTGGCCAGCACCATAAAAGGCAGCTGTAATTTTCGGGTTTCCCCATCCACGGTAATCTGCTTTTCTTCCATGGCTTCCAACAGCGCCGACTGAGTCCGAGGGGTTGCCCGGTTAATTTCGTCAGCCAGGACGATGTTGGCAAACAGAGGCCCTTCCCGGAATTGGAAGTCGCCGCTTTTTTGATTGTAAAAATTAAGCCCAGTTATATCCGAGGGCAGCAAATCCGGGGTAAATTGGATGCGCTTAAACTGTAGATCCAGTGTCTTGGCAAAAGCTTTGATCAGCATGGTCTTCCCCATCCCCGGCACATCTTCCAGGAGCATATGGCCTCCAGAGAGAAATGCGACTATCAGCAACTCGATCTCCCTGTCCTTGCCCACAATAACCCGGGAAACATTGGCGATTACCTTATTCTTAAATGCAACATACTTTTCCAGTTCCATGGGATCCCTCCTTAAATCTTATTGTTTTATTATATAGTAAAATTTACAAAATACCAATGGTGTTTCATAGTCTGCGGGCATTAATTCATAAACACTTGCGTCTCAGACATAAAAATCAGCAATAAAAGTATATATCAAAACTGTGGCCAATACCCTGGGAACATGGACCTGTTTGCTACAGCCGTACCCCTGAAAAGAACATATATAGTAGCAATATTATGTATTTACACGCCGCAATTCCCTGGTTATATTAGATTTGTCATTACCTCGGGCAAGTGCCTGTTCTCATTATATAGCGATTAAATCAAACCTAGACAGTCCCCCAGAATTATTATCAATGTTGCTGTGATTCTTTCACTTTTACTTGCCCACACTACACGCGCTCGGTCACATATTCACTAATAACCATTTAGGAGTGTGTTAACCAATTGAAAATTAAAGGCCTGGCGGTTGCTCTGGCAGTCCTGCTGATGGCATCCCTGATGACATCCACTGCCACTATTGCCAATGCGGAAACCACAGAATTTGCCGGCGGCTCTGGCACTACAGAGGATCCCTTCTTAGTGGCGACCGCAGAAGATCTTAACAATGTCCGCAATCATCTTGACGCTCATTTTGTACAGACGCAAAACATCGACTTAAGCGGTTACAGCAACTGGACGCCTATCGGCACTTTAAGCAACCACTTTACTGGTACCTACAATGGCGTGGGTCGGAAAATATCCAACCTTACAATTAACGAGGCCGGTAATCATGGCTCACAACTTCGAGGGCTATTTTACATGATTTCTGAAACAGCAACACTGGAAAACATCTACCTGGAAGACGTAAGTATCGGCACCTGGTATGTGGCCGGAAGCCTAGTGGCCCAAAACTATGGCACAATCCGCAACTGTAAAATTGTCAGCGGTTCTATCGCCGGCAATGAGCACATTGGCGGCTTGGCGGGGGACAATTGCGGACTGATTACAGGGTGCTATTCGAATGTATCAGTTTCCGCTGAATTATCCACTGCAGGCGGCCTGGTAGGCACGAATTATGAAGGGATAATTGAGTTCTGTTACGCCACCGGAGAAGTTATTGGTACACAGCGTGTCGGAGGGCTGGTAGCCTATTTTTGCGGCAGAAACACTGAACTTGGGGGCGCAATCAACACCTGCTTCGCCAGCGGCAATGTTTCTGGTTCGAAAGAAATAGGCGGCCTAGTAGGTTATGTCGGCGGCGGCCAAAACAGAATAATATCCAATTGTTTTGCCACAGGCCATGTTGACTTAACCGCGGATGGCACCCGCGGCGGCGGCCTTATAGGCTTTCTCTACGGCAAAGCCCTGAACTGCTATTCCACTGGAGCGGTAACAGGGGGCAGCAGCGACATCGGCGGCCTGGTTGGCATGTATTTTTCCGGGGGCACTGCAGTCAATTGCTATTATGATACCGAAACTTCCGGCCGCAGTGACAGAGGCAGGGGGATTCCTAAGACTACAGCTGAGATGATGGCGGGGGCACCCTCTCCTGACATCTTTACCGATTGGGATGCTGACATATGGAGTTTCTTTCCCGATAACCAGTATCCATTGCTCCATTTATTGCAGGGAAATATTAAAATTAATTTTCTCCCTTCGGATGTGGTAGACTATAACCCCCTTTGGAGCGCAAATGGGGGCATAACCTGGCTTGCTCATAAGGATGTTTACCCTGTTCCTGCGGGCTTCCACACCATTTGTTTTAAAGAGTTAACAGGCTGGAATAAGCCCCAAGACCGAAATGTCGAAGTCTTTGCAAACGCGGGCACATGGCCCTACGTTAGCTATTCCCGGAAGTCATACATCATCGCCGTCAAACCTGTTCCCGCCGAAGGCGGCACGGTTACCGACGGCGGCAGCTATTTATATGATTCGCTAGTTACATTAACGGCAATTCCATCCGTTGGCTACCACTTTGTCGCCTGGGGAGTCGGGAAAATGCCCGTCTCCACAGATAACCCCTATTCCTTCACTGTAACTGGCGACCGAAGCTTATGGGCCCGCTTTGAGACAAATGAATACGCAATTGCAGCATCTGCCTCCCCGGCAGCAGGGGGAACCGTCACCGGCGCCGGCACTTATACCCACGGCGACTCTGTTACCCTGACAGCTGTCCCCAATGCCGGTTACATCTTTTATTACTGGACAGGGAATGGCGTCCCGGTGCCTGATGCCGATTCCAGCTACACTTTTACTGCCGATTCAGACCGCAATCTGGTGGCCAACTTTATCCAGTACGGCGTCCAGCGGATTGCAGGCACTAACCGCTTTGGCACTGCCGTAGAGGTCAGCAAACAAGGCTGGCCTGATGGCGCCCAGACTGTGGTCCTTGCCCGAGGCGATGATTATGCCGACGCCCTGGCAGGAGTGCCTCTGGCCTACCAGCTTAATGCGCCTATCCTCCTCACCCACACTAACCGCCTTATTACATCGACTAAGGATGAAATTATCCGCCTGGGAGCGAACAAGGTCATCATCCTGGGAGGCACAGGCGCAGTTTCTAAGGCTGTGGCCCTGGAGCTGCAAGGCATGGGCCTGACGGTGCAAAGGATCGCCGGAAGCGGCCGCTACGAAACAGCCGCCCTCATTGCTAAAGAAATGGCCAAAGGCGGCAGCTTTGACACGGCCTTTGTGGCTGTGGGCACTAATTTTGCTGACGCCCTCTCCGCCAGCGCATACGCAGCCAGGTCCGGCTACCCCATCCTCCTGGCCCAGCCCACAAGGCTCCCGGGTTCGACAGAAACTGCCCTAATCGATCTGGCCATTACCAATACCTGGGTCATCGGCGGCACAGGGGTTATCAATGATACAGTTTGTGCACAGCTCCCAGGCGCCCAGAGGATTGCCGGCAATAACCGCTACGCTACCGGCATCGCTCTTGCCGAGAAGTTTATGCCCGGGTACACGAAGATAGTGTACCTGGCCACCGGCTTAGTCTTTCCTGACGCCATTGCCGGCGGCGTCCTCGCAGCCAAGAACAGCAGCGGCGTCCTCCTGATCCGGGGCGACAGGGCAATCCCCAACCAGACGGTCCAAGATTTCCTGTCTGCCCGGGGGGTAAAATTCGCAGGAGTCTTTGGCGGCACAGGCGCAGTCAGTGCAGAAATCGAAACCTGGCTGAGGGATAATATCAGGTAAAGAAATCAAAAAAGAGATAAGGGCGTGCCCTTATCTCTTCTATTTCGGGGATGGTTCTCTTAACGCTTGGGCAATATCTTGGCATAATAATCTGTGTCGAGAATCATGGCCGAGTAATACATTTTTCGAGCCACAGTCGCAGCTACAGATTCCACATAGCCCTCGTCGACGCTGACGCCGGGCATGCATTCAAACTTATCGGCAATGGCGTCATATCTGCCTTTGCCAGTGATAAAGCTGCCGTCGGCGAAGATGACAAGAGGCTCGGCGCTGGAGTGGATGTCCCTGCCCATAAGCAAACGGGAATCATATTCCAGACCCAGGAGATTGGATAAGGTAGGGATGATGTCCAGGCTGGAGCAGGGCTCGTCAATGGTCAGTGGCTCCATGCCCTTAGTCCAGAGAATAAAGGAGTTGCGATAGAGATCAAAGTTATTGTCAATTTTCCTGCCTGCCAGTTCCTCGATTGCTGACAGCTCAAGACCATAAGGATAATGATCAGCGCTGATGGCAATCAGGGTCCTGTCTGCAATGCCTGCGTCCTCAAGCTTCTGCAGCAGGTATTCCATGGCCCGGTCAAATTCAATCTGGGTGGCCAGGTAGGCTTTGGCGGCATCAGAGTAGGGTAGATCTTTGACATACTTCTTATTTTTTACCGCCATTTCATTGCCATAAAAGTTATAATTGAGATGCCCGCTGACAGTCATATAGTAGGCATGGAATTGATGGTCGCCGATATATTCCGGAACGGTCTTTTCCATCATTTCCAGGTCGGAACGGGGCCAGGCCTTTTTCATCACCAGGCCCTTGCCGATTCCTTTGTATTCATAGCCCATATTGGGATGAGAGAGGTCCCTGCCGTAATATTTATAAGAATGGTTATGATAAGCTACGGTCTGGTAGCCAAGGCGCTTGAGCTGGTTGCCCATAACCAGGGGCAGGGAGTTTCCGGCGGAACGTTTAAAACTCCAGACCCCAGTCTTAGGGATAAGACCGGTACAGGCCACATATTCCCCGTCAGAGGTGCTGACACCCCACAGAGGAGTATGGAAATTTGTAAAAGTATATCCTTCCTGGACCATTTTGTACAGCGTGGGGGTGACATCCTCCCGCACTGCCAGATGGGAAAAGCCCTCTGCCGTAATGAGTATTAGGTTATACCCCTGATATTTGCCGGTAAACTCGTTTTTCTCCGAGGGAGGACTAATTTGAAAATAGCGGTGCATATCTTGAATGGACTCATCCTCTTCGGCAGCCAGCAACCCAGCAAAATCTATGTCCATTACATTGTATTCTACCGGCGCCTCTTCCTCAGGAGCAGGTGTCCAGATTGGCATGTCTTCTATGGGCGGAGGGGTAATCGCCGGTGTCCAGCCGGTAATCAGGCGCTGGCAATCTAGGCGCATGGTAGTTATTAGACCGAGTTTTTGCACCGAGTGGACGGGGAAGCTCTTTTCATAGTAATAGGAATAGGCCGAAGACTGCTGATGCTCGCCGGCCTGGACCACAGCAATGCCGCCGGTATGGCTGAGAATAATGATCACTGCCAAGATGCCTCGCAGGGTCCAACGGATTTTAGCAAAAGATATTATTCTCTTGCCTACCGCCAATAGTATAGCCATGGGCAGGAAAAGCAAGAGCACCTGCAGGCCACTGCCGACAATGCCTGCAAGGGCCTCCCGCCAGAACTGCCAGACCTGACCGGCGTTGCCGGCAGAATATACTGAGTAAAAGGTAGTAAAGATTCTGTGGTAAACCAGTTGGGAAGCAAATACTCCAGCTGCTAATCCCAGGCAAATTGCAGCCAGGATGCGATTGACCCTGGGGGTAAACAGGGAGCAAACCAAAAAACAGATGACAGCCATAGCAATGGCAAACAAAGAAATAATAGCCTGGTCAAGGGAAAAAATGCTGCCGCCAACTGTAAATTCCCTCAGCACCAATTCCATCCCGATAAAAGACAGGGAAAAATACAGGAGCAGAGTCCAATTTTTAAATCCCTTCATTTTGCATCACTCCAAGGCCCATACTTAAAAGTTTTGAGCATAGCCTAATTATACCTTCTTGACAATTATCCGCAATAGAAATCAATTACTCTTGCTCCATTTACCTGCAGGAATTATCTATGGGCATGTAGAAATTAACGCCCATGCACTCATAAGACAGGAGATGAGAATATGCAATGGTTTATTGTTCCGGTGGTTCTAATCACAGTGCTGTATTTCATCATTGCTTACAACCGGCTGGTCAAAACAAGCAATATGTTGAAAGAAGCCTGGAGCGGCATTGATGTACAACTGAAAAGGCGCAGTGATTTGATTCCCAGCCTGGTAGAAACAGTCCGGGGCTACAGCAAACATGAACAATCATTATTGATAGAAATCACCCAAAAGCGGGCGACAGCTATGCAAGCCCAGGGAACCAGAGAAAAGGGGCTGGCAGAGAACGCCTTGACCGACGGCCTCAAAAACCTCTTTGCCCTCGCTGAAGCCTACCCGGATTTAAAGGCTTCGAAAAACTTCCTCACCCTCCAGGAAGAGCTGGTGCAGGTTGAGGACCAGATTCAGCTGGCCCGGCGCTATTACAACGGCGCCGTCCGCATGCTCAACAACCGAGTGGAATCCTTTCCCAGCAATATCATTGCCAAAATCACGGGATTTTCCCGGGCCGAGTTCTTTACCTTGGAATTGGCAACAGAAAGGCAGGCGCCAGAAATATCATGGGAAGAAAAATAATCCGTCCTTTTCTCCTCTCTTTTCTTGTCCTCCTCCTGCTGCTGCCGGCAGGACTGGCCCAGGCCGCTCAGGAACGGATACTCAGCTACGACACTCTCGTCAAAATCCAGGAAAACGCCTCGGTGACAGTGACCGAAATCATCCAGGTAGAAAGCGCCGGCAACCAAATTCGGCGGGGCATCTACCGGGATATCCCTACCACATACAAGGACAGCAGAGGCAACCGAGTGCGGGTGGATTTCTCTCTTCTCTCGGTCCTCCTGGACGGCAACCCTGAACCATACACTACCGAACGCCTAGCCAACGGCATTCGCATCCGCATCGGCCAAGAAGATGTCTTGCTTTCTCTTGGGCAGCACACCTACACCATTACGTACAAGGTCAAACGGGTGCTGGGATTCTTTGAGGAGCACGACGAATTGTACTGGAATGTCACCGGCAACGGCTGGGCCTTTCCCATCGAATCCGCTTCCGCTACAGTGACGCTGCCTCCGGGCGCTCCTGCAAGCAACGCAAAGATTGCTGGATTTACCGGTTATACAGGGGCAACCGGCAGCGATTATCGAGCTGAAGCAACAGGTGATGGCGTAAAATTCACCACCACCCGGGCCCTAGCTGCCAGTGAAGGCCTGACTATTGTAGTGGGCTGGCCCAAAGGTTATGTAAACGAACCCAGCTCCAAGCAGAAACTGCTCTGGTTCCTCAAAGACAACCTGGGCATATTGTTTTGCCTCCTCACCTTAATCCTCCTGCCCCTGTGGTATTTATATGCCTGGAACAAGGTAGGCCGTGATCCCCGCAAGGGCGTGATTTTCCCCAGGTATACCCCGCCGGAAGGATTCTCCCCTGCCGCCATCCGCTATATCCGCCGCATGGGCTACGATGACAAAGCCTTTACAGCGGCAATAATCAATTTGGCCGTCCAGGGCAGGCTGATTATCCGGCAGGATGGCAAGAAAAAGTACAGCCTGGAGAATACCGGGGTCCAGACCCCTAGCTCCCCTGCAGAAGACATTCTCCATTCCCAGCTCTTCTCCCAAGGCAACATCCTGGAGCTGGACAATGCAAATCACATGCTCATTAGCACTGCCGGCCTTCGCTTGCACAAACAGCTGGCCGCAGCGTACAAGGGCAAATTATTCAAGTCCAATACCTCCTGGCTGCTGTTGGGAATCTTGATGAGTTTTATCCTTCTGGCTGTCAGTCTGATCTTTACAGTCCTATTCGGAGGCTTCTGGGGCATGTTGCTGCTGATTGTCTCGGCCCTGGGGGTAATCATCATCTGCGCTGTCTTCGGCAAACTCCTGAAAGCGCCGACTGTTGAAGGCAGGAAACTGATGGATGAAATTGAGGGCTTTAAGATGTTTTTGGAAGTAGCAGAAAAGGACTACCTGCAGTGGTCGGCGCCGCCGGAGAGGACGCCGGAACTGTTTGAAAAATATCTGCCTCATGCCCTAGCCTTGGGTGTCGACCAGCAATGGGCAGAAAAGTTCTCCACCGTCCTGGCGGCAGCAAGTCAAGCCGGTCAGGGATATAGGCCAATTTGGTACCAGGGCAGCCACTTTACAGGCTTTTCTGCTGCCAGTCTTGCCAGCAACCTCAGCAGTTCCTTAAACAACAGTATTGCTGCTTCCAAAATGGCCCCCGGCTCCTCCTCGGGCTTCTCAGGAGGCTCCTCGGGAGGCGGCGGTGGCGGCGGCGGAGGCGGAGGCTGGTAAATAAATATATCCTGCAGGGAAATTCCCCGCAGGATTTTTTCTTATCCACTTCAGGATTTCAGCTGCCGTTCAAAGCGCCACCAGATAATAAATCTGTATATGGGGCTGGCAACCAGCACCAACAGCAACAAAAATTTCTTTGTAAAGATATAAAAGACCAAGGCAGCAACTAGAATTATTGCCAAGAAAATATCTGAGGCAACAGTATTAACGGGACGGCCAAGTAATTTTCCCGCTTTAATAGCTTTTTTATAACAATCCTCATGGAATGTGAGAAACCTGGTAATAGCCTGGTTAGTCACCACCAAATCTTTTCTGGACTCAATAGCCTTGCCGCAGACATTGCATTTTAAGGAATCAGACAAGACAAGTCCTCCTTTCACTGGCGTTTCTTTTTTATATTATCATTCTTTGCCCTGCCTTTGTAAACCATACTGACCCGAAACAAGGCAAAATAAAATTGGGACAAAAGGAACCGACCCCTTTGTCCCAATCCTGTTTAGAGTACTTTGCTTAAGAAATCCTTGGTCGCATCATGCTGAGGATTGACCAGCAATTGTGAGGGCGGTCCCTCCTCGACAATAATCCCGTCATGCATAAAGATGATCTTGTCCCCGGCTTCCCGGGCAAAGGCCATTTCATGGGTGACGACAATCATCGTCATGCCGTCGGCAGCCAGTTCCTTCATGACGTTAAGAACTTCCCCGGTCATGCCTGGGTCCAGAGCCGAGGTCACTTCGTCAAAGAGCATTACCTTGGGCTGCATTGCCAGGGCCCGGGCAATAGCCACTCTTTGCTGCTGCCCGCCGGAGAGCTGATGGGGCCAGGACCGAGCTTTGGCCGCCAAATCAACCTTGGCCAGCAGAACCATGGCCAACTCTGCGGCATCCTTATGGGACATCCCCCGCACCTTTATGGGCGCAAGGGTGATATTGTCTATTACCCGCTTATGGGGAAAGAGATTGAACTGCTGAAAGACCATGCCTGTCTCCCGCCGCACTTCATGCTTTACTACACCTTTGGCGGTAACCTCCACGCCATCGATCCAAATCTCGCCGCTGTCAGGCACCTCCAACAAGTTTACACAGCGGAGCAAAGTGCTCTTGCCGGAACCGCTGGCGCCGATGAGGACTACAACCTCTCCCCGGCTGACGGAGACGGAAACCCCCTTAAGGACGTGATTATCTCCGAAGGCCTTTTCCAGATTGACTAACTGAATCATAGGGTCCCATCCTCCTTTCCAGCCATGACAGCAGCTGCGACAGGGTAAAGGTAATAGCAAAGTAAACTATGGCAATGCCGATATACATTGCATAATATTCGTACGTGCGGGAAGCAATCAGGGTAGCCCTGTAGGTCAGCTCAGCAATGCCAATAAAGTTGACAAGAGATGAATCCTTGGTCAGGGTAACCATTTCATTGCCCATAGAGGGGATGACCCGCCTAAAGGCCTGGGGAAAGACAATATGAGTGAAGACCTGAAACGGTGACAGGCCTAAGGAGAGACCAGCCTGGGTCTGCCCAATATCAATGGATTGGATGCCTCCCCGAAAGACTTCTCCCATATAGGCGCCGCTGTTAAGACTGAGGGCGACAATCCCCGAGGCAAAAGCAGGCAGCGTCAGGCCGAATTCCGCCAGTCCAAAATAGACAAGGAAGATCTGCACAATCATGGGCGTGCCCCGAATAAAGGCTACATAGGCGCTGGCGAATGCCTTAAAAGTCCAAAATTTGGACAGGCGGCCGGTGGCGACTATTATTCCCAATGAGACTCCCAGGACGACGGAAAACAGGCTTATTAATAGGGATAATTTTGCTCCATCCAGTAGTTTGGGCAGAGTTTGAAAAATTAGCTCAAAGTTGATAAATCTCATCGGTATCCTGAATTAATCAACCAGTCTTTGGATTAGGCGGTCATTGGCTCAGGTTAATTTATTAACCCATTGACGAGTTGCTTTTTTTATGTATTCTTCATGGGTAACTAATGTCATTCTTTTTCAGTAATTTATTTGACATGAATCTGTAATTTTCAAGAAAACTGGATTCTGTTAACCCAGATGCTTGTAGAGCAAAATTAAGCCCAGGATAAAAGGCTGATGGACCACATAGATGAGCAGGGAATTCCGGCTTAAGCCCGTAATAATTTTGCTTTGCACCTGAAAATTAAAGAGGCTCCGCCGCTGAAAATATAATAGCTTGTACGCAATTATCCCCAGGATAAATACCGCCAGATACGGAATCAGGGGATAGTAATCTGCTGTAATGAAGCCGGGATACCTTAACCCCAGGGGCAACAGCCAAAATGTCGACACCCTCATGCCCTCAACGGGCTGGGCCAGGCAGGCCACAACCAGGGCCAGCAAGGTCAGGGCCCAGGACGGGAGCTTTCTTAACGCCGGGGACAGCAGCATGCAGACGCCGAGAAAGTGCAGGATGCCAAATCTAATGTACTCATCCCCCAGGGCAAAATAAGTCACTGCGGAGATGCCCAGGCCCAGTCCCAGGACGAGAAGTCCCCTTTTTACAGGCTTGCTTCCAAGCCCGCTGCTGATGCCGGAAATAAATATAAAAATCAGGGCCGAAGACTTCCCCACCCAAAACCAGAATCCTTTGGTCCAGACAATATTCCAGCCGAGAAAGACATTCAGATCGTAGACTATATGAAAGGCTGTCATCAAGACAATAGCAGCAGCGCGCAATAAATCTATCTCCCAAATTCGCCTGGTTTCCATGCTAATCCCCCCTATCATCGGCTTCCCTGCTCAGGGCTTCAGCCAGCTGGCCCACAGAGGCGAAGACATAATCCGGCCGAAATTGAGACCTTTCCAAGTCCTCCTGCCTGGTTTCACCGCTGAGGACCAGGATTGAGGTGAGGCCGGCCTCTTTGCCCATGGCAATGTCGGTATACAGCCTATCCCCCACCATGGCGATTTCCTCTCTGCCGACACGGGTCCAGGTAAGAGCAGCCTCGACAATTTCTCTGTTTGGTTTGCCGATGACTTTTGGCCTGCGGCCGGTAGAAGCCTCAATAAAGGCAATCATCGCCCCGGCGTCGGGCATGTACTTGCCCCCCTCCAGGGGGCAGTTGAAATCCGGGTGAGTGGCCACATACTCTGTCCCTGCGCGGATGAGATCACAGGCATCCCACAGTTTCTGGTAGGTCAGGGTGGTATCAAAGCCCAGAACTACATAATCAGGATCGCCAGCCCTAGATACCAGCTGAAACCCATGGGCAGCGAACTCCTGGGCCAGAGTAGGGGTACCGAGAAGAAAGACTTTTGCCCCGGGCTTAATTCCCTGCAAGTATATGGCGGTGGCCTCCCCGGAGGTAAGGACCTGGTTCCGGCGGACACCTATGCCCAAAGCCGCCAGCTTTTCCACATAGGCCTGTTTGTCCCGTGAGGAATTGTTGGTGAGAAAGAGAAATTCAATTCCCAGCCTCCGGAGAACTGAGATAAGCTCTCCCGCCCCCGGCAGCAACTTGTTCCCCAGATAAATAGTTCCGTCCATATCCAGGAGAAAGCAGCGGATATGCTGCAATGCATTTGGCATCAGTTAACCCTCACCTTCTTGACTATTTCCTTTTCTCAATTCGGCACATGCAGCCCCCTTTCCTCCCGGCCGGTCTTCCCCAGGAGACAGATCTTTGCTAGAATTGGACCTGAGGGAGAGATTGCATGTACACCAAACTGGCTAAGTTCTATCAAAAAGAAATCTTCACCTGCACCCGCTGCAGGCAGAAACTCATCAACCCTTATATCCACGCCAATCCCAAACACGACCCTCCGGACCAGTCTTTAGCCGCCAACCGGCGCAAATTTCAGCTGGACTACATAGCATCCAAGAAAGATGTGCGCATAGTGGTGATTGGTGAAGCTCCCGGCCTGGACGGCTGCGGCTACGGGGGAATTGCCTTCACCGGCGAATACAATGCCGTCAAGGATCTGGGACTGACAAACTACCATGGCACCCAGTCGGGATGGCAAAAAGAGCAGTCGGCAAACTTGCTCTATGGGGCTTTGGGGACATACTGCCAAAGGGCAGGGGTCGACCTCACCGCTGCCGCTGGCAGGATGTACTTCACCAACGCTATTATGTGTGTGCCCCTGGGCGAGAACGGCCGCTCAATCACTGCTCCCGCCGCTGCCACCAGATTAAAGTGCCAGGCAAATTTGCGCCGCCAGATAGAAATTCTGCAGCCCCGGCTGCTCCTGACCCTGGGGGCCAACGCCCTCAAAGCTGTCGCCGACACTTTTGGCCTCCAATTTGCGGACAAGCTCACCATTCTCGTGCAAAACCAGCGCCGGTCGAGGCAGCCCCTATCCATCAAGGACGGCCTCTTTCTCATTCCCGAGATTCATCCTTCTCCCCGAAATAGGGTGCTGGGCCAAATCTACACTGACCTGCCCGCCAGCCTGACGGAGATTTTTTTCTCCTATCTGCGTGGAGATACAGGAATAATTGCTTAGCATAGCGAATTACTTAAGCAACTAATTATTGCGGAGGTTGAAAAGATGCAGTATAGAAAGTTTGGCAAACATGACTTGAAAGTATCTGCCCTGGGATTTGGCTGTATGCGCTTCCCAACCCTGGGGGAGCCGGGCAAGATTGATGAGGCCGAAGCCATCAGAATGCTGCGCTACGCCATCGACAACGGAGTCAATTATATAGATACTGCCTGGCCCTACCACAACGAAACCAGCGAAACCCTGGTGGGCAAGGCCCTAGGCCA
This sequence comes from Firmicutes bacterium UBA5286, assembly GCA_002408465.1. GTDB lineage: Bacteria > Bacillota > Proteinivoracia > UBA4975 > UBA4975 > UBA4975. The sequence continues at coordinate 24,326 of DHSM01000002.1, read as the reverse complement.
GGGCTACAGAGAAAAGGTGTACTTAGCCACCAAATCGCCGGTATTCCTGATCAAGGACCCGGCTGAATATGACCAGTATCTCAACCGCCAGCTGGAAAAGCTGCAGACCGACCATATTGATTTTTACCTGCTCCATGCCCTGGATGAGAAAAAATGGCAGCAATGCCTGGAGCACAATATCTTTGATTTCATCAGCCGAGCCAAGGCCGACGGCAAAATTAAGCATATGGGCTTTTCGTTCCACGATGATTTGTCAGTGTTCAAGGAAATTGTCGACGCCTATGACTGGGACTTTTGCCAGATTCAATACAACTATATGAATGAAGAGTACCAGGCCGGCCGGGAAGGCTTGCGCTATGCCGCCGCCAAGGGGCTGGGTGTGGTTATTATGGAACCGCTGCTGGGAGGCCGGCTGGCCCGGGTTGGCAGCCCCGCCCTGCAGGCAATATGGAATAAAGTCCCCGGCAAGGGCACCCCAGTTAAGTGGGCTCTGCGCTGGCTGTGGAATCAGCCTGAGGTCAGCGTGGTCTTAAGCGGCATGAGTGCCATGGAACAGGTGGAAGAGAATGTCCGCATCGCCAGCGAGGCCAGGATCAATTCCCTGACCAAAGCTGAATTGGATGTCATCCGCCAGGCAAAAGAATTCTACCTGGCCCAAACCAAGGTCGACTGCACTGGCTGCCAATATTGCGCCGGCTGTCCTGCTAAGATTAAGATTGACCATATCTTTCAGCTCTATAACAGCGCCTATATGTATGATGAACACCAGCGGGCCCGGCAGGCCTATAAGCGCATGGTTGAAAAAGAAGAAGATTTTTCCCGGTGCCTGGACTGCGGCCAATGCGAGGAGATCTGTCCCCAGCATCTTGAAGTGCGCCGCCATCTCCGGGACTTCCATAAAGAATTCAACGAAAACAAATAAAAATAGCCTGACGGCTTGCAATGATGACAGATTCTGCTATTATGTACTTGAAGTATTTCTGTGGAGGGAATGTAAATGGCAGATAAGAAACCGGCTCAAAAAAAAGCAGCTCCGGCCAAAAAACCAGCACCCAAGAAAAAATAGTTTCACCCTCCAGAAAGCGCGTAAATGCGCCGCTATAAATGGTTTTTTTCGCCCCCAAGGGGCTTTCTTTATGCCCCATAGAAACAGCCCGCCAATCGGCGGGCTGTATTTTAGTTGCCAAAAAAGTTTAAGGGATTGAGGGCTTCACCATAGCGCCTGACTTCCCAATGCAAATGGGGACCGGAGCTCCTGCCGCTATTGCCCACCCAGCCAATCACCTGGCCCCTGACCACCGAACTGCCCACCCGCAGAGAACTGGCAAACTCGCTCAAATGGGCATAGAGGGTGGAGTAGCCGTTGGCATGCTGAAGGACTATGTATCGGCCATAGGATGAACCCCTGGTCTTGTCGGTAACAGTGCCATTGGCGGCGGCATAGATCGGAGTGCCCCGGGGATTGGCTATGTCCACACCCCGATGGGGACCGTAGGAACGGCGTTCTCCAAAACGAGAAGAAATGGTTCCCCCATTGACAGGGAAGCGAAACATGCCTGTAGGCCGGGCCGGCCAGTAGCCAATTCCCGTCATTATTACCTTTGCCTGCGGCTCTTTGGTCACTGTTGCATTAATCTGCTTGCGCCTGATTTCATTGCCGTTGACTTTGTCCACCTGGTATATGACCTGGCGGCTGCCGTCAGAGCCGGCATCAGCTACCTGGTCAGCACGGACCGACTTGTCCGGATTGGCCTTGTACTTGATAGAACGGGCAATGGTTTCAGTGACTGCAACTTCTTCGACAGTCTTGACGTGAAGCAGGGCTTTGCTGGTCTGCAAACTAAGGACCTGTCCAACATGGATGGCATCGCCCTCAATTGCGTTGGCATCCCGGAGGGTATCCACAAGCACACTATGTGAACGGGAAATTCCCGACAGGGTATCCCCACGCTTTACCACATAAGATTTAATTTCTTCCTGGCCGCAGACCAGCGTAGCGAGGACGGCCTCTTTATCCATCAAGACATCGGGAGTGACGGCTGTACTCTCGATGCTGACCGCTTCCTGCAGGTCCACCGAAACCAGGGAACAATTCTTGTCCTGACTCAAATATTGGGCCTTTACCGCTTCGAGAATGTCCTTGGCGGTCTGCTCCCGGTCGACAATAGCAACAGTGTCACCATTGATGACAATTGCCCAGCCCTTGGTCTTGTATGTGGCTGCCGTCTCAATGCCTGCACGGACTGAAGCGGGAGACAGTTGGGGAGACCACATGCGGACCCGGGTGGCAGTAATCTCTTCATTCATGACCAGCTCACAATCCCACCGCTCTTCCGCCCTGGTCTGTATTTCTTCAATGATCTGCTTGTACTCTTCTAGGTTTTTCACCATCCCCACGGGACTGCCTTCTACAGACACCTGATAAACCCAGCGGGGAGTCAGCAGCCACCAAGCAGAGCCGGCAAATAAAGCTATAACCAGCAGAATTGCTCCTGCCCATAAACTTTTTCTAGCCATGAAAACTCTCCTTTCTCCGGAGTTAATTTTATGCTTTCGACAAACCCCGCCAGGAATCCTCTTTCACAAGCTTAATCTTCGCTGACAAATTGGTTACATCGACAGCTCAAGGCCTTCTTTCTGGTTTCTCCAGTATATTCCAGATTGGAAACCTTAGTGAACCCTAGGACTTGTCCCGGCCGCAAATTGGGCATACTTCCTCATCCCGGCTGCTGGCAACATACATAGCAACCCCCGAGCTGCTGTGTTAAAATTAGCGAGGAGTGAAGAAGACTGTGAAACTTGACAAACATTTTTACGCCGCCCCCACCCTGACGGTTGCCCGCAGCCTGCTGGGACAAGTGCTGGTGCGCCGCAGCCCCCAGGGAGACAGGGCCGGCATCATCGTCGAAACGGAAGCTTATACCAAAAATGATCCCGCCTGCCATGCCAGCCGGGGCAAGACCCGGCGAAACGCGTCCATGTTCGGGCCAGCAGGGACAGCCTATGTCTACTTTATCTACGGCATGCATTACTGCTTTAACGTGGTCACTGCTGAGGAAGGGATTGGGGAGGCTGTGCTCATCCGGGCCCTGGAACCCATCGCAGGCATCTCCCTCATGGAGGAATCACGCCGGACTAAGGATGTCAAACTCCTCTGTTCCGGCCCTGCCCGGCTCTGCCAGGCCCTGGATATTACAACCATTGAGGATGGCATCAACTTGGCAGGGGAGACAATCTATATCCTGGCAGGCTCACAGCCTAAATCCAGCGTTGCCGCTGCCCGCATTGGCATCAGCGCCGGGCAAAGCCTGCCCTACCGTTTTTATCTCGCCGACAACAAATTTATCTCCAAAAAATAATGCCCGCCCGGGCATTATTTAATTACAAAGCCCTCCGGCAGGGAAACCTGCCGGGAATGGCGAAGTTTATTATAGATAGATTATGAGGAGGTGCGGCATGAAAATATTGCATACAGCGGATATTCATCTCAGCAACGACCATCCCCGGCGCCTGGAAGCTCTTGGCAAAATTCTTCAGCATGGCCGGGATGAGAACATCGACCTGTTGCTGGTAGCCGGCGACCTCTTTGACGATGACCATCAGGCCGAGCTGCTCCGGGGCACTGTGCGAGGGCTGTTCAGCAATCTGCCCTTTCAGGTTCTGGTCATCCCCGGCAACCACGACCAGCGGGCATTTTCTGAAGAATCCTTTTACGGCACCGAATTCCGGGCTTTGACTGCCAGACCTTATTCTCTTGTAGACATAAATGGATGGCGAATAGTTGCAGTTCCCTATGGGGAAGGCAGCTTCGTCTCCCTGAGAGAGGATTTGCGCCAGGCGGCAGACCCTGACAAAAAAAACATCCTCATGCTCCATTGCTCCTGGTCATTGCCCCACTACACCAACGAAGATTATGGCGGCGAGGACCTGCGCTACCTGCCTGTCACCGAGGCAACCCTGACAGGACTGGGCTACGACTACATCCTGGCCGGCCACTTTCACGCCAGCTACCGCCAGCGCATCCTGCCTTGCGGCGGGGTCTTTGTCTATCCCGGCTCTCCCGTCTCAATTACAACCCGGGAACAAGGGCGCCGGGCGGTGAACTTGATTGACGCCAATGGCTGCAGACCGCTGCTTTTGGACAGCTGGTACTACCAGACTCTAGAGTACGTTCTTAAGGTCACCAATACCGAGGCAATTCTTGACCAACTGGCCCGTGAGCTTACCCCCCACCCTGATGAGTACTGCAACCTAACCGTACGCCTCAGGGGATACACCCGGGAAAAGGAAACCTTGCTCCAGGCCAGGCTTGACCAGTTGCTTCGCGGCAGGGCCAACACTCATCTGGAACCTCTATTCCGGGGGGCCGGCCAAATTTTTGCCGATCCCCTGTACCAGAGAATCAGCCAGCGCATGGGCCAAGGCGAAGAAAATTCCGAGCTGATGGAATCCATGCTTCTGGACGCCTTCAGCCAAGTCCTTGCGGAGGAAAAGTAATATGGAAATCAGGGAAATAGCTATTAGCCATTACGGTCCCCTACGGGATGTCCGGCATCGGCCTCAGCCGGGACTGCAGGTCTTCTATGGCCCCAATGAAAGCGGCAAGACCCTGCTCATAGATGCAATTCTCAAACTGATGCTGGGCAAGCGCCTCAAAGATTTTAAAGATATCGACCGGGTAACCGGCATGCCCCTGGGCAGAGTCGCCCTGGCCTTCGAAGGCAAAGAACATATTTTTGATGGCAAGACCCTGCTGGAAGATGTCACCGGCTTAAGCAGCAGCGACATGCGCAATCTCTTCGTCATCCGCAACAAGGATCTGCAAATCAGCGGCCAGGCCGACTATTTCAGCCGCATCAACGACCAGCTGACAGGGATGGAAGGCCGCCGCCTGACCAAGCTCAAGGAAATAGTCCGCAACCAGGGCCGCATGACCAGAGCCTCTTCCGCAGCCCAACTCTCCAAAAGCCAGGATTTTGACTGGATAGGCGACAAAGTTGCTGCTGCGGAAAAACTGGCGGCGGAAATCCGGGAATACCTGGAACAAGCCCGGACAGGCCAACTGGATGCCCTGGAAAGAAGGCTGGAAGAATCCCGCCGCCTCTTGCAGGCAATCAACCGGCAAATACAGGACCAGGAAATGGCAAAATTACGGGAAGAATACGACCAGCTTTGTCGCCAGGTGGATGAGTATGCCCTCCGCAGCCAGGCGGCCAGCCGTCTGCTGCCCTATTCCAAGACCAAGTTTATGCAGCTCCAAGATAAAGCAAGCAGAAGCAAAGCAAATAACGATACCGCTCGGGAAAGCAAAGAAAAGTTGGGCAAGCTTCTCCCCCTCCTGAATCTGACAACTGCGGAATTGGCCGAATCCCAGGTTAGACTGACGCCTTTGGAAGGCCGCAAACTCCTTCTGGACAACCTAACCCAGCAGACGCTGACAGCGGCAGAGACTTCCCCTCCCCCCCCCAAGCTGCCCCTAAGAGGTTTCAGCTTCCTCCTCTTGGCAGTAACAGGTATCGGCATGCTTTTGGCTGCCCAAGATTCTCTGCCTGAAAAACTCCAGTCCCTGCCCTATTGGACTTTGGGGGCAGCAATACTCTTGCTGATCAGCGAAGTCCTGCTCCGCTTGCAGAACCGCTCTTACCAAAAAAAGCATAATCAGCTTGTTCAACAAGGAGCAGCTGCAGGCATAATCTCCGAAACCATTCAGGAGCTGGCCGCCGCTGCCGCCAAAGAAAAAGAAGACATCGACCAAGCCCGTTCCCGGCAACAGCAGCTCAGCGAAAAGGTGCGCAACTTTGAAAGCCAAAAGCTGTATCTAGAGGAGAACATCCGGGCGGCCAACATCCTGGCTGCTGAACTGGAACAGGAAGTTAAGAATGAATTGCAGCGCTTAGCTGTCCAAGACCTCCACCAGTTTGGCGAGCGGATGGAGCAATACAACAAAGCCCAGACCCAATGTGACGATTTGCATCAGAGCCTGGAAACCGCCTTTGAACAGGTGCCGGCACGGACTGGCGACTGGCAAAGCCTCCTTCAGCAAATTCCCGTTCCCGCTGATCCCGGCGTTGCCTATGATGCCGGCCAATTAACTCAGTTGCGTCAGGACAAGGACAGAGCTTTGACCGCCATTGATGAATTGCAGCAGGAGCTCAGCCGCCACCAGTCTGTGCTGAGCCAGTTTGCCGCCGCCTGCCAGTCCCTGCCACTGGAAAAAGAAACCGGTTTCAAGCTGCCGGCCCAGTTTGCAGACCTTGAAGTGCTGGCCCACAGCGCCTCGGTCCTCGAGCTCTTTGCCGCCAAAGTCACCGAAACTTTTGACACGGCCTGCGAACTCATGTGCATTCTCGAAACCCTGGAGGCCGAGGAACAGGAAAAAATGTCTGACTTGGTTGGACCAAACAAGCCGGTGCAAGAGATTTTCCGCGCCATCACCGGCGGAAAATATACTCGGGTTATGCTGGATAGCAAGCTCAACATCCAAGTAGAAGACCGGGAAGGGCTGGAGCTGCCGGCTTCTGCCCTCAGCCAGGGCACCTATGATCAGCTTTATCTGGCCCTGCGCCTGTCTCTGGCTCAGGACCTGCTGGGAAACAACCCAGGCTTCCTCCTCCTGGATGACGCTTACCTCTGCGCTGATTCCACACGCATAGAAAGAATGCTGGCTTTACTGGCCCAGTTGGTCAAAGCCGGCTGGCAAATCCTCTACTTTACTATGGATGAGCGCATGCTGCGCTCTGCCCCCCGGTATACAGCAAATGCCATCATCCACCTTGAGCCCTTGCTTTCTGATTTAAGCTGAATAACAACCAGGTTGTAACAGCATTGTAACCTCCAATTTTGTTAAAACATGTTACAATCAGTGGTACAGAATTTCAATTGGAGGGATAATTTTGAAAAAGGTATTTGTTATTCTTTTAGCCTGCATCTTTTCCTTAAGCGCAGGCAACCAACCGGATATTGTCGCTCCCTACCTGGCTGAAAATAGTCAATCCCTTGACCTTGAAAATATGGACCTTAGTCTTCTGGGGGAAGATTTGAATTGCCAAGTCTTTCTTTCTGGCGCACAGTGGCATGGCACCACCGCCAACTATGACCTGCACTATGCCCTGTTCACTGCCCTCCATAAACAAGCTGGCGTCAGGTACTTGCTTCTGGACTCAGGTTACGCCACCGCCCAAGTATATAATGACTACCTGCAAACCGGCAACCCTGACCTCTTGAATATGGCCCTGGATGGCATCAGATTCTCCAACAGCAGCTGCAATGAACATCGCCTGTTTTGGGAGAGACTCTATAAGTATAATCAGGGACTTTCCCCCGAGGACAAAATTGTTGTCATCGGCATTGACGTGGAATACCAGATTGGCACAGCTATCAGCTATCTCTGTTTCATCTCTGACAATCAATTGGGAAATTATTATCCGGTTACAGGATACCTGGGAGAAACAAAAGCCCTGCACAAGTATGTTACGGGGCTGAAAGCCAAATACCACGAGGATCCAGGGCTTTTTGAAAATATTTTTGGTGATAATATCCATAAATTTGAACTGGTATTGCAAAACCTGACAGATACTGTCTCCGCCAACCTCAGATCAGACTTTTTCCCTGACCGGGAAAAGTTAATGTATACCAACTTCCTTGCCGCCTATAACAATAATCCCAAGGGCAAATATTTTGGCCACTTTACCATGGAGCATATCTACCAGCGCCAAGTAAAATCAGGCAATCTGGCTGATGCAGACAGGCTTGGCATGCTCCTGGTTCAGGAGGATTCTTCCCTTCGCGACCAGGTGGTGTCTATCGCCGCATTTTACCATAACAGCGAATTCAGGTTTTACTATGGCAGTTACGAATATTACAGAATATTTGCTCAATTTGTTATCGATCCTCTGCCCTTGATTAATACCGCCACAACAGACTATACTTTATATAAGCTGGACGGCGAAGATTCACCATTTACCTGGGACACTCACACTGTAATCAATCCTACCGGCGGCGTAACCACAGATTATTATCAGTACTTGCTCATGATCAAAGACTCCCAGCCCACATCTCCTAATTTGCTGCCTCCTCCGCAGTGAGCAGAGATAAATAATATTAGAGAAAGGAGGTTTCTTTTTGGGAAAAGTCAAGGTCTTTTCAGATAGCACTTGCGACTTGCCCCTCGACCTGATTGCACAGCATCAAATTGGTATCGTGCCCTTATACGTTCTATTTAATGATGAGAGCTATGGGGATGGAACTGATATCACCACCCCGGATCTGTACAAAAAGGTCGAGGAAACCGGAAAACTGCCGAAAACTGCTGCCCCTTCCCCGGGAGACTTCATCAAGGCCTTTAAACCCCATATCGATGCAGGCGAAGATATCATTTATATTGGTCTCTCCACCAAGTTTTCAACTACATTAAACAATGCCTTGCTGGCGGCCCAGGAGTTCCCCCAGGGACGAATTGAAGTGGTAGACTCCCAAAATCTGTCCACCGGGATTGGTCTCCTGGTCATGCGGGCAGTGGATTTTGCCGCAGAAGGTCTGGACATTCATACCATCGCCGAAAAGATCCGGGCGCTGGTGCCCAAGGTTGAAACGGAATTTATAATCGACACCTTGGACTATCTGCACAAAGGCGGCCGCTGTTCCGGAGTCGCCCGCTTCGTAGGCAGCATGTTAAAAATCAGGCCCTCCATCAAAGTCGTAGACGGGGGCATGATTCCAGCCCAAAAGTTCCGGGGTACCCGTGCCAAAGCGCTCCAGGGCCTGCTGGACACTGCACTGACACAAAAGGGCAATATCTCGCCAGAGCGGATCTTCGTCACCCACTCCATCAGTGACGACGGCCCCTTCCTCCAGGCAGAACTGCGGAAGCATACCAAGGCCAAGGAGATAATAATCTCCAGGGCTGGCTGTGTAATCGCCAGCCATTGCGGGCCAAACACTATCGGCATATTGTTTATAAAAAAATAGAGGGCCCTGTGGCTCTCTGTTTTTTTGCTTTCCTGGTGATTATTTTATGTATGACATATAATAGGATTTGAGTTCCAGCTAAGGGGATAATCGTGAGTGAAATCATTGTCAGCAACCTCAATAAGCATTACGGCAGACACCATATCTTAAAGAACGTTTTTTTCATTCAACGTCAGTGAAATTGTCGGCTTTATTGGCCCTAACGGTTCCGGCAAGAGCACCACAATGAAATGCATTGCCAATCTTGTCTTCCCAGAAAAACAGCAGCATCCGGATCGCGGGCTTCGACCTGTTTAAAAGCCGCCATAAAGTAGCCATTGGGGACAGTCCCCACTGGCTACTTTTTCCGCCGGAAAAACGATTATTGGAGGAAGGCAAATGCAGCTGGATTTCTATTATTGGTCCTGCCAATGCCCCTTAAATGGCCAGATGCTTGAACTGCTTGAGCAATACAAGGGGCATATGAATATTAAACTGCATGACATCACCCATGCTGAAAATACAGCCAAGGCGGAAAATATCTTTTTCCCCACACTCACTGTGCTGGATAAGCAGTACCGCTATTTTCATCCATTAACCAGGCCGTTTTTAGAGCAGGTAAAGGCGGGCCTAGTACCTGCCGAAAAGCCCTATCTCCCCCATCTTGGGGTCGATATTTATCAGGGAGATATTGTTCCTATCACCTGGTACAATTGTATTTTAGCTGGCAGTTGTACAGGGAGAGTAAATAACCCCTGCACCCAAGACAAATCAATCTTTCTCGCCCAGGAAGGGTTGGATATCTATGGGTTTATGAATATCGAGTCTAACCGGCTGCTTGGGGGAGCTGAATATATGCCCTCTAAACAAGTTCCCTACCCTATCCCTAAAGATGAACATACAGCCTTCATTACCTGTGTCTATGTCTCCGATTCTGAATTTGACTATAAGACGCCAGCCTTAAAAGCTTTAGAGGCTTATCTAAAAAAGAAATATACAAAAGTGCTTGGGATTAGCGATGAGCAAGGCGTTTTCCCCAATGGCAATTTAGACTTCTTTCTGCGGAATGGATATGCCGATGAAGGTGTAATTTCGGAGGAAAAGGACTATTGCAGGCTGCACTTGGTCAGCAAAAGGCTCTTATAGAGGAGCTATCCTGTTCCTCGCTCATACAAGGAGAATTATGCTAACATCAGGAAAGCAACCGTAAAAGAAATTTAGGAGGCGAGGCCATGGAAAGACAATCAAAGCCTGCGTTCAACCCCTATCTGATCCTGGCCCTGGGCGTAACGGGGATATCCTTTTCCGCCTTCCTGGCCCGAATGACTGACGCTCCTCCGGCCATAATCGCCTTCTGGCGCCTCGTCTTCACTTGCCTGCTCCTGTCTCCTATGGCCATCAGGGACCGTGCTCAGTTTAAGGCAGTGGGAAAAAAGGACCTCCTCCTCTCTTTGCTCAGCGGGCTTTTCCTCTGCTTGCATTTTGTCTTTTGGTTTGCCTCTCTCCCCAAGACCACTGTCAGCAGCGCCACTCTGCTGGTAAACATACATCCCCTGGTAGTGGTTACCGCCGGCTGGTTTGGCAAGGAAAAAATGCGGCCCGGGGCCCTACCCTGGGCGGGAGCGGCCCTGGCCGGCATCGCCCTCTTGGGCTGGGGCGGCCTGCAGGTGACAGGGGCCTTTGCCGGCAATCTCCTGGCCGCCGCCGGCGGCCTCATGCTTGCAGGCTATTACCTGGTTGGCAGGCAGGTCCGGGCCCGGGTCGCCATCAGCGTCTATTCCCTCCTGGTCTATGGCGCCAGCGCCCTACTCCTCCTGGCCGGCAATCTGGCGGCAGCCAACCCCTTATTCAGCTACAGCTCCGCAGACTGGCTAATCTTTGCCGCCCTAGCGGCAGTGCCCACTATCTGCGGCCATACTCTCCTCAACTGGTCCCTGAAATACCTTCCTGCCGGCGCGGTATCCGTAGGCGCCCTAGGGGAGCCGGTCATCGCTACAATTTTGGCTGTTCCCCTTCTCCACGAAATCCCCGGTTTAGTACAGCTGGCAGGCGGAATCCTTGTTATCGGCGGCATCGGGATGTTCTTAAAAGCCGGCCGCAAATAATAAACACCTTCCGGACAAGCGGGAGGTGTTTTGCTTCAGCGCAAATATTGGTTTCGGTATTCATCTTCCAGGATGCTCATCATCACGAAATCATAGTAGCGATGCTTATAAAAGTATCCGTCCCTCTGGATTCCTTCCTGCCTGAAACCTGCTTTTTCCCAAAACTTCAGGGCCCTGGTATTAAAGCCGACTACGCCAATTGAAACCCGATGAAAGTTGAGATAGCCAAAGGCATAGTCCAATAAGAGTTCAGCCACCTCAAGGCCATACCCTTTTCCCCAGGCCTCCTTATCCCCGATGATAATAGTCATATCGGTGGTGCGCCAGGCCGGGAACATCCTGAGCAAGCCCGCTTCGCCAATCATCTTGTCCTCAGCCGGCAGCCAAACTGAAAACCAAAGGCGATCTTCGGAACTGTATACCTTCTCAAAAAACTTGTCCCCATCAGCCTCGCCCATTGGCGTCACAGCTCCGGTCAATCCCCGCAGTTCAGGATCATTGCTCCACTGCCTAATCAGGGAAAGATCTTCCCGGGCCAGCGGACGCAAACTCACCGATTTTCCCCGTAAAAAATCCATGCTGATTCCACCTTTCTCTGGGCTAATAATAACTCCCCAGGGGAAATTATGCAACCGCAAATAACAACACCTTCCGGAACCCCCTTGACTTGGAGTCAACTCCATGTGGTATGCTGTGCTTAAGAGGTGATTGTAATGTTCATCGGTGATGTATCCAAACAATTTAACATCCCTGCAGATACCTTGCGCTATTATGACCGCATCGGCCTGCTCTCCCCCCGGCGCCAGGGAGGGGTGCGCAGATACTCGGAAGCAGATCTTAATAAGCTGGCTGCAATTGCCAAGATGAAAAAGCTCATGTTCTCCCTGAACGAAATCCAGATTATCCTCTCCGCCGACGCCCAGATTGACAAGAGTCTCCAGCAGGCAAGTCCTGACCTCAGTGCAGCTCAGGCCCTGCTCAGTCAGATCCGTGCCAAGCTCCGGGAAGTTGAAGCACTGGCAGAGAACATCAAGGAAGTCAAAAGAGAGCTGGCCCGCCTTGCCGCCAAGGTCAAGACTGTACTGGAAGCAGGAGAATATGCTGAGTAAAATCCCCCTATCCAAATTGGGTTATGGCTGTTATGCCCTGGGCGGAGCCTATGGCAAAAAAATCGATGTTTCCCGGGCAATAAAGCTCATTCGCCTGGCCTACGATTTAGGCATCCGCTTCTTTGACACCGCAGACCAGTACGGCACTGAAGAAGTCTTGGGCAAGGCTATCCGCCCCTTTCGCAGCCGAGTTGCCATCGCTACTAAAGTCGGAGCGGAATCCGGCCTGGACAGAAAACACATACTGGCAAGCTGCGATGCAAGCCTCAAACGGTTGCATACAGATTATATCGACTTGTACCAGATCCATTATGATGATCCCGCTGCCGGCGTGGCAGAGGTGGTGGAAACCCTGGAAATACTCAAGAGCCAGGGGAAAATCCGCAGCTATGGAGTTGGCCATCTCCCCCTGGACAAAACCCTGCAGTATCTGGAGCTGGGCCAGCCCCAAACTGTCCTGGCAGAAATGAACGCGGTTGCCCTGGACAGATACCGGGAACTGTGGCCTCTCCTGCAAAGTCATGACTTCGGGATCATCGCCTTCAGCGTAACCGGCCGCGGCCTCTTGACAGGCAAAATCTCCTCCGCTCCTCAGTTTGCCGGCTCAGACATCCGCCGGCTCGATCCCCTTTTTAAGCGCAGCAAACTGGCCTCCGGCCTCCGGATAAAAGACAAACTGGTGGAAATCGGCCGCCAGCTAAACGCCACCCCGGCCCAGGTGGCCATTGCCTGGGTGCTGAGTCAACCAGGGGTGGCTGCCGCCCTTACCGGCCCCATTAACCCCGAGCACCTCCGGGAAAACTGCGCTGCCCTGGACTTAAATCTGGATTCCGGCTGGCAGCAAGAAATCAGCCTTTATTTGCGCAGGGAAGGGGAATTAATGCAAGCCCGCATTGCCCAAGAGCTCCAGGCTATTATTCATGCTCCTGTCACCGATGGCAAACAAGGAAGGGAAGACTTTATCTACGTCTTGGAACACTGCATCGAAAATGGTCTCATCCCCTATGAGACCGGCGTGGACCTGTTTAGCGAGCTGCTGCAGCTCAGGGACTCCACTGCCAGCTTGGAATCTCTACAGATCCTTATGGCCAAGGTCAGGGAACAAATCAGCCGCCGGGATGCTTAAATTACTTGGCATTTATTAACTTCTAAATCCTATCATTAACTCATAATCACTTGAATAGGAGTATACAAGGCGAACTGTTTAGTTCAGCCAATCTCTCTTGGGAGGTAGTAGGGTGAGGAAGTTTTTTGCTGTTATGTTGGTAGTGTTACTGACAATGACAGCCGTGGCTTATGCCACATCCCCTGCCAAGGTCGAAAAGGTATCGGTCATCATTGGTCTCGCCAACGAAAACGGCAGAGCCTCGGTGCTTGCAGCAGGCGGAAAAATCCAAAGGGAATTTAAGTTCATCAATGCTGTCCAGGTTGAATTGCCCAGAGTTGCGGCGGAAAAGCTGAAAACTGCCAGGGGCATCGAGTTCGTCGAGCCGGATTTCATGGCTCAGGCGTATGCCCAGACTGTCCCCTGGGGCATAGAGCATGTAAATGCCCCGGATGTGCACAGCGCAGGTTATCAGGGTTCAGGCATCAAAGTGGCGGTCCTGGATACCGGCATCCTCACCAGCCATGCGGATTTGCAGGTTAGCGGCGGCTATGATACCACCGGCATCGGCAGCTATGTGGATGACCACGGCCACGGCACTCACGTAGCCGGAACGGTGGCGGCCCTCAACAATAGCATTGGCGTAATCGGGGCGGCGCCGGCGGCCCAGCTGTATGCGGTAAAAGTCCTTGACCGTTATGGCAGCGGCACCTACAGCAACATTATTGCCGGCATCGAATGGGCCATCAGCAACGACATCGATGTCATCAACATGAGCCTCGGAGGCAGCTCGGGCTCAACCGCCCTGCAGCAGGCCTGCGACGCCGCCTACAAGGCGGGCATCCTGGTGGTAGCCGCAGCCGGCAATGAGGGGACATCATCGGGGGATACCGAGTGCATCGGCTATCCCGCCAAGTACTCCTCGGTTATGGCCGTAGGGTCAATCACTTCCGACAATGTTCGCTCCTATTTCTCCAGCACCGGCTCAACCCTGGAAATCATGGCCCCGGGCTCCAACATCTACAGCACCACCATTAACGGCAGTTACGGAACCATGAGCGGCACCTCCATGGCCTGCCCCCATGTGGCAGGTGTGGCTGCCCTGGTATGGAGCGCCAAGCCCAGCCTCAGCAACGTCCAGCTGCGCAGCGCCCTTAACGAAACCGCCAATGACCTGTGGAATGATCCCTGGCGCTACGGAAATGGCCTAGTGGACGCCTGGGCAGCCTATCAGTTCGTCACTAACGGCACAATTCCCGACCCAGGCACACTGAACGCAGCCATAACCACAGACAAGGAAACTTATACCCTCAAGCAAACCATCTACATTACCGTAACGGCCACAGACGAAAACAATGCCCCCGTCGCAGCGGCTAACGTAAGTCTAGTAGTGGTACCGCCCTTAGGAAAGAGTACCACCCTTACCGGAACAACCGGCAGTGATGGCAAAGTTGTCCTCTCGTACAAGACAAAAGTGCCAAATGGCAGGGGGACCTACACTCTTACCGCAACAGTAACAAAAGGCGACCTTTCAGCCACTGCAGCCAAGACGGTGACAGTGAACTAGATCAGCAAATCCCCCGAACTCCGGGGGATTTGTTCTTCTCCAAAATTGTCTGAAGTAAAAAATACCGGCGCAAACCTTCACTGGCACGAAAATTCGACAAAATCTGACATAAGAATGTGTTATTTTAAAATGCACACCCTGTTTCTCTGCGGTCACAAACGGACTAGATTAATGTCCGCATATTTGAGGGAGGAATAAGATGAGAAAGTATTTGTTTTCGTTGTTGCTTCTGATTCTAGCGCTAAGCCTTGTCGCATGTGGTCCTGGTCCCGCCAGCAAGGATCCTGACAATGACCAACCAGGAGATAGTTTAACCGACACCCCTGAAGAAGTATCAGTTGAAGAGCAAACCCTTATCGATCAGGATGGGATTGTCATCAAAGCCACTGGGATAGACTCCTCCTGGTTAGGGCCTGAACTGAAAGTTTACATTGAAAACAATACCGACAAGGCATTTACTGCGCAAACAAGAAACTCTTCCGTCAACGGTTTTATGCTGGAGCCTGTATTTTCCTGTGATGTCATGCCCGGAAAGAAAGCAACGGGCGCTATTACTTTCGCTGCCGAGGATCTGGAGGCCTGCGGCATCGACAGGATTACCGACATAGAATTCTCCTTTTACATCTTCGATGCCGATTCCTGGAATGTCATCCTGGAATCAGACATAATCGTCGTCAAAACTTCTGCAGCCAATTCCTACAAGCAAGTTTACAACGCAGCCGGAGTTATACTTTTCGATACTGAAGACATTACCATCGTATACCAAGGCGTGACAGAAGACCCGCTCGGGCTTGCAGCCAACCTTTACATTGAAAACAACAGCAATGAAGGCATTACCCTTGAAGCCATAAATACTTCAGTCAATGGATTCATGATTGAACCTGCTTTCATCTGCGATGTAATGCCCAGAAAAAGAGCCCTGGATACTCTATTATTTTATCTGGATGAGCTTGACGCTTGCGGCATTGAAAAGATAACTGAAATTGAGTTAAATTTCCACATCATCAATCTTGAAACCTGGGATACCATCATCGATACCGAAAAAATTAAAATAGAAGTCGATTAATGCGCTAGTGATAAATGGACGTCTGCAAGGGACATTTGCCCTTGCCTGACGTCCATTTTAATTCTGGAGAAAAAACCTCCGGCAAAATAGAGGTTTATATTATTAGAAATTATCTGCCCCAATTGCAGGACATCGCAGGCCCCGCCTTGAATATGTATAGAGCAATTATACTGCAAGTAAATAGATGGAGGAGTGTCTATGTCCCTGTTTCAAAAATGTGAGAACTTCACTGATGCAAAAGAAGCAAAGGCAATGGACTTGTATCCTTATTTCCATGAGCTTCAATCTCAGCAGGACGTAGAAGTCATTATGGAAGGCAAGCGGCGGATTATGCTTGGTTCCAACAACTATCTCGGCCTCACTGTCCATGAGGAAGTAAAAAGGGCCGCCATTGAAGCCATCGAGCAATACGGAACCGGCTGTTCCGGCTCCCGCTTTCTCAATGGCACATTGAACTTGCATACCGAGTTGGAAAGGAAGCTTGCCGTATTCCTGCGCAAAGAAGCGGTCATCACTTTTTCCACCGGCTTTCAGTCCAACCTGGGCATCATCAGCGCAATTTGCGGCCGCAGCGACTACATCATCTCCGACAAAGAAAACCACGCCAGCATTTATGACGGCTGCAAACTCAGTTATGCAAAACACCTGCGCTTCAACCACTCCAACATGGAGGATCTGGAGCGGGTCCTGGCTTCTATTCCCAGGGAAGCCGGTAAACTGATCGTCACCGACGGTGTCTTCAGCATGAGCGGAGACATCTGCAAACTGCCGGAGATAGTTGCTCTTAAGAAAAAATACAATGCCCGGGTAATGGTGGATGACGCCCACAGCCTAGGGGTAATCGGCGAAGGCGGGCGCGGAACCGCTTCCTATTTCAATCTCGAAGACGATGTGGACATCATTATGGGGACCTTCTCCAAATCCCTGGCCAGCTTGGGCGGGTATATGGCCGCGTCTGCGGTTGTGGCAGAGTATGTCCGCCATACCTCAAGGCCCTTCATCTTCTCCGCCTCAATCACGCCTGCATCCTGCGCCGCAGCCATGAAGGCCCTGGAGATTATTCAGGAACATCCCGAACGGGTGGAAAGGCTGGGCCAGCTATCCAACTACATGAAACGGGCATTAAACAGCCGCAATATTAAAATCAAGGAATCCCCCACCCCAATTATTCCTATCTATACCAACGACCAGATTACGACCTTAACTCTGGCCAAGCAATTGTACGAAGCCGGCGTCTATGTCAACCCCGTGCTGCCTCCGGCCACTCCCCCCAGCGAATGCTTGCTTCGGGTCAGCCTCATGGCTACTCATACAGAGGCCCTGATTGACGAGGCTGTAGACACCATCGAAACCGTCATGAAAGAAGCCGGGCTTGTATGAAAGTTGTCGTGATTACCGGCGCCTCCAGCGGCATCGGCCGGGCAACGGCAAAGTATTTCGCCGCCAGGGGCTGGAAGGTATATAATCTTAGCCGCAGGCTTTCGGGAGAAGCTGGCATTATCAACATCGCCGCCGATGTTACCGTTGAAGAAGAAGTTAAAAAAGCCTTCGCTCAAATCCGCTCCGAAAGCGGTCACCTGGACCTCCTGGTCAACAATGCCGGCTTCGGCATCTCCGGGGCGGTGGAGTTTACAGAGCTGAATGAGGCCCGGAGCCAGTTTGATGTCAACTTCTTCGGCACATTTAACTGCATCAAGGCAGCCTTGCCAATGTTAAAGGAAAGGCAGGGCCGCATCATCTGCATCTCCTCAGCAGCCGCAATCTTTGCCATTCCCTTTCAGTCCTTCTATTCAGCGACAAAGGCGGCAATAAACATTCTCGTCTGCGCGCTAGCAAATGAACTTAAGCCCTTCAAAGTGAGCGTCTGCGCCCTGCAGCTGGGGGATGTAAAAACAGGCTTTACCGGCTCCCGGGTCAAATCCTATGCCGGCGATGATGTTTACGGCGGCGCCATCGGCCGCAGCGTGGCCATTATGGAGAAGGACGAGCAAAGCGGCATGTCCCCGGAAACAATCGCCGCCGCTATTTTTAAAACCGCAAATAAGCGCAAGGTAAAACCCATTTATACCGTGGGAGGACAGTACAAAATATTAGCCTTCCTGAACAAAATTCTGCCTCATTCATTAGTTAATTTCGTTATCCGCAAGCTGTATATCAAGTAGAAGAAAATAAACCAGAAGCCGCAAACCCCGGGGATTCACCCCTGAGGTTTGCGGCTTCTTTGCAACTGACTGGATATCTCCCGTTCGGTGCCGAAGTATGCTCCCTAATTCCTGATCAATCAAACATCTGGTAGATGCATACTCCTGAATCAGTATTTTCGAAAAATACCCTTCCCCCGTAGGGGGTCGTGTTATTAATTCCGGTTGCAGTTACGGACAAATCCCTAATGTCCATAAGCATGACCGCGCAAGAATCCGAAAAGTCCTCTCCCCTCTCTAATAAGTAGTTGCCATAGACTTGGTGGCGATTAACCCAGCCTCCAGGCAAGGGCAAGAATCTCTTCACGTCCAAGGGAGTTAGTTCTCCGGAAGCCAGGTCAAGGGTTATTGCCACGTCTTCATTTGTTTTCTTGAGTTGAATCCCAACATCTTCAGGCAGCCATCCCTCAATTCTCGCCTCCGGCACTTGATAGCTCCGGGTTACCCCGTCCACAGTAACCTTGAGAGTATCCTTAGTCCGCCCATACTCATCTACCCCTTCTAGGTAAGCAACCTTACCGGTGGCGGTGAGGGAGGGATAGGCAGTAGTGCTGCCGCCGATTTTCTTCCTTTCCCCAGTGGCAGGGGAGTAGCTGACAAGCTGAGAAGAATTTGTTTGCTCAACCCAAAGAAGCAAGTTATCTGGATTCCAACCCAGTAACCGGAGTTTCGCCTTAGCATTTACCGGCGCCACTTGGGCAACCGGTTTTTTCGTTGTTAGGTCGTAGATTGCAAAGTTATTCTTAGTTTCTAAGGCGAAATACCTGCTATCCCTGCTCCAGGCGTCTCTGCCGGCATAGTTTTTGCTCTCAGGGATATTCAGGACCAGCTGTCCGGTGGCCATACTCACTATATCTCCCCGCTTGACATACCGACTGTCAATTGCAATATAGAACAGGTAGCTGGAATCGGGAGAAAGGTCTGTGTATTCCATGTGGTACCAGTCCACCGCCCACCAATCCTTAGGATCAAAAATCAGGGTCGGGGTGGGAGCCGGCGGCGGATTGAGGACAGCGGAGAGAGCAGCAGCATGCCTTGACCACTGGGGGTTTTCGCTTAAGAAGTTGAGAATAGTTTGAATGCCTTCCTTAGCTTTGGAGGCGTCAAGGTCCTGGTGGCAGTAGTACAGCAACTCTTCCGCCACCCCCCAAAGGGCCTTAGGCTTTATCAAACTAAGCTCAATGTCCAGCTTGGGAAGATGCATAATTTGGGCGGCGGCGGCGCTCAGTTCCCCACTTTCTGCGGCAATACGAATGTAGAGAAGCCTTGGCCAATGCCAATCCTCGGCGAAAGCCTGTTCCAAAACTTCCAGGGGCAGCGGAGAACCCTTGCTTACCAACGCGTCTTCTAAACTAAGGGTGTTGTATTTGGCTTGCGCCAACTTGATTAGATGATTGGCGGCAGACTTCAATTCATCTTGTTCAATCAGGGTCCCAGCCAGGAAAGCCCGGGCCTCATGCCAGTCGGGATCTCTCTCCAGCTGCAGATTCAGTTCATCTATACAGGCAGTAACTTGCCCCTGGTCCAAAAGAGCCTGATAGCGGCTGAGGTCACTAGCGCTGCAAGTAAGGGTGCTTTCTTTAGAAAGATAACCATAAACTGCGCTGATAGTGACGTCACCTAATTCAGACACTGTAATATCAACGCTGTCGTCGCTCTTTGTGGTAATTGAACTGCTTGCGTTGTCAGTCGACCAGGTGGCCTTAAGGTCTACAGTCAGATTGTCATCCTGATAGACAAGCCTGAAATTAGTTGGCTGATTGACATATAGCCCGAATGAGCTGGCCACAATAGATACCCGTTCTTGAAAGCTTTTCAGCAGTTCCTGAATCTCGGTATCCCCTGTCAGCTTGTAGCCGCTATCCAGCAGTATCAAGATTCCGGGGATATCCCCCCGCTCAAGGTAAACCTCGCAGAGGGCTAGATAAATCGCCGGCATCCTGGGGTCTGCTTTCCTTGCCTCATCCAGGACAGCCTCGCCCTCAGCCGCCCTTTTCAGGGCAATCAGGGCCTTGGCCTTCCCCAGCATTGCCTCAATATTGCGGGGTTCTCTTTTGATGGTCTTGTTAAAGGCGAGAATTGCCTGTTCATATTGCCCCTCCAGCAAGTAGGCATTGCCCAGGTTAAGATTTTCTTTGGCCTGATGAGACCTGACTGCCCTGACCCCGGCAAACCCGCCGATTGTCACGACAAGCAGGCTGCAGATTACTGCTATCAAGGCCGCCTTGCCAATAACCAGGCTGCCAATCTTAATCTTGGCCTTAGGCGCCTTCGCACACTTAGCGCAACGCTCTCCCGGCTGATGCTCCTTCTCGCATTTTTCACAGTGGGCCAAAACCAACCCCCCCTTACATTTCGAAGTTTTTTCAGTCCATTCCATCTGTATAATTCGTCATTATCTTATATACTTCCTTTATAAAATATAGTTTTTTTACACTTCTAATCGCATCCTCTATTCCAGCTTATACCAGCAGAAGCCATAAACCCAAGGGGTTTACGGCTTCTATGTTCAATTTAGACATTATTCGATTTTAGTAATACCTGGGCTTTAACTTCCCTTCTGCTTGCAGCCACTTGAGAGCGTCGTGTATGGTTTCCTTAAAGGGGCGCACCTTATAGCCCAATTCTTTCTTGGCCTTTTCTGAGGAAAAGTTGGAGTTGCTGATCAAGGTGTAAAGGGAGTACTTTGTAAACAGGGGGCGGCGTTTGCGCAGCTTGTAGTAAAGGCTGAACCCCGGCAAGAACATGCGGGCGGCCGAGACTGAAATCATGCACTTGACCAACTTGGCATGGGTCAGTTCATGGACGTGCTGCAAGATCTCCCGCACAGACACATAGCGGTTGCCCAGGATATAGGTTTCGCCCTTTGCCCCTTTTGCGCAGGCTGCCACCACCCCAGCAGCCACATCGCGCACATCGGCAAAGTCGTATCCGCCCTTAACCCCTGCCGGTAGCTTGTTCCTGGCGCTGTCCAGCAGGAGCTGGGTCACATAGCCGAAGGCGTAATCATCTGGCCCGCAAAGGCCTGAAGGGAATACCACCGAGGCATTGAGGCCATGTTTCTTGACAGCGTCCATTACAATCTGCGCCGCCAAGGCTTTAGTCTTCCCGTAAAACCCGACGATTTTTTCCGGCGCGAATTCAGTTATCTCGGTCATCACCCCACCCTTGGGCTGCTCCGGAATCGCATGCACTGAGCTGGTATAGACCAGCTTCTTTACTTGCGAACGGACACATTGCTGGACCACATTATCTGTGCCCAGCACATTGACCTGGAATACCTGCCTATCGTAATTCCAGACAGTTGAAACTATGCCTGCGCAATGAATGACAATGACCTCGGTGCCCTTGGACACTGCAAAAAACCTTTCCAAGTCAGCAGGATTCAATATATTACCTTCATATTTCTCTACCTCTGCCGGGAGCCGCTGGGCAGCTGCATCCCCGGGAAGGACCAGGGCCCTGACATCCTTGCCCTGGGAGATCAGCTCCCGGACAACGCTGCTTCCCAAGTTTCCAGCCGCGCCTGTAACCAAGAATTTCTCAGCCATCGTACATCACCTCATTTTGGCAAAATTTTTTATTGTGTTATAGTAAAATTTAATAATGCTCGGCCATTTCCGATACATGGTGTTGACTATCTTTCTTACTTCTAATATACTAACAACTAGAAACCTAATCAACCAACAGATTAATATCTTCTGTTGATTCTACTACAATCCCGGCTCAGCCTGTAGTATAACCAACAAATTTACAAAAATTAATTTGCTCAGGAGGGTAAAAATGGCCACTGACAGACGGGTGAAGTACACAAAAATGGTCCTGCGGGAAAGCTTAATTGAACTATTAAAGGAAAAGCCGATCTCCAGGCTGACCATTAAAGAGCTATGTGAACGGGCAGATATTAACCGCGCGACATTTTACTCCCACTACTCCGACCAATTTGACCTGCTCAAACAAATAGAGTCTGAATTTATCGCGGACATCAATTCGTATTTGGATCATTTCGTCGTCGAAGCGGGTGAGACCAATATGATGCAGATACTCGCCAAGATCTTCGAATATATAGCCCAAAACAGCGAACTCTGCCACGTCCTTCTGGGCAATAACGGCGACATTAATTTTCAGACCAATATCATGAAGATTGTCAGCGAGCGGGTAGTCTTCGAGTGGCAAAAAAAGAAAAGGGTGGACGAGTCCACCGCAGAATATATCTATACTTATGTGGCCACTGGGAGCATTGGCGTAATCCGGAAATGGCTGCAAGACGATAACCCACAACCGCCCCAACAGATGGCTGAATTCGTCACCCACCTGGTATACAAGGGAATTGAGACATATATCGCGTGAAACTGCTGATACACATTTCCTTTGGCGTTCTATTCAAAAAGGCTCCGGCATAATTTGCCGGAGCCTTTTTGCTTATTTAAATATTTTATCGATAGCCTGCTTTACATCTGTGGGGACTGCAACGTCTCCGCCCAGAATATTTATATCCGGTTTTAGACTTATACTCTGGGTAAGGTACTCAGTGACCTCTGGCGAGAGGCCATCTGCAACATACAAAGTCGGACTCTTGAACTTGGCAGCCAAGCCAGAACCAGAAAGAGCATCAGGCCAGTTTTTGCCAGTGACAATGATTATCCTCCTGGCATCTGCGCCAAAATACCTTGCCACCTTAACTGAGGTATCATAATAATCCCTGCCGCTTATACGTTCAGGATTCTTCAGTTGCGAATAGACATTTTCGCTGACTGCGGTAGTATCGCCGACAACTATGACCTTATTTGGGTTAATAATTGATAGAGCCTCCGCTGTATATGTGGGAATTGTGTTGGATTTGGTCAGGAGAACTGGCATCAAATTGCAGGCAGCCATAGGTGCCCCTACAAGGGCATCATGATAATCCGTGCCCGTGGTAATCATCACCTGGCCTGTGTAGGCCAGCTCCAGGGCAATACGCTTACTGGTGTCGTATCTATCCTTGCCGCCTATCCTCTGCACTTTAAAGCTTTTTTTAAGGTGATCCTCGATATCCTGACTTACAGCCACGGTGCCGCCGAGGATGATCACTTTCGCAGGTTTAAGCCTCAAAATCTCCTCCTCGGTTGCTTGAGAAAGCTTCTTGGAGTTAGTAAATAGTATTGGAGCGTCAAGCTTTTTAGAGAGCGGCGTACCCGTTAGGGCATCAGGGTAATCATTATCTCTGGTTAGGATTACAGTCTCAGCGCCGATGGGCCAGCCCTCAAGGGAGACAGCTATTGCAGTTTCTCTCCGAGTTGCCCCATAGAGCCGGCGGGAGGTCCCTTGGCTTTTAATAGTGAAAGTGTTGGAGTAACCAGAGTATTTGCTATTATAAATCGGACGACCAAAGTAGGAATAAGCAAATCTAACTCGAAAATAATAAGTTTCCGATTTGATTTTTTCCTCATCCCAACCACTTTCAGTAAAAGGCAAGTATTTGATACTGCCTTCGGCAAGGTAATCGTCGAGCATAACGCTCACGCAGTTCCTATCCATGAAAGTCCCCTTGTTCCAGTCATGGCCCGCATACTTGTACTCTATTTCAATCTCTACTGGCTGGCAGAAAAATGCCATATACTTGTTTCCCTTGATATTCTCATTTACCTGTATTACGCTTTCTGGAACGGTCAAGGTCAAGTTAAAGTAAGGCCCTCTAAGGTCAGACTTTAATTCAACTGCAAAATCAGTAGGGTCTTCCAGGGCAGGCGGGCTGACAGCAGCCCTCGCTTTAGGCACAAAACCAATAGTCAACAGTAATAAGGCCAATCCAAGGCATACTACTCTTTTCATACGGATTCCTCCTAAGAAAATAGTGCTCACTTATATCAATATACCCCTTAACAAGATTCGCAGTTATCGTGATATTGCTCAATAATGTTTGGATATTGTTTACTGTTCAAGAATTCTGTACCATGACTGTAGATCTTGAGCTTCTGGTAATAATAAGCCCCGTCTAGGGCTTCTAACAACTCCGGTAAATTGCCTTGCCGGAGAAATAGAAAATGCCTGGGCAACACTACCCAGGCATCTGATGTTATTCAACGTCTTCCTGATTTCATAAAGTCCTTCATAGTTCCTGCTCCAGCTCTTTTCTCATAACCACAACATTCCCTTGTTGTGCAATCTTAATAAATCCCGCTTTTTCATAAAGCCGAGTTGGGCCGGTATAGTCAAAGGGATCAAGCTTATCATGCAGGCGCGGA
>DHSM01000018.1 GCA_002408465.1 Firmicutes bacterium UBA5286 | reverse complement strand
ATTTTGAAAGCATTTTCTAGAGGATATAGGCGTATTACCCTTGTTCCCCGAATAGTCTATGGTTCCAGCCCCTTGATTGCCTCAGGAATGTTATCAGGGATGACAGCCTTGCCCCCCAGGAAAAGGATTTCTTCAGTGCCGTATTTAAGGATGAACTCGGTTACCGGATAGGGGACGACATTACTTAACAGGAGCAGGGCGGCATTGTCCCTGGCAGCCAGAACAGCTCCGCTGATGGCATCTGCAAAGTCAGCGCCGGTGGCCAAATACAGCTTGTCGCTCTGGGGCTGGAAATGTTCAGCCAAAGCCACTGCAGTATAGTACCGGGTAGAACCCTCCAAGCGCAGGGGATGAGGAAGCTGGCTAAAGACGGCAGAGCCAACTGCACTGGCGCCGCCAGCGACGATGGTTTTGGCAATGGCTAGATCTTCCAACGCCTGAATGGTCTCCTGGGGCAGCTTGCCGGTCTGAGTGAGAAGAATGGGAATACCCTCGGCGGCGGCAAAGGGGGCTGCTGACAGAGCGTCAGGAAAGTTGTTGCCGTAGGCGATAATGGCGGTGTCAAAGCTGGTCAGCTTACTCAGGCGCCCGGCAATTTCTGCTGCTGTGGCGAACCTGTTGGCGCCAGAAATTCGTTCTGTCTCCATGCCAAGTTCCTGCTTGAGGATGGTCTCAATGCCTGAGGCGATAGCGCTGCTTCCCCCAAGGATGTATACTTTCTTCACCCCTAGGCGAAGCAGTTCCTGGCGAGTGGAATCAGGCAGGGAATTAGGGCTGGTCAGAAGCACCGGGGCATTCAGAGCGGAGGCCAGGGGCACCCCTGCCAGAGCATCAGCATAGTTATCGCCTCTGGCCAGGAATACCGTTTCAGCTTTTTCCCAACCCCTTTGGCTGATGGCAGCAGCTGTTGCATATCGGTTATTGCCGCTAAGGCGCTGAAAGGAAAAGTTCAGAGGCGTCAGAAACAGGTCTAGGTTAACCTTTTCTCCTGAAGCGATGCTGATATTTTTCACCAGGGGCTTGTACCCTCGGGCTGCAACTCGCAAGGTCGGTGTTTCAGTCTGACTAAGCGGGTGGACGAGGACAAAAGAGCCGGAAAATATGCCATCGGCATAGCCTGTCCGCACTATTTCCCCGGTTTCCACCACGGTGATCACAGCTTCCAGGGGGATCGCACCGCTGTTTCCATCTCCCTGAGTCACTTCTGTTGAGGGGCTTGGCATCGCCGGTCCCGGACCTGATCCTTCCAGTGAGAATTGGTCAATGAACCAACCAGATTTGTTTCCCCCGTTTTCTTCAGCCAGTAGATCAAAGCCTATAATGATAGGATCGGGGCAGTTGTCCCAGGCGCTGAGATCCAGGGTCCAGGAATGCCAGCCTGAGCTGGTTCCCTCAAAATCCACCAAGACTTCCCAAGTCTCCAGATAATCAGTGCTAATAAAGACCTGGGCAGAATCGCCGGGAGCCAGATCATACCAATGCTGAAAGGAGACTGCGGCGTCGGTCACCTGACTCAGGTCCAGAGGGGGCGCATATAGGGAACTCCAAGAATATGGGGCATAGTACTTTTCCAGTCCGGTGCCGAAAAGGGCGTCGCCTAGCTGAGGCTTGGGGCCGCGGCTGCCATTGCCCCATTCCCAGTCTCCGTCCCAAGTCCAGCCCACGGGATACTGGCTGAAGTCGTTGGTGTAAGCGGGAAGGATTCCCGGAACCAGACTGGCCAGGTGAGGGCCGCTCACGCTCTTTAGCCCCGCACGGTTTTGGAACTGAATGGTATATTTCAAGCTGAGGGGAACTTCTTCCTCAAAGCTCAGCCAGCACAGCCAAGTTCCCGATTTATTATCCCCGTCAAGCAGGTCCATGGGGAAAGTGATATCGGCCTGCTCGACGGAGTCCCAAATAATCATTTCAGCTTTGACCACTCCCAGACTATCTTCAATCTGGGCGCAGATGGGCAGGTCGCCATCGATATAGTACTCATGAATAGGAGTGTGGGTTATAACAGGGGCGCTGACCCCGCTGATTGGGGCGCTCACCTTCCCCTGGATTATGCCTGTCGGTTCCCGGACCAGGGCAAGAGCAGCGTCTGCCTTGACCAGCCCATATCCATAACCACAATTGGGGGTGTCAGGATATTGAGAGTCTGTCAGGGGAAGAGCCGTTTGCTTGAACACTGCTTCCAATGTTTCCGGGGTCAAATTGGGATCTTGGGAGAGTAGGAGCGCCGCAATCCCCGTCACATGAGGGGCGGCTACAGAAGTTCCGCTCATCAGAGAATAGCCGCCGCCTGCCCTGGTTGAGAAGATGTTTTCCCCAGGAGCAGCTAAGTCAGGCTTGTAAATCTCCAGGTAGGGGGCGGGGCCTTCCCCGGAGAAGATGCTGCGGCGATTGTCAGTGTTTACAGCAGCAACAGCCAAGACTTCAGGATAGTTGGCGGGAACAAATATTGAGCCTGCACCTGATCCATTTCCGGCGGCAAAGATGGGAAGTATTCCGGCTGCCCGCCAAGCTTGGACCATGGGCCGGTACCATTCATCGAAACCGGAGTCCATGCCCCAGGAATTGTTGATGATATCCGGCGCCATATCTGGACAGGGGTTGCCCGACGCATCCAGGGGTGCCAGCATATATTCTCCAGCGCTTATCAGCCAGGCGGAGTTAGCTTCCCCAAATTCGTCAAAGGCCTTAGCCGCAATCCAGCTGGCGCCCGGAGCTACGCCGGTGCCATTTTCCCCGGCGATGATGCCCGCAACATGGGTGCCATGGCCATCATCATCGTACGGCATTGACAAGCCGTTGACAGCATCATACCAATTAAGGCTGGGATTGGCAGGACCGGCGGGATTGTAACCCCGCCAGCGCCGTTCCAAGTCGGGGTGATTCCAGTCGACGCCGGTGTCGATGATGCCGACGACTACTCCACTGCCGGTTATGCCTGATTTATGAACGGCAAAAACGCCAATATCCTCCAGGTTCCAATCTTGATTAAGGGAAAAGTCCGTTTCTGTCACTGCGCCATCTGCCTTGCCGACGGCAGTGTTCGGCAGGATTGCGGCCACATCTCTGCGCCTGGCCAGGGAAGACACCAGGGTAGGGTGAACCTCGGCATAGATGATGTTTACAATAAAGAAACTCCGAATTTCTCGGGCCAGCCCATTCTGGACAGCAGTTTCCAGGAGACTGAGCAATTGTTTCTGACTGGAAGTTGCTGTTGACTGGAGTGCATCGAGGACAGCCTGCCCGGCAGCCAGTTTCCGTTGGACCGGTTGGGTGCCAGCAGGCAGCTGGTCGAGAGCTGCCAGGGCAGCCTCTTGGGGATCCTCCTGCAGGCTGAGTTTAATCAGGATTTGAACAAAGTCCCCTTTTGCCATTGCGGCCCTGACTCGGGGATGGATTTTCTCCACCGCCGCCAGGGCAGGCAACTGGAACAGGGACAGAATAAGGCTGAGAAGCAAGGCGGTAATGACAATGCCCCTGGTTTTCGAGTTGAACAAAGGAATCACCTCGTTTTATCTGCAGATCTCTGGTATATTTCGCCTAAAACCAGGGCAATCCCTTTATTTTCGAGTTTGCGACAGAGATGAAAGCACAAGCAAAAAAGATGCCTAGGGCATCTTTAACTTATAGTGTTGCCGGCTGGGGATATTCTCTTCCGAAAGTATCCACAGTAACCGTTTTCATGCGCTGGTCGGTGTGGGGCCGGTCACTGGCAGAGCGGGGGACGTTGACAATTTTGTCTGCTGTCTCCATGCCTGCTGTAACCTTGCCAAAGGCAGCATACTGACCATCCAAATGGGGGGAATCTGCCACCATGATAAAAAACTGGGAGCCTGCGGAGTCGGGATTAGAGGCTCGGGCCATTGAGATTACTCCCCGCTGATGTTTGAGCTCATTTGTCTGGCCGTTGGCGCTGAACTCGCCGGGTATGCTGTAGCCGGGACCGCCCATGCCGCTGCCCTGGGGGCAGCCTCCCTGAATCATGAAATGGGGGAAGATTCGGTGAAAAATAAGGCCATCATAAAAACCTTTTTGGATTAGACTGATAAAGTTGCTGACGGTATTGGGGGCGATGTCTGGGAAGAGCTCAACCTGGATAGTATCGTCGTCTTCCATTTGAATGGTCACTAGGGGATTGGGCATTAGATTACCTCCTGATTTTTTCGGGCGGGTCATATTTGCGTCCGAAGGTATTTACTGTTATTTTTTTTATGCGCTGGGGCTGCAGGGGGGCACCATTTTCATCTTTAGCTACTTCAGCAATCTCCTGGGCTATTTCCAAGCCGGAGATGACTTTGCCAAAGGCAGCATGCTGGCCGTCAAGCCATAAGGAGGGACCGACAGTGATGAAGAATTGGCTGCCGGCAGAATCGCAATTGTTAGCAAGCCGGGCCATGGAAATAACGCCTGTTTTATGTTTAAGACTATTTTCAAAGCCATTCTCGCTGAATTCGCCTGAGATATAATAGCCTGGATCTCCGCCGCCGGTCCCCAGGGGACAGCCTCCCTGAATCATAAAGCCGGGGATTACCCGGTGAAAGGTGAGCCCGTCATAGAAACCCTGTTTGGCCAGGGCAATGAAGTTGCGTACGGTATTGGGAGCAATATCGGGATAAAGTTCGATTTCTATAATGCCGCCGTCTTCCATTTCGATGGTGGCCAGGGGATTGGGGTATTCTTCTTCCTCAGGGGCACAGGCCGCAATAGCTAACAGGGGCAGCAGGGCGAGGATGAGAATTTTGCGGAACAAGCTGAATCACCTTCTCAGATATATTTCGTGATATATTATCTCTTTGAACAGGTAAAAAAGCAAGGAGAATTGTCTTGCGGTAATAAAATTGGAATTTTCCCTTGCCAGTTTTGGGCAAATAGTATAAACTAAAAAAGATTGCATGAATGATTATGAAAGGAGGGCTTGTGAAGATGAATAGAGCAATGTTATTTGACGCTATCGGCAAGGGGATATTGGGAGGTCATACTTCACAGCCTGTTTAATTTGAGACTGGCTGAAGTGTGACATGCTTCGGCATTAATAGCGCAGAAGAGACCCCTTTTCCCTATGTACGGGAAAAGGGGTATTTTTGTCTGGATAGCTTAATGCCGGAAAGGAGAAAAATGCACGAAATCAAGATTGTTGAATATCAGCGGAAGTATGCAAAATCTATCGCCAAGATGTGGAATATGAGCGGCGAAAGCTGGGGCGGCGATACCAGTATCGACACCGAGGAATCAATTATCGCCGCATATGAAAACTCGGATCATATCAATACCTGGCTGGCCTTGGACGGGGAAGAAGTGGTAGGCCTTTGCGGCTTTTCGGAATACCGGGAAGATGAAGGCGCTTCCTACATCCCCATCCTCAATGTCCGCCCGGATTACCATGGCAAGAAAGCAGGCAAGGCCCTGGTGCTCAAGGCGGTGGAGAAAGCTTGCCAATGCCAGTGGCCTCGCCTGGACCTGTATACCTGGCCTGGAAACACCAAGGCAGTGCCCCTGTACAAAAAATGCGGTTTCTTTTGGGAAGATCGGGATGATTCCACCCATCTCATGAATTTCATTCCCTATGTCCTGCGCACTGAGGCCGTTGCAGATTTTTTCCAAAAGGCCGATTGGTATGGGGATTCTGTCCGGGAAATTGCTGTCCGGCCCGACGGACGCAAGGAAAACGGCTTTGAGTACTTTGGCTATCACTGGCAGCATCAGGGCAAGTCGCTGAGGCTGGAATTCGAACGCCTGGGCCGGGGCTTAAGCCTCATTGAAACTGATGACTGGCTTGTCTCCACAAGTATGCAGGCGCAAAAACTGACTTTTGGCCGGGATTATACTATCGACTACCATCTGGTCAACAAAACCGGCAAGCCCCTGGAAATCTCCATCCGGGGCAGGAATGACAAGAACATAGCTTTTTCCCTTGACAGGATCGTAGTCGTAGAGGGTGAGCTGAACATACCGGCACAGTTTCATGTGGGCGAAATTGCCGAGGAGCAGAATGTATGGCATACTCACCCGGCAGTGACTGCAGAGCTCACAATAAACGGCAAGAAGGCCCTGTTCAAGGTGGGCATTGTGCCGAAATTCCCTGCTCTCCTTCGGGCAATTGTCCCGGAAGGGGAATATGCTGCCGGCAGCCAGGGACAATTCTTTCTCAATCTTGAGAATGGCTACAATGAGCCAGCTGAATTCCGGTTTTCCCTGCCCACGGACGGTTTCATCGACCTGGAGCAAAGGGACCACGCCCTGACACTTTCAGCCGGGGAGAAAAAAGCTGTGCCGGTAAGCTATTTTCTCCATAGACCCGGGCTGTTGCAGGGCAAGGTGGAGATTACAGCCCAGCCTCAGAGTGGGGAACCGGTGAAGTACAGTCAGGAGCTGACTGCGGCCTTTGCCGGCAGGGGGAGCAGGTTTGGCGGCGAAACCAATGACTATTATTTTGTGGCCAATGGCAGATACATGCTCATTCTGGGCAAGTATTTCAATACCATGGAAGTCCGCTCTTTGGTGAAGACCATTTACTCCACTTATTTCATGCGGCCACAGCTGGGCCTGCCCTACTCGGTGGAGTTTGCCAAGACCAAGCCAGTACAGGTGGAATGGGGAGATGAGGACGGGGTGTCTTTTATTCGCGCAACTTACCATTCCTCCTCCCGTCCGGGCATTGTAATTGAGCGCCTTGCCCGCCTCGGGGCTGACGGGCTGTTTTCCCAGCAATGGAGCATTATTAATGCGGGGGAGGAGCCGGCAGCGAACCTGTGGTTCAAAACCATGATTAATTTTGACAACGTCTGGCCGGTGCTGCCCCTGAGAGGCAGAATCATTGAGGCCCGGGACGGCCGCAGCTACCTGGGAGCCTTCGCCCTTAGGGATCTTACCGAGAACTGGATATATTCCCATACAGGGAACAGGGGACTGTGCTGGGCCAAGGACATGACCATAAAGGGCGATGACTGGCTTTGGCTGGAAACAGATTTGGGCACTTTGGCCCCGGGCCAGCAGGCGGAGATCAAGCCCATTTATCTCAGCATGAACACCTTTGGCAGCTGGCAGGAATTCAGGCAATTTGCGTTGCAGGTCAATGAAAAAGAAAATATAACATCAACTGACAGCCTGGAAGCAGTAGTAAACGGCGGCAATCCCTTTGTCAGCGGAGATTATGAATTGGCAGTGTACCAGCATCAGGAAAAGAATTTTTCCGCCCAGGTCACAGCCAGCTCTGCCAGCGGGAGTTTTGCTCCCCGCAGGGCCGATGCTGTCGGCAATCGCGCCAGCCTGACCCTGCCGGAACTGCCCCCTGCCGGCTTCGATGCGGTAAATATCGCTGTCGAGACTACAGGCGTTGATTATCAGCGGCAAGTTGCCGTCTTTAGCTGCGGCGGCCAAGTAGAACAAAAACAGCAAGAGCAGGAAGGCATTAAGGTCCTGACGGTGGACAATGGCCCAGTGTCATTCTCAGCCGCTCCTGCTTTTGGACCCGGGGTCTTCAGCCTGATCTTCCAGGGCCAGGAATGGTTTGACGCTTCCTTCCCGGCGCCGGGGCCCAAGTCCTGGTGGAACCCCTGGCTGGGGGGAACGGGGGTCGAAATACAATCCCTATCAGGCAAGTCGCTGCTCAGGCAACCCCGCTCCATCCAGTTTGTTTGCCTGCCCGACAATTTGGGCAATCAGTGGCAGGGCCTGCAGATTGAGGTGGATGTCCGGGAGCATGAGAAATACCAGGGCCTGGTTCTGAGGCAGAATGTCCTTACCCTTCCCGGACTGGCGGGGATCTGCATCTTCCTGGAGCTTGCACACAAGGGACTTGCCATCAATGCCGTGGAATGCGCAAGTACTGTCTACCTCAATCCCGGCAAGACTTCTTCCGGCAGCTGGGTCCAGTACCTTTCTCCCAGAGGGCAGAAGGTGGGCTTCAAATTTGGGGAAGACAATGAAACTCCTGATGTGCACAAATTGCTGTTTGGCAACCCTGGATGCCCTCAGCAACTCATGATTTTTAGCGGGGAAAATATTAGTGGTTATGTCAACCGGGACGTTATCCTCTGCGGTGCCTGGAAACTGCAAAGCCTGATTCCCGGCAAATCGATTGTCACTTTGCCTCAGTTTTATCTCTTTACCGACAGGGATATTCCCGAAGCTGCTTTGGAACCCCTGAGCAAGCTGCGCTGGGTGCGCTAGTATTAAGCCAGAGTATTTCCTCTGGCTTTTTCAGTATCAGTTTCAGTTAGCGGGAAGGAATATTCTCTAATTGTGCAGAATTTATCAGACGGAGGTGCTGATATGCTCAAGGTGGAAGATATTTTTACCCATATGCCGGTTTTGGAAACCAGGCGGCTGGTCCTGCGTCCCCTTAGTCTTGATGATGCTCAGGACATGTATGACTATGCCCGGGATCCCCTGGTCTCCCGCTACGTTCCTTGGGAGGTCCACAGGGGCATAGAGGATACATTTGCCTATCTCAATACCGTAGTTGAGGATCAGCTGGCGGGCCGGGTCAGCAGCTGGGCGGTGGTCAGCAAAGCTGAGGATAAGATGGTGGGGACGGCAGGCTATGTATGGTGGCAGCCGGAACACCAGAAGGCCGAGATTGGATATGTCCTCGCCCGCAGCCTATGGGGCCAGGGGCTGATAAGCGAAGCGGCCAAAACCATTGTTGATTTCGGCTTTACCCGCATGGAACTAAACCGCATTGAGGCCCGCTGCTTTGAGGAGAATATCGCCTCCGCCAGGGTCATGGAGCATTGCGGCATGACCTTTGAGGGCAGGTTTCGGGATTATCTCCGGGTAAAGGGAGCTTTTTGCACCTTTCGCTTTTATTCAATCCTGCGCCGGGAGTGGGAGGAGAAATTATGATGGAGCGACTGCAGCAGCAAGTAGAATTCTTGCTGGAAATAGATAAGCTCAAGACAATTTTTCGCCGGACAAGTTTGATTTATGCTGACAGATTTGAGAATGACGCCGAACATTCCTGGCATCTGGCCATGACGGCCATGGTGCTGGCGGAGTATGCAAATGCGGCTATTGATCTTGGCAAGGTCATCAGAATGGTATTGGTCCATGACCTGGTGGAAATAGATGCCGGGGACACCTACTGCTATGATTTAGAAGGGGCCAGGGACAAAGCCCTGCGGGAAGAGAAAGCTGCCGACCGCATTTTTGGCCTGCTGCCCCGGGAGCAGAGCCGGGAACTGCGGCAGCTGTGGGAGGAGTTTGAGCTGGGAGAGACCCCGGAAGCCAGGTTTGCCAACGCCGTCGACCGCTTCCAGCCCGTTCTCTTTAACCTTCGCACCCATGGACGCTCTTGGGCCGAGAATAACATCAGCCGCAAACAAGTGGACGGCCGGGTGGCTCCCATCGCCCTTGGGTCAACTGTGCTCTGGCAATACATTGCCCGGCTGCTGGATGAGGCAGTAGCCAAGGGGTTTCTAAAGGAGGGGGAGAAATAATGGGCTGCCCGATTTTCCAGGTTGACGCTTTTGCCGCTAAGCCTTTTGCCGGCAATCCTGCCGCGGTGTGCCTGCTGCTG
This sequence comes from Firmicutes bacterium UBA5286, assembly GCA_002408465.1. Classification (GTDB taxonomy): domain Bacteria; phylum Bacillota; class Proteinivoracia; order UBA4975; family UBA4975; genus UBA4975. Next base: position 23,556 of record DHSM01000018.1, on the reverse strand, counting down.
AACGGGGAGAAAAGTTCCCAGTGGATGCAGCAGGTGGCTAAGGAGATGAATTTATCGGAGACGGCATTTCTGGTTCCTCAAGGGGATGGCTGGAAGCTGCGTTGGTTTACCCCCACAGTGGAAGTGGAACTATGCGGCCATGCCACCTTGGCCAGCGCCCATGTGCTCTTCAATTTGGGGCTGGCAGAGGCTCATGAGGTCATCAGCTTTTATACCCAGAGCGGATTGTTAAAAGCTAGTTTGAAAGAGGATTGGATTGAGTTGGACTTCCCGGCGGAACCGGCCTGGGCGGAGGAAATAAGCCCCGCCATTATCCAGGCCCTGGGGGCTAAACCGATCTTTGCCGGGCGCAACCGCATCGACTACCTGGTGGAAGTTGCTTCCGAACAGGAGGTGCTGGACCTCAAGCCTGATATGGGCTCCTTGGCTGCTTTTTCGCAAGGGGTAATGGTGACAGCAAAGGCAGCCCGGCCTGGGTATGACTTTGTCTCCAGGTTTTTTGGCCCCGGTGTGGGAATTGACGAAGACCCGGTAACCGGCTCTGCTCATTGTTGTCTCGGCCCCTATTGGCAGCCGAAGCTGAATAAGTCCGAATTTAACGCCTGGCAGGCCTCGGCCCGGGGAGGCGCCGTCAAGGTCCGACTGGAGGGAGACCGGGTCTTTCTCGGCGGCCAGGCTGTGATGGTCTTCCAGGGAGAACTGCTGTAGGCAGTATAGTCTAACAGCTTTTGACCTCAGATTTCTGTTTTCGCATTGGGCGGGGTTTTCTCGCCCTTTTTTGTGCCCCGGGGCAATACTAAGAGGAAGAAACCTTGAGGAGCGGCTGTATGAAACGAAGCCTTCTGATCTTGATAATGCTGACGGTGATACTCCTACCCGGGAGGCAGACACCTGCTCCCTGTCTCTTGCAGGCGGAGAGGCCAACAGGGGGCAGCGATCTGGTGCGGGTGGGGGATATCGACAATTTGATTGTCCTGGATCTTCGTTATGCAAGCAGGAATAATTTTACCGGTAAACCGGTGTATCCGGTCAATGTGGCTTTGCTGCAGCGAGAAACAGCCCTCAAGCTGGCCGCGGCCAATGCCGAACTGATGGAACAGGGCTGCCGGCTAAAACTTTGGGATGCTTACCGGCCTTATCACCTCCACCAATTGCTCTGGGAACTGGCGGGAGATAAACGGTATTTTTTCGCTGACCCCAGATATGGCTCGGTGCACAACCGGGGGGCGGCGGTGGATGTCACCTTGGTGGATATCCGCGGCAGAGAGGTGGAGATGCCCACGGATTTTGATGACTTTTCCGGACGGGCCCACAGGCAAGCCAGCATGTCGCCAGCGGCACGCGCCAATATGGATCTGCTCACTGAAGTGATGGTCAGGCATGGGTTTCAATACATAGACTTTGAGTGGTGGCACTTTGAAGATAATTCGTGGTGGCAGTACCCGATTCTGGATCTGTCTTTGGAGTTGTTTGCGGGGGATGAGAAGTAGGGGCCGGGGCCTCCCGCCTGTTATTGTCCTTGACAAATGGAGCGGGCCGGGGGATATTATAATTTAGACTGGCGAAAGTTCCTGCCCCGAAAGGATGATTTTTTATGCAGCAACAGACTAAGCGATTCAGCTTGGCAGACTTGCTTCTGATTTTTGTGACAATAATTTGGGGTTTTAATGTGGCCGTAGTCAAGGCAGCCCTTGCCGAATTTAACCCCTTGACCTTCAACTCTTTGCGTTTTGGCATTTCAGCGTTGCTCAGTTGGGGGATGTTAAGGCTGACCGGAGCAAGGCTGCTGCCTCAACGAGAAGATCTGCCCCGTATCGCTTTTTTGGGATTGCTGGGCCATACTCTTTACCAAGTTCTCTTCATCTCTGGGACTAATCTGACCACTGCGGCAAATACAGCCCTGCTTCTGGCGACAATACCCGTCTGGGTAGCCGCCCTAGGGGCAATTACCAGAGAGGAGGCTTCAGGTCCCTTGACCTGGGCGGGAATAGGCATGTCCATTTTGGGAATTGCCTTGGTCACTGCCAGCGGGGATTTGTCTCTGGGGGGAAGCACCTGGCTGGGAGATATAATGGTGGTAAGCGGCACTTTTTTTTATGCTCTCTATACCCTGAAGAGCAAAAACCTGCTCAATAAATACTCCCCCCTGCAATTTTCCACCTGGACAATGACCATCGGCGCCCTGGCGATGATTCTGGTATCTCTGGGGCAGATCAAGGTTCAGGACTGGTCAGCAGTTGGCGTTGTGGGCTTGGGGGGACTTGCGTTTTCCGCCGGGCTTGCAATTACACTGGGATATTACGTGTGGACAAATGGCATCCAGAAACTGGGCTCTGCCAGGACGGCCATTTATAATAACCTGACACCGGTTACCGCCATGATTACCAGCAGCTTGTTTCTGAAAGAGGAAATTGGAGTTTTGCAATTAGCCGGTGCCGCCTTAATCATCACAGGACTTTACATCACTCGCCGGACGCGCTGAGCCGGTATTCCTGTACGGATTTTTCGGCCTGCAGGGGAGCGGCTTCTTCCTCATAAGCCATATTTTTCTTGTTGACAGTTTTCTAATGGCCGTGTTAGACTGATAAACATGTTGCATTCAATCAATTGAATATTTCTCTTATCAAGAGTGGCGGAGGGACTGGCCCTATGAAGCCCGGCAACCCGCTCCCGTTTAGGGAGGACAGGGTGCCAAATCCGCAGGCAATGCCTGAAAGATGAGATAGTAATCCCCCATCTTTTGCAGGTGGGTTTTTTTATGGAAGGAAGGGACTCAGGGTGATTTCACTTGAAAAAATAAATAAAAATTTTAATGGGGAAAAAGTCCTGGAGGATGTTAGCCTGAAAATTAATGAGGGTGAAGTGTTTGGGGTTGTCGGCTTAAGCGGGGCAGGGAAGAGCACTTTAGTCCGCTGCATTAATCTGCTGGAGCGCCCAGATTCTGGACGCATCTTTGTAGATGGCAGAGAAATGACTGCCATGAACGACAGGGAATTGCGCCGCGCCCGGCAAAACATCGGGATGATTTCGCAAAACTTTAACCTGTTTAAAAGGTACAGCGTTTGGGAGAATGTAGCCTTTCCCTTGCGCTTGATCAGGATGCCCCGGGCTGAAGTGAAAGATAGGGTTGCCCGGCTCCTGGAACTGGTTGGCCTGGCTGATAAGGCCGCTGCCTATCCCCGTCAGCTCAGTGGCGGCCAGCAGCAACGGGTGGCCATTGCCCGGGCTTTGGCCAACAAGCCCCGGGTCCTCCTTTGTGATGAACCTACATCGGCCCTGGACCCGGTTACCGCTCAATCCTTTCTGGAACTATTGAGCGCCATCAACCGTCAACTAGGTTTGACCATCGTCCTGATCACTCATCAGATGGGGGTAATCAGGGCGGTTTGCCAGCACGTTGCGGTGGTGCATGAAGGCAAGATCGTCGAGTTGGGGCCGGTGGACACTGTCTCCGTCAGGCCTGATAGCGAAATTGCCCGGCATCTTCTGCATAGCGAGATCCCGGATATCCCCCAGGGATGCTGGCGCTTGAGTTTTATTGGGGAAACTGTCAGACAGCCGGTGCTGGCCCGCTTGATTAAAGAAATGGGCGCAGAGATTAATATTTTGGCCGGCAATATCGACTCCGGCAGGCTCAATCCCTACGGGTGGCTTTTGGTTAGCGTCGAGGGCAATGAGGACCAGAAGGTCCGGGCACGCAGGGCTTTGGAGGACAGCGGCGTTAGTGTGGAGGTGATGGGTCTTGGTGACTGAACTGATTTTGCCTGCAATGGCGGAAACTATATATATGGTAGTCTTGTCCCTGTTTTTCTCGGCGGCAATCGGGGTCCCCTTGGGCTTGCTTCTGGTGGTGACGGGACAGGGGCATTTGCTCCCCAAGGCTTCTCTTAATCTGATTCTGACTGCAGTAATCAACATTTCCAGGTCAGTGCCCTTTATCATCATGATGGTTGCTGTTGTTCCCTTTACCCGCCTGATGGTGGGCAGCACCATTGGCACTACTGCAGCCATTGTTCCCCTGTCCCTGTCTGCTATCCCCTTTGTCGCCCGGGTCACTGAGTCGGCCATTCGGGAAGTGGATACAGGCTTGATTGAAGCGGCCTTGTCTATGGGGGCTTCCCCAGGGCAGGTGGTAAGGCGGGTGCTGATATCTGAAGCCTTGCCAGGGCTGGTTCGGGGTCTGACCCTGACTGCCATTAATTTGATTGGATATTCAACCATGGCCGGCGTGTTGGGTGGAGGCGGCTTGGGCAATCTTGCCATCCGCTTTGGTTACCAGCGTCGGGAGACGGCAATACTCACAGCTACAATCATTGCTTTGATTGTCCTTGTCCAGTTAGTACAGGGTCTTGGCAATAAGCTGGTTGCCAAGCTAAGCCGATAAGTGCATTTAATATGGAGGTCTTTAATATGAAAAAAATTGTAATATTGGGTTTAAGTCTAATTTTGCTCATTAGCGTGGGAGGATGCGGTGATGACGCTGATGTCCTCAAGGTAGGGGCTTCAGCCGTTCCCCATGCCGAAATTTTGGAGTTTGCCAAGCCCCTGCTTGCCGAGCAGGGAATTGAGATGGAAATAGTTGTGTATGATGATTTTATTCAACCGAATTTGAACTTAAGCGATGGCGAAATTGACGCAAACTTCTTTCAGCACCGTCCGTTTCTTGACAGCTTTAATGCGGAATACGGCCGGGAATTAGTGGGATTGGTTGCGGTCCATATAGAACCCATGGGCATTTACTCTCAGCAGCTTGATAATCTGGGAGAAATCTCCCCGGGCTGCAAGGTGTTGATTCCCAGTGATCCCGTTAATGAGGGGCGGTCACTGGCACTGTTGGAGAGGGCCGGTCTGATAAAATTAAAGGCTGGTGTCGGCATCTCCGCCACTTTAAATGATATAGTGGAAGACCCCTACAGTCTGGACATTAAAGAGCTTGACGCCGCCTTTATAGTCAACGCTTTGCCAGATGCCGGGCTGGCGGTTATCAATACAAATTTCGCCATTCAAGCCGGCCTGATCCCTGTCCGGGATGCATTGTACCTTGAAGATGGCCAGTCTTGCTATGCAAATCTGCTTGTGGTCAATAAGGAAGATCAAGACGAGGAAAAATTGTTAGCTTTGGCCCAGATTCTTAAATCGGAAGCTGTTGCTCAATTTATTGAAGATACCTATGCAGGTCAGATTACGCCGGCAAATTAGGATAAAACAGGGGGAGATTTCTTCGACAGGCGAAGGAGTCTCCCCCTGTTTTGGAGAATAATACAATATTACATCCAGAGGAGGACGCTGAATGCGCAAGGCAAGTATTGTTGAGAATTTCCACGGCACCATGGTGGCTGACCCCTACCGCTGGCTGGAGGACAGCCTTTCCCCGGAAAGCCAGGCCTGGATACAGGAGCAGAATAAAGCAACCCGGGCATTTCTGGACACCCCCCTGCGGCAAGAGATCAAAGAGCGTCTGACAGAACTGTGGGATTTTCCCAAGTATGAACTGCCCCAGGAAGCTGGCGGCAGGCTGTTCTTTCAAAAGAATGACGGCCTTATGAATCAGGCAGTAGTATATGTTCAGGAGCCCGGGGGAGAACCGATCCCGCTGCTGGACCCCAACACCTTCAGCGCTGATGGCACAGTGGCCCTCACCCGCTTTAGCCCAAGCCCCGGGGGCAAGCTGCTGGCCTACGCCCTGTCGGCCAGCGGCAGCGACTGGCAAAAAGTCCGTATTCTTCAGGTTGACAGCGGCAAAGAATATCCCGAGACAATCAATTGGTGCAAATGGACCACTCTGCCCTGGACTCCTGACGCAGAAGGCTTTTATTACAGCCGCTTTCCTCAGCCTGGCACCGTTCCTCCGGAAGATCAGAGCAATTACTGCCAAGTTTATTACCATAGAATCGGGACGGACCAGCGGGAAGATGTCCTGATTTTTTCCCGGCCTGAGGCCAAGGAGCTGGGCTTTACGCCGATTATTAGCGAGGATGATGCCTACCTGGGCCTGGTGGTTACCTATGGAACCTCTTCCCGCAACCGCTTCTATTACCGGCCCCTGGAAGGCAAGGGCGAATTTGTGCGCCTGCTGGCTGAGGGCGATGCTGCTTACCGGCCTGTGGGCAACCTGGGAAAGAAATTTTACTTTCTTACCGACCTGGATGCTCCCCGAGGCAGGATTATTGCCATTGACCTCGACAGGCCCGGCAGGGAAGATTGGGAGGAAATAATACCCCAAACCGATGATGTCATCGACCAGGCTCACTTCCTGGGCGGCCAGTTGGTCCTGACCTATATGCACCATGCCTGTCATCGGCTGGAGCGCTTTTCTCCCGCTGGTTCCCATATTGGCGGAATCTCACTGCCCGGCCTGGGGACAGTAATAGGAGCGTCCGGCAGATTTGACTGCAACCGGTTTTTTATAGGGTATACTTCCTACCTTTTTCCCCCGGCTGTTTTCAGCTGCAATCTCAGCTCAGGGAAACTGACTCCCTTTGGCGATTCTGCTTTGCCTTTTGACCCCGGCGAATACGAAACCAGCCAGGTCTTTTATGCATCCAAAGATGGCACCAAGGTGCCCATGTTTATAACCCACAAAAAAGGCTTGGCCCCGGATGGCGCCAACCCTGCAGTCCTGTTTGGATATGGGGGATTCAACATCAGCATGACCCCGAACTTTTGGCCAATGCACCTAATGTTTATGGAACGGGGCGGTGTTTTTGCCGTGGCCAACCTCAGAGGCGGCAGTGAATACGGCGAGGACTGGCATCGGGCCGGCATGCTTGAGAATAAGCAGAACGTTTTTGATGACTTTATCGCTGCCGGCGAGTGGCTGATAGAAAATAAATACACCAGCAGCAAACGTCTGGCTATCCTCGGCCGCAGCAACGGGGGGCTGCTGGTATCGGCCAGCATGACACAGCGCCCCGAGCTCTTTGGCGCCGTAGTCTGCTGGGTGCCGGTAATTGATATGCTTCGGTACCATAAATTTACTGTCGGCCGCTACTGGATTCCCGAATACGGCAATGCCCAGGAGAATCCCGAACACTTCAAATTTATGTATGCCTACTCGCCTTTGCACAATGTCCGGGAAGGGGTTGATTACCCCCCCACCCTGATAATGACGGCGGACACCGACGACCGGGTAGTTCCCGGCCATGCCCTGAAATTTGCCGCCACCTTGCAGGAAAAATACGCCGGCCCCAAGCCAATTCTCCTGCGGGTGGAGAGCAAGGCCGGCCATGGACCCGGCAAACCCATCAGCAAGCTCATCGATGAAGGAGCGGACATGTATACATTTATCTTTAGGACCTTTGGGATTGAATAAAAGAATACAGGCGGAGGTGATTTGTTGTGAAAATCGGAGAGGCTTTTTCTCGTCGCCGGAGCATACGGAAATTTAAGTCTGAGCCGGTGCCCCGGGAGCTGATCGGGCAGGTGCTGGAAGCTGCGACCCTGGCCCCCTCGGGCAAGAATGCTCAGCCCTGGGAGTTCATCGTTCTGGAAGGCGTGGACAAGGAGAAAATCGCCGCACTGATGGTTGCGGGGGCAGAGCAGCTGGAGGCCAGTGGTTACAACAGCGGCAGCGCCAGGAACTCGGCTCAGATTGTTCAGAATGCCCAAGCTGTCATCATGGTTTACAATCCCCGTCAGAAAAGGGATGCCAAACTAACCCCCCTTAGAAGAATTATGTGGTCGGTAGATACCCAGTCAGTTGGGGCGGCAATTCAGAACCTGCTTTTAAAGGCGGTAGAATTAGGTTTGGGCAGCCTGTGGATCTGCGATGTCTTTGTCGCTGAGGAGCAGATCAGCGCCTGGCTGGGCCGGAAAGATGAAATGATCGCCGCTGTTGCCCTGGGCTGGCCCGATGAAGAGCCGGCCCCTCGCCCCCGCAAACCCTGGCAACAGGTAACCCACTGGGGAAGGGGCCACTAGGGACAGTCCCCAGTGGCGCATTTTTGGCTGGAAAGGGAGGTAGGGCAGTGATCCAAGTGAAAATAAGCAATGGCAAGGGAAAGCGGACTGAGATTATTGGGGGAGTTGAGCTGCAAAGCAGCGGCGGAGTCCCCCCTCAATGGGCTGCTCTTACTGAATTTCTGCCTGCCCGGGGCAGGGTTCTGGACTACGGCAGTTGGCAGGGTGTGGCTGCCCTGTGGTTAAAGGCATGCCGGCGGGATGCTCAGGTAACCTTTGCCCATTACAGCTCTTGCTTAGTGGCTCAGGCGGCGGAAAACGCCGCTTCCAGCCAGCTGGCCATACAGTCTCAGGCTATGTTCCCCCTGACTGGCCAATGGGACACGATTATCCTGGCGGCGCCAGAGCAGAGGGAGGCCATGAGGCTGCTGGCGTGTCAGGCAGCGGCCTGCCTCAATCCCGGCGGTGAGCTGTTGGTGGCAGCATCCTCTCCTCGGGATGAAGAGCTGGGAGAGCACTTTGCCAAAATATCTGAGGTCGCCGCCGGAGAACACTGGACCATTTTGCGCTGCACTGATCCCCGCCAGGGCAGCGTGGATCTGCCTTGGCAAAAGCTCTCGGTTCAGGTGCGGGGACTTGAGCTGGAACTGGCCAGCCTGCCTGGGAATTTTTCTCCCGGCGGTCTGGATCAGGGCACCAGGCTGATGCTGGAGGAAGCCTTGATTCCCAAAGGGGGCCGTGTGCTGGATTTAGGCTGCGGCTATGGAGTGGTGGGAATTGTGGCCGCTAAACTTGGGGCTGGGGAGGCAGTCTTTGTCGACGATGATTTCATTGCCCTGACGGCCTGCAGCCACAACCTGCAAGGCCTCGGCATTAATGGAGAGCTGGTCCACAGCCATCTGCCCGCTGTCCTCGGGGGCAAATTTGACTGTATCCTCACCAATCCTCCTTACCATGCTGATTATGGCGTTGCCAGCTCATTTCTGGAGTTTGCCGCCCGCAGCCTTAATCCCCAAGGTTGGGTTTATGTCGTCATTAAGAAGCCGGACTGGTATCGAAATAAACTGCAGTCTCTGTTTGGCGGTTGCCGGGCGGTGGAGAGAGACGGATACTGGCTCCTTTCCGCCCAAAAGCGCTTGAAAACTGGGCAGGCTAATGCTGCAGCCAAGACCACCCGCAAGCACAGACGAAAACAGCGCCACTAGGGACAGTCCCCACTGGATCCTTTTATATATATTAATTAAGGGAATTGCGTTATAATTGCAATATGGGAGGGAGATTGATGCCCAGGCAGGCCAGAATGCTGTCGGAAAGCGGGATATACCATGTCACCTTTCGCGGTGTAGACAAAATGGATATCTTTCGAGATAACGCGGACAAAAGCTGGTTCCTGACACTCCTCATTAATAAAAAGGCCAAAGGTGAATTTTTGCTGCATGCATATTGTTTGATGAGCAACCATGTACATTTGCTTGTGCGAGCGAAGGATCCATTGCAAAGGATTATAAAGCGAATTTGCGGACCTTATGCTCAATATTTCAACTTTAAGTATGACCGAGTAGGTCACTTATTTCAGGGAAGGTATCATAGCCAAGTAATTGATTGCGAGCGGCATTTCCTAGTATGTTCCAGATACATACACCTAAACCCGGTAGCCGCAGGTATCACTGTGTGTGCCCAAGATGATCCATGGAGCAGTTATCGAATATATTCAGCCCCGCTGCGTCCAAGTTCGCTTGTTGATAAAGAATTTCTTAATTCTATCCTTTCTTCCGATAGGACTGACGCGGCCAAGGCATTCATCGCATTTACTGATGCTGAGGTAGAAGAAGGGGAGGATTATTCATTTCTTGAACCAGGGGAAAAAGACAATCCCCGCATCAAAGTAGAAGAAATCCTGGCGAGCTTCGGTCTCAGCAGCAAGACTTTTAGAACAGCTCCCTCGCAACTCAGAAGGCAAGTTTTAAGTGTCGTGCTTGCCAATGTTGACATCAGTGGCAGGGAACTGGGAAAAATGCTCAACATTTCTCGAACGGTCATATATGATTTGAAAAAGTAGCCACTGGGGACTGTCCCCAGTGGCTAAAGCAATATGCCCGGGGCAATATGAGCCAGTTAGTGCCGTCCCCCATAGCGCTTTTGGCCGGTGCGGCGGTTGCGGTAAGAGGAGTTGCCTGAGGGTTTGCCGGCTGAGCGCTGGTGGAATCTGTAGGAACCTTCTTCGGTGATTCTAACGGGTGTGCGATCGGGTTCTTTTGTCAGCAGTTTCAGGGCGGCAGCCACCAGGCTGAGCGAGTCGTTTTCTTCCAGGAGTTTGCCCGCCATTTCCCGATAGTGTCCGGTGGCGCCGGCATCTAATGCTTCCAGCATTTTTTCCGCTGCCAGATGTTGTTGTCCTTTGAGGACATCAACCAAGGAAGGCAGGGGGGTGCGGGTAATTTTGGCGCCGGTTGTGCGCTGAATATAGCGGAAATGATCCTGCTCCCGGGGGGTTACAAGGGAGATGGCCTCGCCGCTGCGTCCGGCCCGGCCAGTCCTGCCGATGCGATGCACGTAACCTTCGGCATCCTGGGGAATGTCAAAGTTGTATACGTGGCTGATGCCGGTTATGTCCAGACCCCGGGCGGCAACATCGGTGGCTACAAGGACATCAATGATGCCATTTTTAAACTGGCGTAGCACCGATTCCCGCCGGGCCTGGGTCAGGTCGCCGTGGATTCCCTCGGCAGAATAGCCCCGGCTCTTCAGGCCCTCAGCTATTTCGTCCACCCGGCGCTTGGTGCGGCCAAAAATGAGGGCCAAGTCCGGTGGCTGCAGGTCAAGAAGGTGGCAGAGGGTGTCAAACTTCTGTATTTCCTGAACTTCAATGTAAGTCTGGTGGACCGCAGGCACTGTAACCTCTTTGCTCTTGACCTCAATCACCTTGGGATCAACCATGAAGTTCATGGCCAGTTCCTGAATAGGTCTGGGCATGGTGGCAGAGAACAGGAGAGTCTGGTGCTGACCAGGTACTTCTCGGAGGATTGCCTCTATGTCCTCAATGAAACCCATATTCAGCATTTCATCTGCTTCATCTATGACTACAGTAGCGACCTCGTTCAATCTGACAGTGCGGCGGCGGATATGGTCCAGCAGCCTGCCGGGGGTGCCTACGATAATCTCAGGGCGTTTTTTCAGGCTCTTAATCTGACGATCGATATCCTGGCCTCCGTAGATAGGCAGGGAACGTATCCTCTTAAATTCGCCTATCTTATGAAGCTCTTCTGCGACCTGGACGGCAAGCTCCCTGGTGGGGGTAATGACTAGTCCCTGAGGAAGTCCTTGTTCCGGGACAAATCGCTCAACCATGGGAATGCCAAAGGCTGCGGTTTTGCCTGTTCCCGTCCTGGCCTGGCCAATCAGGTCCTTGCCGTTTAGGCCTGTGGGGATAGCTTCTTGTTGAATTGGTGTAGTTTCTTCAAAGCCCATGTTGCTGATAGCTTTTAATACTGCGGGGCTAAGCCCCAGTTCGGTGAATGTGTTCATGTACACTGCTCCTTTATTGAGCTTATATTGAATCATCCGGGTTTCTTTTTAATACTGCTGGGATATTGGATCCCCCGCCCTCGGTTCGGCTACTTAAGTATACAGGTAAACGGCGGAGAAAACAAAACTGGCTTGCTAAACAGCAAAGAAACATGCAATTAGGCCTGTGATTCAGTTATAAACTCCAAAAAGTGGTTGTAAATGCTGGGATGCTTCAGCAGGAACTGGTTGAGCATGGCAATCCTGTTCAGGGTATTGAGGCTGACATTGTGTTCTATCATTTCGGTTTCGGTCAGCAGAGATTCTGTTACTCCCAGAAGTGTCAGGAATTCTTCGATAATTTGATGGCGAAGATAGAGAAATTCCCCTAATTCCAAACCGGATTCAGTAAGACGGATTACGCCATATTTTTCAAAATCCAGCAGTTTAAGTTCTGTAAGCTTTTGGACCATTCGGCTTACTGAGGGAGCTTGAACATTGAGACTTTCGGCCAGAATGTTGACACGGGTATATCCTTCTGCCAGGCAGTTTCGGTAGATCATTTCCAAATAGTCTTCCATGCTGGGTGTCAGGGTTTTTTTTTGTTGGAGCAAAAGCTGATAGCCTCGGGCGGTGCGGAAAGTGTTATTTTGTTTCAAATCATACCCTCCCTTCCACCGCTTGGGCATTTAACCTCTTGTTATAGATATTCATCACTTCTGCTGTATATTTGCATAATTTGCTTGTAGGAAACATTGTTTGTGGCCTATAACATTGCAGGAGGGTTTTATATGAATGGTCAAGCTGTACCCCTTAACCTGTTGCCCCTAGGCAAGCTTGGGGTTGTCAGGGATTTACTATCAGACGCCAGCAGCAGAAGGCGCCTGCTGGATTTGGGACTGATAACCGGCACACCAGTGGTAGCAGTGCTCAGGAGTCCTGCCGGCGATCCAACGGCTTTTCAGTTCCGGGGGGCGCTTATTGCCTTGCGCAATGCTGAAGCCTGTCAAATTCTGGTTGATCTGCTATAAGGGGACGGCAGAATGGGGCTGACAAAACAATCTACAGGCACTGGCGTCAGAAAGGATTTATATTTAACATCGGCAGGTCAGCGAAATGAAAAGGTCATAGCCCTGGCGGGCAATCCCAATACAGGAAAGAGCACGGTGTTCAACAGCCTCACGGGGATGAACCAGCATACCGGGAACTGGCCCGGCAAGACTGTGGCCACAGCCCAGGGCCGGTATCAATGCGGGGATGACAATTACCTGCTGGTGGATTTGCCGGGAACCTATTCTCTGCTTTCTGCATCTGTTGAGGAGGAAGTGGCCAGGGATTTTATCTGTTTTGGCCAGCCCGATGTGACGGTGGTGGTTGCCGATGCCACCTGTCTTGAGCGCAATCTCAACCTGGTCCTGCAAATCCTGGAAATTACCGACCGGGTGGTGGTCTGTGTCAATCTCATGGATGAAGCCAAGCGGAAGAAAATAACGGTTGACCTTGACCAACTGGGACGGGAACTGGGTGTGCTCGTGGTAGGAACAAATGCCCGCAGTGGGGAAGGGCTGGATACGCTCAAAGCCGCAGTCGCTCAGGTTGCTGCCGGGGACCCGAGCTGTCCCCGGCAGGTAAGTTATCCTCAGCAGATTGAGGCAATGGTGGCTTCCCTAAGCCCCGAGCTGACGGGGCTCCTCCCCAACAGCCGCTGGCTGGCGCTGAGGCTGGCGGAGGGCGAGACCTCAATCTTTGATTCCCTGGGCAAGTATCAGGGCTTGGACATATTGGGGGATAACGCCCTTAGCAGCGTGCGCCGGGAGTTTTGCCGCCAAAATCAAGTCAATCCCAGGGACCTGATTGTCTCAAGCATTGTCAGTGAAGCTGAAAAGATTTTCAACAAAACAGTCCTGATTGTGAACCGCGACCACAATGCCCTGGACAGAAAGATAGACAGCATCCTGACATCAAAGGTTTTCGGCTTTCCAATTATGCTTGGCTTGCTGGGTCTGGTATTCTGGCTGACCATTGAGGGGGCCAATTACCCTTCCCAGCTGCTGGCGGCGCTGTTATTTGGCTTTGAAGACTGGTTGGCCGGCCTTGCCTTTTGGACATCTTGTCCCGATTGGCTTTTTGGCGTTCTGGTAACGGGAATGTATCGCACCTTGGCTTGGGTGGTTTCGGTGATGCTGCCGCCCATGGCGATCTTCTTTCCCCTGTTTACCTTGCTGGAGGATTTGGGGTACTTGCCCCGGGTGGCCTTCAATTTGGACCATTATTTCAAAAAGGCTTGCGCCCATGGCAAGCAGGCATTAACTATGTGCATGGGCTTTGGCTGCAATGCAGCCGGAGTTATTGCTTGCAGGATCATTGATTCTCCTCGAGAACGTCTGGTAGCTATCATTACAAATAATTTTGTCCCCTGTAACGGCCGTTTCCCCATTCTTATTGTCATGGCCACGACTTTTTTTGCCGCCGGCGCAGGTGCTTTCCAAAGCGGAATAGCTGTTTTGGCAGTGATGGCCGTAATTGTCATTGGCATAGTCATGACCCTGGCGGTATCCAAGATTTTATCAAAAACCATCCTCTTAGGGCTGCCCTCTTCCTTTGCCTTGGAAATGCCTCCTTACAGAAAGCCTCAGGTGGGCAAGGTCATTGTGCGCTCGGTGTTTGACAGGACATTATTTGTTTTGGGGCGGGCGGCAGCGGTGGCGGCGCCGGCGGGGATTGTAATCTGGCTGATGGCCAATTTGTCCATTGCTGATGCCAGCCTTCTTGCCCACGGAGCGAGAATCCTGGAGCCCCTGGGTCAACTAATGGGCTTGGACGGCATCATTCTCATGGGTTTTTTACTGGGGCTGCCAGCCAACGAGATTGTGATTCCTATAATTATTATGAGCTATATGGCCAGCGGCTCAATGCAGGCGCTGCAGAGTCCGGAGGCATTGCGCCAATTGCTGACGGCCAATGGCTGGACCTGGTTGACGGCGGTAAATGTAATGTTATTGACCATCATGCACTTTCCCTGCGGCACAACCCTTTGGACGATACACAAGGAAACGCAAAGTTGCAAGTGGACGTTGGTTTCATTTCTGGTCCCCACTGCAGCGGGCATACTCATCTGCGCGGCAGTGGCCGCTGTCGCCAGGCTCCTTGGACTGGCCTAAGAAAGCTCTTTGCAGTAAAAAATACCCCGGGGTCGGGGCATGAAAAAAAGCCATTCCCAGTGTTTCCCAAGGGAACAGCGGGATTGGCTTTTTCCTAGTGGTTTTTGCAGCGCTTGCAGACCTGAACATCATTGCCTTGCTCGTCCTTGGTCTGCCATAAAAGTTTGGTGCTTGTCCTGGAGCAAAGGGGACAGGTGCCTTTGCCCCGGCCGAGCTTGCCCCATAGTCCTTTGCCGCGATTTTGTTTGGCCATTGGATTTCCACTCCCATCAAAGATAATCAGTAACAGTGCTTTGCGTGCATACCAAAAATTATATAGGAATCAGGGAAGTATTTCAACAGGTATTTATTCCAGCCTGTTTGTTCAACTTGTCTGCAGTCTGTGAAGATAGTAAAATAGTACTATTGAGGGCAACAGGCGAGAGGAAGATAGTCATGGGAATGGTGGTCAAAGGATTGCTTACTGGATTTGTCATTGTCCTGCCCGGCATGAGCGGGGGGACGATGCTATTGCTTCTGGGGCTGTACGAAAAGCTGATGCGGGATTTGTCCCGGCTGCGGGTCTTGAGCTGGATTCCTTTTGCCCTTGGGGCAGCAGGAGGCATTCTGGTCGGCGGCAGGGCTTTTGCCTGGTTATTTGAGTCCTATTCTTCTATAGTTTCAGCGTTTTTGCTGGGCAGCATATTGGCTTCAATCAGATCTGTGCTGGGAGAAAACTATCATCCCAGTTTCAGGCGGGCAGCTATATTCCTTATTGGAGTGGGAATTGGCCTTATCCTTGCCGGCACGCCCATGGGTATTATGGAAAGCACTGCCAGACCCAATGCGGCCTTGCTCTTGATTGGCGGGGCATTGGCCAGCGCCACCATGATTTTGCCCGGGGTGCCTGGCAGCTCTGTTTTGATTATCATGGGCCTCTACGACAATATGATGCAGGCCCTGGCGGATTTAGACTGGATTACTTTGGGCATATTTATTGCAGGGGCGGCTATGGGCATCTTCGGCCTTGCCAATGCCCTGGATAATTTGTATTCCCGCTACCGGGCCACCATCAGCTGGCTGTTTGCCGGATTGATCTTGGGGGCAGGGAGGATGCTGGTGCCTGCCAGCTTTGCCAGCCCAGTGTTGCTAATCATCGCCGCCGTGGCCGGGTTTGCCCTGGTCTGGTGGTGGGGAAGTAAGTAAAGTGAGTTTAGTTAGCAGATCATGAAGGGAGCTTGAAATGCCTGAGAAAAAAACTGAGGAAATTACACTCAAAGTTGAGGGAATGACCTGCGCCGCTTGCGCCAACCGGGTGGAAAAGGGTTTGAAAGGCACTGAGGGTGTAGTTTCAGCTGTGGTCAACCTTGCAACTGAAAGGGCAAGCATCGAATACCTGCCCGGAGCGATATCTAAAGAGAAACTGCTTACTGCAGTGGAGAAGGCTGGCTATCAAGGTCGGCTGGAGCTGGAAGAAGCCGCTGTCTCCAGGGATAAAGATGAGGCAAGACTGCAGCAGGCGGCAAGGAGAATGTGGATAGCCTGGGCTTTCACCTTGCCGGCGGCTGTGTGGATGCTGATTGCCATGGCCGCAGGCCGGCACCAGCATGGCTGGCCCACCCCTCTGAGCTATAACTTGGGAACGCTGCTGCTGGCTCTGCCTGCGCTGCTCTGGGCAGGAGGGCATGTCTATCAATCGGCCTGGCGGGCAGCGCGCCACGGCAGCGCCAATATGGATTCCCTGATTGCCATAGGCACTTTGGCGGCAGTTTCCTCAGGTATTATGGCCTTTTTTTGGCCAGTGGAGAATTATGCTGGGGTTTCCGGCATGATCATGACTTTTCACCTTACCGGCCGTTACATAGAAGCAAAAGCCCGGGGGCATGCGTCCCAGGCCATCAGGAAGCTGTTAGAGCTTGGCGCGAAGACCGCTGCGGTTCTGGTGAACGGTGAGGAGCGGCAGGTGCCAATTCAGCAGGTGCAGGTGGGTGACCTGATGCTGATCCGGCCGGGAGAAAAGATTCCCACCGATGGGGTCATTGAAGCTGGAGAAAGCGCCATCGACGAGTCTGTGGCCACAGGCGAATCCCTGCCGGTAACGAGAGTGCCGGGGGATGCGGTCATCGGCTCGACTGTAAACCACCAGGGCCTGCTGAAGGTGAGGGCGACAAAGATTGGCAAAGACACATTCCTCAGTCAGGTGATAAAAATGGTGGAAGAGGCGCAGGGAACCAAGGTGCCAATTCAGGAATTAGCCGACAGGGTTACCGGTTGGTTTGTGCCGATGGTGATGGTTCTTGCAGTGATGACCTTCGTTGCCTGGCTGCTGTTTCCGAAGATTATGGGAGCAGCGGGTTTGGCGCTGGGGGATCTGCTGCCTTGGCTCAATCCGAGTTTAAGCGGCGCCACCCTGGCCTTGTATGCAACCATCGCTGTATTGGTTATCGCTTGTCCCTGCGCCCTGGGGCTGGCCACCCCCACTGCTTTAATGGTGGGCAGCGGCCTGGGAGCCGAAAACGGCATCCTTATCCGCAGCGGCGGGGCCATTCAGGCCATGAGCAATATAGATATTGTTGTATTTGACAAAACGGGGACTATAACCGCCGGCAAGCCGGAGGTAACGGATATTATTGCCTTTTCTGAGACAAGTGAAGCGGAAGTGCTGCGCCTGGCCGCCAGCGTCGAGCAGGGGTCGGAGCATCCCCTGGGCAAGGCGATTGTCATCGCTGGCCGGGAGCATAGCTTGGACCTGGTAGAACCCGAAAACTTTGTCTCCATTACTGGCAAGGGAGTTGCTGGCGAAATAGACGGCAGAAAAATACTGGTCGGAAGCCGCAGGCTGCTGCAGGCGGAGGGCAGCCTGCAGGCCGAAGCTGAGACAGTCCTGGCTCGCCTGGAACGAGACGGCAAGACGGCAATGTTGGTAGGCCGGGAGGACAGGGTCCTGGGAGTGGTGGCTGTAGCCGATACCATCAAGGATGACTCTGCTGCAGCTATTGCCCAGCTGGAGAAAATGGGGCTGAAGACGGCCATGATCACCGGCGACAATTGGCGGACGGCAGAAGCCATCGCCAGAAAGGCCGGCATTAACCAGGTAATGGCTGAAGTGCTGCCGGCAGGCAAGGTCGAGGAGATCAAAAATCTTCAGCAGCAGGGGCTGAAAGTAGCTATGGTGGGCGACGGCATTAATGATGCCCCGGCTCTCACCCAGGCTGATGCAGGAATCGCCATTGGCACAGGCACCGACATCGCCATTGAGGCCGCAGACATCACCCTGGTCAGCGGCAACTTGCAGGCAGTGGTCAGCGCAGTCAGGCTGTCCAGGGCAACTTTTCGCAAAATCCGGCAAAACCTTTTCTGGGCTTTTTCATACAATTCAATTGCTATTCCCTTGGCAATATTAGGCTTGCTCCATCCGGTCATTGCCGAAATCGCCATGGCTACAAGTTCAATAACAGTAGTGGGCAATGCCAATTTGCTGCGGCGAGCTAAATTGAATTAACCTTGCCGCCACGAAAAGGTACGTCCCTGTTGTTTTAGATTTTTCCGGAGCGGATTATTGATATTAAGAGCCACAGGCCCATAATTGCCGCTCCTATGTAGCCGGCCAGCCCCAGGATGGGGATGGTAATCAGTTTGGGTCCCACTTCTGCCGCTATTACCAGGGATGAGCCGATAATCAGTGAAGAGACTACCAGGGCAAAAACAATTCTGTTCATAGATTTCATCAGGTCAGCGGTTACTTCCTGGAGATGCAGGATTTCCAGCTGGATGGCGACTTTGCCCGCTGCGGCTTTGTTGAGAATTTCCAGAAGTTTTTCGGGATTGCGCAAGCTTGATCGGGTCATCCGGTAGAGACCGTGGGCGAATTTTATTAATTCTTGCTTGGTATTGCGGGAACTCATAATTTGGTTGTGGATAAATGGGGTCATCAGGTCAATTATCGCCATGCCCGGAGCGAGGCGGCTGATCAATCCTTCCAGCACCAGAATGCCTTTAAGCAACAGGGTGATGTCTCTAGGAAAGGCAATCCTATTCTGGCGGCAGATGCGGAAGATTTCCTCCACTAAGCGGGGAATGTCCAGATCGTAAATTGAGGCGGAAATATAGTTATTATAAAGCTGTTCAATTTCTGAGTAGAGAAGGGCCCGGTCCAGCTGGCCTTTTTTTACGCCTATCTGAATTACCGAACTGACCATTTGATCTAAATCTCCCTGAACAATCCCCGCCAGCAGCCGGTTAAATTGCGTTCTCAGCCGCTGGTTGAGGTGCCCTACCAGGCCGAAATCCAGATAGGCTATTTTTTTTGCGCTGATGAGGATATTGCCAGGATGCAGGTCAGCGTGGAAGAAGCCGTTTTCAAAGACCTGGTACATGAAATTATAGATGATTTTGCTGCAAATCTCCTCCAGGTCATACCCGGCCTCGGCCAGGGTATTTTTTTCATAGACCTTAATCCCATCTATGTACTCCATGACCAAGACATCCCGGGTTGAAAACTCCGGGTAGATTTGAGGAATGGTGATAAACTTGATTTCCTTGTGAAACTCTCTAAACCGCTGGATGTTTTCTGCTTCGTGCAGGAAGTTCAGTTCCAGCTCCAGAGAATCCCAGAGCTCGTCCACCACCTCTATTGGATTCCAGACACTGGTTCGGGGAATAAATCTGGTCAGGGCAGATACATGTTTCAGCAGCCTCAGGTCGTTAAAGATCATGTTCTCAATTCCCGGCCGTTTGACCTTGATCACTACCTTGGTCCCATTCCACAATCTGCCTCCGTGGACCTGAGCAATTGAGGCCGAGGCAATTGGCTCCTCGTCGAACTGGGCAAAGAAGTCATCCAGGTTGCCACCCAGCTGAATCTCGACAATTTCTTTGATGGCGCTGAATTCTTCCTGTTTTACGTCATCCTGAAGTTTTTGGAATTCCTCGATATAGGGTTCGGAAAGGATATCCGGACGGGTAGAGAGAATCTGGGCAATTTTAATAAAGGTAGGCCCCAATTCTTCAAGGGCCTTACGCAGTTGGGGCGGACTTGTGATCCCTTCTTTTAAGCCATATTTGGCAAATATGCCCACGATCTGCTGAAATCGCTGGCGGGTGCTTTGTGTTTTCATCTATGCTAGGGCAATTGCTGCTCCAGTTTGCTTACCCGGGCCTCCAGATTGTGAAAGTCCTCTTTTGTTGCCAGGTTGAGGCTGGTCATAATCTCTTTGATTATGGTCTGGTTGGGGTCTTTTCCGCTTTGGGAAAATCGGTTTTTCAGCTCCTGATTGAGCTCTTTGCCCTGGCTGACGGTGAGTTCTCCCTTCTTTACCAAATCATCGATCATATCCATGCCTTTTTCCAGGGAGTAAGCTATGCTGCCTATTCCCGCTAATAACAAATTGCGTAAATTCAAATTGTTATCCATATCTACCCTCCTGCAATTAGCATGCCAAGTTCTGAAGGTTTCAATGTATCCGGGACTGCGGGCGGGAAAATCCTCGCGGGATGGTAAAACAAAGGTACGGGGGAAAAGTTTCTCTTTAAATCTTCTGCATTTGCTGATATAATTTTGCTAAGTTAGGGAATATTATGGGAAGGGAGGGATTGCAGTGGAAAAGCTGTATATTGTTACTGGTGCCTTTGGTCATTTGGGGAATACAGTTGTAAAAAAGTTGCTGGCCCAGGGAAAGAAAGTGCGCTGCCTGGCGCTTCCCAATGATAAAACCAGGGCCTTGCCGGGAGCAGAATTTGAATTATTCCGGGGCGATATCCGGGATAAAGCCAGTCTGGCCCCGCTGTTTAAAACTGGCGTACCATGTGAAAAGGTCGTCATTCATACTGCCGGAATTGTTACTCTTGCGACAAGGCATATGCAAAATGTATACGATGTAAATGTGGCCGGGACAAAAAACATAATTGAACTTTGTCATGAAAACAATATAGCCAGACTGGTGTATGTAAGTTCTGCCCGTGTCCTTCCGGAACTGCCGGGCCAGCCGGTAATTACCGAAGTGGACAGCATTGATCCTGCTGTTGCAAAGGGGCTGTATGTAAAGACAAAAGCCATGGCAACGCAGGCAGTCTTGGCTAGCGCTGCCCAGGGTTTGGATGCAGTGGTAGTGCATCCATCGGTAATCACCGGGCCAAATGATTATGGCAACGGGCATCTGACCGGCTTAGTTCTCGATTATCTCAACGGCGGCCTGAAGTTATGCGTGCGGGGAGGCTACGACTTTGTTGACGTCCGGGATGTGGCCAAGGGCATTCTGCTGGCAGCGGAACACGGACGCAGGGGCCAGTGTTATATCCTTTCGAACCGGTTTTTCCCTGTAATAGAAGTGCTGGACCTTCTTCATGAAATCAGCGGCAAGAAGAAGATTAAGACTGTATTGCCCCTATGGTTTGTCCAAGCCAGTGCTCCGCTAGCAGAAACATACTTTAAATTGCGCAGGCACAGCCCCCTTTATACCAGTTACTCCTTATATTCTTTCTTCAACAACGCCAATTTCAGTAATGCCAAGGCTGTTCGGGAACTTGGCTACAGCACACGGGATATGAAGGTTACCTTAAAAGATACAGTTGTTTTTCTGAGGGAACATAGGCGACTGATGTATACTTGAAGCAATGGGCGCCAATGGCGCCTTTTTTTTTGCCCCCGGGGGCCTGTAAGCGTCCAATGCAGAATTGGGGAGGTTTTACATTCCAAGCAGGGGCTAACATGTTATAATAATTAGAGGATTCGCCGGCGAAGAGAGGAACTTGCCGCTAAATTGCATATTGGAACTCTTAACAGTATGGGTAATCGAATTGAAAGAGTCTAGACTAATTTTGGCTGAGGGCTACTGCTATGGAGGTGTTGCCATGAGTTTAAAGGAAACAGTATCTGAAGTTCTGCACGCCATATTACCCATTACTGTAGTAATTGTTTTGCTGCAATTTACTATTGTCCGGTTTCCCATGGATATTTTTTGGACTTTTCTTGTCAGCGTTATATTAACGATAGCTGGTTTTACTCTATTTCTCTCGGGGGTGGAGGCAAGTCTTCTGGCCATCGGGGAGTTGGTGGGGAAATCACTGATGCTGAGCGGCAAAGTGGGATTATTAATTGGGTTTGGCACTGCCGTGGGGTTTTCGGTGACGGTGGCTGAGCCCGGTGTCCAGGTGCTGGCTGCTCAAGTTTCTACAGTGTCGGGAGGGGCAGTATCAAAATATCTGCTGGTGGCAGTAGTAGCCTTGGGGGTGGGGATATTTCTCTCCCTGGCATTGCTGCGGATTGTATATAAGATTCCTATTATCCTGCTTTTAGGCGGTGGCTTTGCCCTGGCCTGTATCTTAGCTTTTTTCTCCGCTCCGGAATTTATTGCTGTGGCCTTTGATGCCGGGGGTGCCACCACTGGTCCGGTTACAGTCCCCTTTATCCTGGCCTTGGGGGTAGGCATGTCAGCAGTAAGGGGTTCTAACGCTGCATCTGCCGAAAGCTTCGGTTTCCTCGGCATGGGTGCCGTCGGACCGATTGTGGCAATTCTGCTGCTGGGGGTGCTATATAAATGATAGCATCTGTATTTGAAGGTTTCTGGAATGTACTCCTGGATGTCTCCCTGGCTTTCCTGCCGCTGCTTTTAATCTTCGTGGCCTTTAATGTATACAGCTGGAAATTGCCTCGTCCTCAGCTGGTGAGAATTCTGCGGGGCCTGCTCACGGCATTCATTGGCTTGGTCTTGTTTTTACAGGGGGCCAACGCAGGATTTATCAAGGTAGGCGGGCTGATAGGGAACCATATTGGCCGCTTGCCGTATAATTGGATTTTGATTCCCATAGGCTTTCTTCTGGGGTTTGTGGTGGCCATGGCCGAACCGGCAATTAAAGTACTAAACTTCGAAGTGGAAAAGGTTACCGGCGGTTACATCAACAACAAGGTCATGCTCTATTTTCTTTCCTTTGGCGTGGCCCTGGCTGTGTCCCTGTCCATGGTAAGAATTTTGACAGGAATTTCTATTTGGTTTTTTCTGGTGCCGGGTTACTTGTTGGCTTTTGTTCTCTCCAGGCATGTCAAGCCGATTTTTGTCGCCCTGGCCTTTGATTCCGGCGGGGTTGTTACCGGCCCGATGATCGCGACTTTTTTGCTGGCTTTTGCTGTTGGCAGCTCAGAAGTTATTGAGGGAAGCACCCCAATCTTTGACGGTTTTGGCATGATTGGGCTGGTGGCAATGTTTGCCATTGTCTCGATTCTCACCTTGGGTTTGCTTTATAGCAGAAGCGAGGCGAAGGGGGTTAAGAAACATGGATCCCAACAAGAAGCATAAACTAATCGTCGCTATTGTGAAAAAGGGTTATGCCACTAAAATTGTTACCGCTGCTAAAAAGGCCGGCGCCCATGGGGGCACCATTATTTTTGGCAGGGGAAGCGCCGAAAAAACCTTGTATGAAAGTATTTTTGGTATTGCCTATCAGCCGGAAAAAGAGATAATCTTTATCGCTGTAGGTGAGGAGGAACTGGATATTGTTCTCCAAGCAGTGACCAGGGAAGGTGATTTGGACATACCGGGCAGAGGGATTGCCTTTGTCCTTGATTTAGCAAAAATCGTCGGCACAGTTCACCGGCCGTCAACAACCTGTGACATGGAGGTGTCAAGCTTGCCAGAGACCAAGAAAAAATATGACCTTATAGTTACTATTGTCAACAAGGGGATTGCCCCTGATGTGATTATGGCTTCGAAAGCTGCCGGCGCTGAGGGGGGAACAATTCTCACCGGACGCGGTTCCGGAATCCATGAAACAGCTAAGATCTTTGGATTTCCCATTGAGCCGGAGAAAGATATTATTCTCACCCTGATTGAAGAGGGAAAAACCGAGCAGGTGTTGCAGGCCATAGAAGCGGAAACCGCCCTGGAGGAGCCTGGCAGGGGAATCGCCTTTGTTCTGAGTGTGGAAAAGACGGTGGGCATCTGCCACCTTATGGGCTGCGCTGAGTAAAGCTGGACAAAAAAACGCCCCCGGAGAAAATACGAGTAGTCATAAAGACAAC
>DHSM01000024.1 GCA_002408465.1 Firmicutes bacterium UBA5286 | reverse complement strand
CCTACAATGACTTGACGCTATCGAGTGATTATGTTACCTTGACAATTCATGTCAATCCGTTTATACTCAAAGCAAACTTTTTGGTATTATTGTGCCTCGGCGGATTTATCTAACTGCCAGGACAAATATAGAAAGGAGTGCTTACTATGGCTAAAGAAACAAAAAAGGTAGAGCGTAAATATGTTTCTGCCAGCAAAGGTGAAGTAGTCACCAAAGACTCCAAATCCCGTGCAACTAGGTTGCGCATTGGAGCAGTTGTCCTGTGGCTGTTTGCCATTGCCTGCGAGGTACTTTGCATTCTCTACCTGAACGGCACCTTCTTTGTTCCTTCCGAAGGATTAGAGATTCTGAACATCACTCTTCTGCCCATGACCATATTGATTATCGGCATTGTCGCAGACTTAATTCTTGTAATCATAGGCTCCCAGCTGTGGAAAAAAGCTAATCACATTAACCCGATTAGCAAGAAAAACAAGGTAAAATTCTTCCTTTGGAATCAAATGGGTCTCATTGTAGCTGTCATAGCTTTTATGCCTCTCGTTATCTTTCTCTTAAAAGATAAGAACTTAGATGCCAAGACTAGAAAGATTGTATCTGTTGTTGCCGCCATCGCTTTAATAATTGCCGGCGCTGCCAGCATTGACTATTCTCCTGTTTCCCAGGAAGAACTGGCTGAAGCCCAGGCAACCTACGGTGATGATAACGTTTATTGGACTACCTTTGGTAAAAGCTATCATCTTGATGAAAACTGCCACACCTTGAATCGCTCAAAAACCATTTACTATGGAACCATCGATGAGGCTTTCGAGGCTAACCGTCACGACCCCTGCGATTTCTGCGTCCCCCAAGGCGACGAATAAGCCCCAAAAAACCTTGAAATCCAAGGACAGGATGAATTCATCCTGTCCTTTAATAATCCCTTTACAGGGGACCTAGCAATCTGGGACAAAGAGAACCGTCCGTCCCCTTGTACCAAGCTTTTCTCCCTTGTCCCAAGCTATTTATTTCATTTGCTCTCTAGGCTTCATAGATGGCAACTCCATCACGAACAACTTCTGAATAAAAGGAAGTGAGTTTCATAATTATAGCAATGTGAAGGATATTTTCAATTGCAAAGCACATCAATTTTCAGATAAAGCCGCTACAGGCAAGCTAATTCCCTTGAATAAATTGAAAGGGGCGACTCATCATCAGATAATACTGATTTTGAGACAGCCCTTTGTGAATTTTGACCTAGACTACTCCCACCTGAAGAACTTTAGAGACAGGGCTAAGCAGACTACCAAACAGCCCGTTATTACCAGGAGATTGGGCCATGCAGAAAGTATACTGTCACCAAACCAAACCGTTTTCATTGCCGACACAATATGGGTTACCGGCAGAAACTGAGCAATTTTCCGCATGATATCTGGCATTACTTCTATGGGAATGGTCGCCCCCGTCAAAAACAGCATGGGGAAATATACCAGGTTGGCGATGGCGGTGGCGGCTTTCATGTTGGGGGCCAGACTGGCTAAGAGAAAACCCAGGGAGTAAAGACTAAGGGTAGAATAGAGAAAGACTGCAATCACTGCGACAACATTGCCCTCAAATTGCAGGTCAAATACTAGCTTGGCAACGATAATTAGTAAGAGCATCCCTACTACTGTCATTATCATGCTAATCAAGACTTGAGAGAGAATAACATAAATAGGTTCCATGGGAGTTGCCTTATACCTTTTGAGAATCCGCTTCTCCCTGTATTCGCTAAGAGTAAGCGGCAGGCTCATGAGGCCCGTTACCGATATAATCATCCCTGCGTAGGCCGGGACTGAAACATCTACAGTCCCACGCCACCCGTATAATTCCTGGGGCTCATTGCCAAAAATTCCGCCGAACAATAGTATCATCAAGGTGGGAAAGACTAGCAAGAAAAACATGTTGATAAGGTTCCGGGAAAACAATCTAAATTCAAAGGCCGACAAACTGGTCATAATTTTCATATTCATCTTCTCTTCCCCCCCTTTATCCTTCTTGAACCTTGGAATCTTCTACTAGCTTTAGAAAAACATCTTCCAGGCCTGGACGGCTTACAGTGAGATTGCTATAGGCAATCTCATTTTCCTTAAGGAAGGACAGGACTTCATTCACACCCTCATTGTCTTTGCTGAGCACTGTTATGACATCTCTATCGCGTGTCACTGATATGGCGTGTCTTAACCCAGCCAAGGCGCCATCCTGCAACTGGGGAGCAGTAAAGGAAATCTTATCCGCCAAGTTAAATCTGCTGCTGACCTCAGCGACGGTTCCCCGGATAAGCATGCGACCGCTATTCATCACTGCGACAGTATCGCAAATCGCCTCAATCTCATCCATGAAATGAGAAACAATAACAATGGTCAGGCCATCCTTTCTCAGCTCTTTGAGCAAAGCCCACATCTGATGACGCGCGTGGGGGTCCAACCCTGTGGTAAGTTCATCTAAGAAGACGACTTTTGGCTTGGGTATGAGGGCCAGGACAATTGAAAGCCGCTGCTTTTGCCCACCTGACAATGTGGAAACAAAAGCCTGCTTTTTTTCCGTTAAACCCATAATATCCAAGAGCTCATGGTAATTGGCGGGATGAGGGTACAAGGCGGAAAAGAGGTGGCATATTTCCCAGACCTTGGCGTTATCCTGGTACACCGTATCCTGCAACTGAACGCCAATGACCTGATGCAGACGCTTTCGCTCTCTCCAGGGGTCTAACCCCATGACACTAATCTTTCCGCTAAACGGTTTGCGCAGACCCTCAATACATTCAATTGCCGAGGTCTTGCCGGCGCCATTGGGACCAATAATCCCGAAGATCTCTTGCTCAGACACATTGAAAGAAATGTCCTCCACTGCACAGAAACCTCCATATTGTACCCTGAGGGAATCAACCTTGATCATGCACTTACCCCCTTAATTGGTAATCCCTAACACCGTGACTGTATTTTCTGTTTTCGCTCTTACCTGCATAAAATCCTGCAAAGGATGCATGCATAACTATGGAGGGAATTATACTGCCACTGGCCAAATAGGCAATACTGCCCACCAGAGAAATTGCCAAGCTGGAGTAACCGAGGATCAGCCGCTGGATGGGCGTATCTGCCAGAAGAACTTGATTGAGGATAAAAGCCAGCGTAACTAATGCAATGGCCCATGGTATGTTCATGCCATTGCTTATTAGCCCATGCAAAAAGACCCCTCGAAAGAACACTTCTTCAAAAGACGCGCTCAATATCGGTAAAAACCATGCTATTTGAGGAGGGGTCTGCATAATACCCTCTATCCATTTAATCCTTGCCATCTCTCCAGGTATGTCTGCTTTGGGGAGGATCTTCAAAGTAACTTGCACAAAAACTGAGACTAAAGACATGGCCGCAATTACGCTCAGCACGGTCACAATCAAAAAATCCAGGTCCAATCCAGCAGCAAATATGCTGGATATGTTCAGGCCTGCCACAATGGCCACAATCAAACTACTGATGGTTGGCAAAAGGCAATACAGAAAGGCGGCAAAAATTGAATAGGAATATGAGGCTGGAATCCTGAAAATAGTGGACATCATCAGGGTTATTTTGTTTTTTATGTATGTGCTCTTGTAAGACTGCGTGAAAATGTAGAGCCAAATTAGCAAACAACAGTAACCGGTCAATAAGACCCAGATTGACCTACTCGTTTTTCTTGCACCTCCCCCAGATCAAGACAATGGCATTCTGCAATGTATGAGCGATTAAGGGAACAAGGATTATCCCTCCGCTGGCTAAAAACAACAGTGCCAAGACAATCCCAGTAACTACCTTTTGAATAAAAGTAGCTAGGCCATAATACAGGTGGTTGAAACCATAGGCTAAGGAAGAAATAAGGATATACCCCCAAATTGGCAAACCGAGATTGGCTATCATAATTACACTCCAAAGCTGGCGATAGAGGAACTCTTCGCAGATAGCCATAACTATCGTCAAAACAAACCCAATCCCGGAGATCTTAATCCAGGTAGAATTGACCGCCCAACCCAGAATGCGAATACCGGACAACCTTAGGGTTACCGCTCCCACTAAAATTTCCAGACCGACCAATAGAGGAGAAATGAGGATAGCTATTATAGCCCAATGTAGATCAGGGAAAAGGCGTAATTGTCCCTTGATGGGTACAAGAGAAATACTCAATAGCAACAGAAAGCAAGTAACAAGTACTGAACCTGCCAAATATATAGTATTGGTATGTTTAGCCGCACTCCTGGGAATAAAGTTAGCAGCAATTTGCGGTAAGGATACTGGATATACAGTGGCCATCATTACTAATAAACTATGGTAAAGGATGGGGGTATTCATTAATTACACCACCGTACTTTTTCAAACGCGGATGATTTTTGAAAGGGAAGCCTGGCAAGAACATCGTACATAATTCAGGAATAAACACCCGCATAACACTCCAGCCCTTATCCATAATTTCCGGAGGAGTAATGTCCACATACACAGCATACTCGCTGACACCTGCTATTTCTCCAAGCAAGTGGGCAATCTGCTTGTCCACATCATCTTCCCAGCGAGAGGGAATTTGAGATAGAAGCACTGTCTCACCAATCATTTGAGCCAACAATTCATCAAGTTCTTCAGCTTTATCGGGAACACCATAAAAAAGGACATTGGTGTCCAGATCGGCAAAAGCTGATTGAGTGTTAGAAAACTCTATCCGCTCCGGGTCAAACAAGGCATTAAACATGTGCATGAAGATTATCGCCGTCGCCTCCATAGTCCCCCGAAGCAAGCCGTTGGCAGCATTCAAATCCCCTTGAGTGCCAACAATTAGATACGGCAGCTTTTTATCCTTTCGCCTCAAAACTATTAGGTAAACGGGAAGGTCCATGTCCGGCAGGGTAACCAAGAGAGGAATTATTTCGTAAGGAGAATTCTCTCCCAACCCACACTGTTCCAAGCATTTCAGGACATCAGCATCGTCAATAATCACCCGTTTTGCTTTGCGCAGGGTGTACCATGAGATAACAAAGGCATCAATCTGAACGTATTCCACCAGAGCATTGAGCAAGGCCTTTTTCACTGATTTATGGGACGCAGTCCCAGTTGAGAAGGCCGGGGTAAAGAATTTTTCTCCTATTTCCTCGTTGCGAACAAATCCTATTAACAGCAACTGCATAGGCACCCACACGTTTTCCCCGGGGTGGATTAATGAGGGACACTGGATCCAGCTAATTAAGTCATCTTCCGTAGCGTGAACCGGGGAGTATTCCGGCATCATTTCTGCCAAAACCTTTTGCTGCTCATGGGAATACAAGTTGAGATATTCCAAGGGCATAACCTTGCCCCTTTTGCTAATTTCCTTGTAGCTGGCATAGACAACTTGCTGGCGGAATACAGCCTCGGTACTGACAGGGGCATAGCGCTCGACACTCTCTCCCAACAGTCTAATCAACGCCTCTTCATTGTAGACACCATAACCGCTTAGATGATATTCCACATGCTTTGCAGGGTCATTATAGGTAATTTTATGATAGTTAGGCATGCGCCCTGTTACCGACTTAAGACTCGGTTCCGGCGGCATATGAACCATTGGTGCAATCACCCCGTGCATGATTCCCGATTGATTGCCCCCCAAAACCCTATATTGATTCATGACATGATCAAAGGACGGATAAAACCTTAACATTCTGCTCCCCTCCTTAAAAATTTCCCTCTTTTATTTCCCACTCAGTGTGTTGGCCACCATCTCATCCACCAATGCGCGAGAGGATATATTCTTTTCTTCCAGCCGCGCCTTGGCTACAGCGCCACATGCGGGACAAAAGGGCACCCTCAATATATCCTGAGCCTGAATTTCCATTGTGGGAAGATAGGTGGTGAGCAAACGCCCGGTAAATTTGGATACTCCAATCTTACGGATCAAAAATGCTTCTGAAAGTGTCTGATTGACCAACATGTTAAGAAGGGGCTTAATTCCAGGATTGGAACGACCATTACCAAAGTAGCGCTTTTCCTCATTAACAAAATTATGGTACTGAACATGATCTTCCAGCCTAGCTAAGGCCCTTAACTCGAAGCATTCCAAACACCCGGTGGTGTATGGATTGGAAGCCAAAATACAAATGACCGGGCCATCAATAAAACTGAGGACAACTGGGATCTCCAACTCCAATGAAATCCTATTAAGGTTTCTTAACCAGACAACTGAAAGATTTCTCATGCACCCGACAATGGCGCTATACTGCCTAAACTTTTCCGCTAAACGACTCATGGTTTGAACTGAAGATAGACCATCAAGATTAGTGGTCAGATCGGCGCTTCGTACTTCTTGCATAAGTTCCTTTTCCATGATAGTGATTGGCATTTCCATATCGGCGCTGAGGCTGTTGGCAGTGGCAATAGCATACTCATCATCGGCAAAAAAGAGGATCTTCTTCTTGTTAGCATCTTCATCAGATTCGATATCCTCTTGCTCTAGATAGCCCAATAAAGCCATGGTCAGCTCCTTGCCCACAGTGCGATCCTCTTGAGTAACAATATAATTGGTGGCATGCAACTCATCTATCATTGATTGGGCCAATTCCTTTTCATATGGCTCTAAGAACTGCTGATTAAGCAGGCGCTCGTCATAACCCTGGGGACTCTGAAGAAGATGGATAACTTCCCGCAGGAAGGAGGACAAGGGTTTACTCAGAGTGGACATATCCAGGGCCACTTCTTCATAATTAAATATCCCCATGCGCAAGCGGATTTCATCGGCGCCATTATCAAAAACCCATACACTGTCACGAATGACATAGTTCTTGTTCATCAGATTACCCCTCCATTTCCAAAGATGGTAAAGTGTATAACCTGCTTACTAATCCCATCTAATTTTAGTTGTTTCTCCACAGTTTGTTTGTTATAGCCACCGATGTCACAGGCCCCATACCCAAGGGCTGTGGTGGTCAGCTGAGCGTTCTCGGCAATTTCTCCCGCCTCAATAAAAGCGTAAGCCATGCCGGCATCTCCGTACTTATGGGAGTTGGTGTACAGTTCATACACATACGCCATGCTAAAGGCTGCGGTCTCAATTTTTATTTCACCAAACCCCGCCAAGGCCTCCAATTCGTCGCGGCTGTACCCTTCCTGCACTGCCCTAAGGGCATGATGATGAGGATAATACTCATAAATTCCCCTGTCCAACCCCTCTACATTCCAAACAAGCAAGTACAATTTTACCGGATAAAACCCGCCCCCCGAGGGAGTGGCGTGCAGCATTATCTTTTCTACATCTACCTCCTTGTCCCGCAGCATGAGGTACCCGGTAATACCCTGAGAGTAATAAAGAATCGTGGAAAAGTCCTCCAAGGGAATTGGCCCATCAAATACCCTTACACTCCTGCGAGCTTGTAAGACCGAACTGAAAGAAGCGCGTATGTTTTTAGCCTTAGGCAATTTGGTTGTCTCGGCTGGGTCTTCTTTTTTGTTGCGCATAGCAAAGGAAAGCAGGGCGTCACGGGCACGAAAGCGGCTGATTCCTATTCGAAAGTCCAAGCGCGCGCTATAGGTGCGAAAATTAAGCAAATACTCCTCACCAATAAATCGATTTAAGCGAGAATGGTAAATCCCTTTTAAGGTAACCTCAGGCGTACGCACAACGGTAGTATCTGCATAAGGAGAGATTAGCGCGTATTGGGAACTCATGCTGATGGTTTCCCGATAATATCCATGTTCTTGAAGATATTTCTGGGCAGCTCCATCCACTTCAAGCACCTCCAATATTTATGCCAAGATATTAGGCGAGTCGAAACCTTTGCAGCCCATCCCGACTCGCCCTATGCCCAGGCTGACGCCCTAGGCTCCTAAAACTACAGGCGATCTGCAAAGTTTCCCTCTGATGTAAGCCTAACTGCTAATTAGCAGCAGGTACAGCTGCAGCAGCAACAGGAAGAACCAGTACAAGTGGTGCTGGCGCCAGGACTAACCTGGACAGTACCCTTAACAACACTAGTAGCGCAACTATAGCTGGAATGCTTCAGCATTACTTTCACCTCCTTAAAAAAATATTCTGTGCCTGTAGTTAATAGGCTAATAGGCAATTTAACCTTTTATGAGGTCAAAGAGCATATGCGCAGTAATAATGTAAGTAAGTATCATTCTGTCGGTCATCTTCTGATGGGCTTGTCCTGATGACGCCTGCAGATTATGCACTAAAGATTGGGAAGCCTTATAATCAAAGATGCCAAAACGCTGAAAGGTCTCCTTTGCCAAATAAGGCTCAAAGACGAGTTTGTTTCTGAGAAAAATTTCGGCACCCGGGGCAGAGTACTGATATTTTTCCCGCTGTAAAATGGCAAGGGGAACAATATCAGCGAAAGCTTTCTTTAAGATGTACTTTTCCTCATAACCGCAAAGCTTAAGATTATCGGGGATAGTCCTGCTTAGTTCAATCATGCGCCTGTCGAGGAAAGGAAAACGGCCTTGAATCGAGTTTGCCATGAGAACCCTATCTCCCTGGACAGATAACAGATAGCCAGCCAACAAGATCTGCATCTGGATATCTTGACACTGCTTTAATACCGACGAGTTGTGCTTAAATTGACTGCCCACAAGAATATCTACTTCTCTGGGGGCAATCATTGCGCGACTTTCCGTGGAAAAGTACTTTATAATCTCGGTGCTGGCATCGATCCGTGGACGCATACAATAGAGAACATCATCTTTCTGATCCAAGTAACGGGAATAGAATTCACTGTAAACTTTTAGTGCTCGCGGGTTGCTCTTATATTGAGGCGGCACAACATGCTCTATATCCCGAGCCGCCTGTCGTGCGGACTCATCTTTGGCCCAAATATGACGAAGCTTGCTCTCTTTGAACAGGTCATACCCATAAAAGAGTTCATCTGCCCCCTCACCACTGAGGATGAATTCTACCCCCCTTTGGCGCGCAGCTTGGGCCAGCAGAAACATAGGCACAGCTCCCAATTTGAAGAGTGGTGTTTCACAAGATTTTAGGACCTGGGGCAAGGCGGCAATAATCTCCGCATCCCCAACAGTCACCCTCTGATGCTCACCACCATATCCCGATGTAGCCAGGGACTGATAGGCTGATTCATCTACTTCTCCTTCGGCGAAGCCCAAGGAAAAAATAGGGATATCCCCAAAGCCCATTCTCTCGACCAATTTCAGCAAAATCGTCGAATCCAATCCTCCACTTAGGTATATGCCCCACTTGCCCGGTCTTGCCACCCGATCAGCTATGGATTGAACCAATGTTAAATAAATGTCCTCCTGATACTCTGCTGCAGACTTTCTTTTGTTTGGGATGAACTCAGGGTGGGCATAAGTATTGTAACCTTGGACTTGAATTTTGTTATTTTCAATTACGGCAAAGCCAGCTGGCGGCACCTGAAATATATCCTGGTATATAGTGCGGCCCCCGCTGGTCGACCAGTAGACGAAGTTTTCGTATAACCCCCTAATACTGGGTTGAATCTTTATTTTTATGCTTAATGCCTTAATTTCAGAGCCAAACAGCACAGTGTCATTTGTAACAGCATAATATAATGGACAAACTCCCACTGCATCCCTGGCTAAAATGACAATATCCCTCCGCTTATCATAGATCGCCAAGGCAAATTGACCATCTATCACATTTAGCAAATCTATACCACAATTTTCATAGAGGTGAAGGATAAGCGCCGATGGACAACAAGTCTTATCTAATTGTTCTTCCCTCAGGAAACATCGAATAAGGGCAGGGATATTAAATAACGTTCCACTGAATACCGAGATAACAGTCCGATCTCTATTAATGGCAATTAAATTACCATCATTAATGCCGCCAAGTTTAAGTCCACAGGCTCCTATTTGCACCGTGCCCCCATGAAAAAACTCGATTTCATCAGGTCCTCTGTGGGAAATTGCCCCCATCATCTCTTCAACAATCGGCATGGGAACATTTTTCAGAGAAACTATCCCTGCAATGCCACCCATTCACTGTCCACCTCAATTATTTCTCATTTATTCATGTCAACCTGTATCAACTGGCAGATAATTAATACCATCAATTTGCGCCAATTGCAATGGTATTGCAACAAATATTATCTATGTGACGAGAGTTTCTATTTACAATAATCGACATTCTTTGACGCAATTCGACTTTGTCGCCCCCCCTTCCTTGACGAGCCCGCTGTTCTGCATTAGTATTCCATAAGCAAAAAAACGGCCTTTGCGGCCGTTACAATCTTAACTTCATTGATCTTGTTGGTTTATGCATTTATAAATCGTCAGGACGGAACAATATGAATATGTCCGGCTGACAATTTTTTCTATTAAGCGAAGTGAACAGTCCCTTTCAATTATTTCAGGTGTTTATCAAACCAGTCGGTAATCTCCTGGAGCCTGCGAATCCTGTGTTTCGGCTTGCCGCTGCGGCTGAGTTCGTGGGTCTCCCCCCGGAACATGCAGAGGCGGGCCGGGACGCCAAAGTACTTAAGGGCGGTAAACATCTGCAGGCCCTCTGCCAGCCAGCAGCGGTAATCTTCTTCCGAGTGGATAAACAAGGTCGGGGTGCTGACCTTATCTGCGTACTTCAGGGGTGAATGCCACCAAACCTTGTCAATATCTTGCCAGGGAGTGGTGGATACTTGATCTTCTTCAAAATAGAAGCCAATATCCGAGGTAAATCCCATGGATACCCAGTTGGCAATGCTGCGCTGAGAGGCCGCTGCCCGAAACCTGTCTGTATGCCCAATAATCCAGTTGGTCATAAAGCCGCCATAAGAGCCGCCGGTTACTCCCACCCGCTCCTGGTCGATGCCGGGATACTTGGCCAGCACTGCATCGGTAAAAGCCATTAAATCATCGTAATCGATGGTGCCGTACTGGCCCCGGATGTCTGCAAATTCGTTGCCCCTGCCATCACTGCCCCGGGGATTGCAGAAGAAGACAAAGTAACCTGCGTTGGCCCAGTATTGCATTTCATGGAAGAATACTTCTCCGTAGACAGTCTTGGGACCGCCGTGGATATCCAGAATAGCGGGGTATTTTTTGCCCTCTTCATAGTCCACCGGCTTCATTACCCAGCCCTGAATAGTAAGACCGGGAACCGTTTCAACATCGAACGGCTCCAGGGCAACCAATTTCTTTTCAGCAACTACCCAGTCGTTAAAGCCTGTGAGCTTCTCTTCTCTCCCGTTCTCAAGACGGTAGATTTCCTGCAGATGGAAGTTGCGCAACCCTACAAACAGGATTTTCCCGTCCCGTACATCATAGCAGTCTACTGAACCCTCAGCAGTAGAGACCTTCTCAACCCGGCCTTCAATATCGATGCGGTTGATAAATGAACTGCCGCCCTCGGTAGTGATGAAATACAAGTACTCGCCCTCAACCCGGGTTGGGTCGCCGCCCCCCAGGCGGCAGTCTGAGCCTACAGAGTTCCAAGTGCTCTGATTAAAGTCGGGAGCCAGCAACTGGCGCTCTCCCGTTACTAGGTCAACCAGGTAAAAGACAGCATCCTGATTCAAACCGTATTCCTTCATGTCGCTGCCCCGGGCCAGCAGCTCATCGCCTACAAAGTAGGCTCCCGACCAGGAGAACTTATCCTTGGTTAACTGGCGGACGGATTTTTCTTGTACATCCAAGATATACAGGTAGTCCTCCACCTGCCATTTGCCATTAATGCAGGGCTGACCGATAAATACGGCCTTGCTCTTATCTCCGTTCAGGCGCAGTCCCCCGACACTCATGCTGTCATCAGTCAGCACCTCATACTGGCCGGTGACAGAATCGAAGAGGCAGAGCCTGCTTCTGTCCTGGCTGGTGAAACCTCCCCCATTGCTCCAGAAGGGGATTTCCTCCAAGACCTCATAATCCTTTTCTTCCTTGCGCTTTTTTAGTTCCTTGGCTCTATCCTCATCAGTCATCTCTTCCAGGCTGGGGCGGTTGGGGTTAAAGGTAGCGGTAAACAGGAACCGGGTAGCATCAAGTTTTTTTATGCTTTCAACTGCCAGAGGAATTCTGAAGGCCTCGCGGGCTTCGCCGCCGTTGATGCTGATCTTGTAGTAGACTGTAAATAATTGGCCGCTGTCTGCCTTCTCCTTATCCCGGGGATTGCGCATGCCGGGAAAGAGGATGTGCTCATCATCCAGCCAGATAAATCCCTTCTCCTTGTCAAAAGCGGTAAGCTGAGAGTATTGGCCGCCCCTGACATCGTAAAGCCAAAGGTTAGACTGATAGCCGTTTTCCTCTAGGTCCGCCTTATGGACGACAAAACAGGCATGACTGCCAACGGGATTGAATTCCAGACCCGACAGGAAAGTGTACTTAGTAAAATCATCGAGTTTTAGTTTCTCCACATTTTTCCCTCCAATTTTAAATGCAGTCTCGGATGCTATATAACTATTTCGGAATTTAAACCAGAATTCCTGCCAGAAAAAACTGCCGCCAAAGCGGCAGTTTACTCTTTTATTAAGGTGCAGGTTCAGGCTCACTCTGATACATGGGTATGTCAAACCTCAGATTATAGATATTAACCTGGGCATAGAATTGTCTGATGAAATTTGTTTGCTTGCTGGCCCAACCGATATCGGTGGCATACTGGTGTTTGCCCGGAGCGCCTGGGTTCCAGCGCATTTTATACAGGGTATCCTGAAAATAATTGCTGTTATTGACATAGTAGCGGGAGACAAAATATGCTCCGCCAATAATGGCCTCTTCCGGGGAAAACCAGCCATGGTTATAGGCATATTCTGCCCCTTTAAGAATGGGGTTAGAGTCTACTGCGCCGATCCCGTACATATTGTAAACAACCCTGGGCGGCAAGGTACTATCGGTTGGTGTAAACAATACTCCGTTTGCAAGCTGGCTTGTCCCCCTGCCCGACTCATGCAAGGCCAGGGATGTGAGGAAGATCTCATTGATATTATTGCTCCTACTGGCCTGGTAAAAGACCGCCTCGGTTCCGCTTAATATGCCTTTGCCATTGAGAATGAGAGCTAAATCCGAGACTGTGACCCCTGATTTCCCGGACAGGGCCAGGAATTGCAACATTTCGGGACTATAACTTTCCGCCACCCAGTCGGTGTGCTTTCCGCAGACCCAGCCATTGCTCTCGCCGGCAGTAATTTTAAACCAATAGCCTTCTGTGCCGGCAACAGTGCCTTCAAGACCTTCCTGGACTTCCTCCACAGCATAAATCTCCCCTTTATTGACAGTGGCCAAACTGGCCCCCTCAGTAGTAGGAGCATTCCGGACAAACAAACTGTCGACAGAAATAACAAGTTCTGCGACGTAATTCACCAAGTCGGGCAGAACAAAATTTGCCGGAGCCACATAACGCTGGACTTCATCCCGGGGGGCATTGGTCCAGCCGACGCCGCTGACATACCATTGAGGTTTAAGGGGCATCTGAATATCCAGCATGTCCGAAACAGAGAAGTTATACGCAGTATTGGTCACTATGACGTAAGATTTCAGTGTTTCCGCCACTGCATAATTAAAAATGTCCTTCAGGGTATTTGCACTCTCATAGGGCAGAGACTCAAATACTTGGGCCAGAACCCGTCCTGACCTGCTGCTGATAATCATCCTATAGGCATCCAGCTCCAGCTCGAATTTTTCTCCGTTCTCAATTAAAAGGGAAGAAAACTCCTCCAGGCTGGCGGCAGTATTCAAGGAATCGAGGATTCCTTCAACTGCAACCTTAACCTTCTCGACTTCTTCGGCCAAGACTGCCTTAAGGGCGTCCAAATCTGCAAAACCGTCTCCTCTTCTCAGCAATATGCTTTCGGCAACGGCGATTTTGCCACTGTTCAACAGACTGTTGTAAATGCTTAAATCCAACTCCAGCGTAACCGCCTTACCCTCCAGGACCTTTCGGAGGGCAAAGGCATCCTTGGCGTTATTGATATCATAAAGTGCAACTTCAATTGGACTGGCTATTTCTTTATCTGTAAAGATAAGCTGCCCGTTTTCGTAAGTAACAACCTTAACCCTCGTCACATCAACTAGCTTGGCATCGGGACCGGAGGTATAAGCATCCAGGTCGAAGGACTTGCCATTTAACATACATTTAACATACATTTCCAAGGCAGCGGCATAGTCCACATAACCATTGACATCATCCAGAAGCAACGCAACATCATTTTTCATGTACTCATCAAAGAGAGAAGCGGCAGACCCGAGACAATGCAAGACATAGGAGCGCAACAATTCCTCATAGGGGTACTCATAGAACGCGCTGTCTTTAGTTACTAAGGCTGTAACTTTAGCGCTGGCGCTAGGCGCCAAAACAATCAGCAGAACAAAAACGGCGAACATAAAAGAGAATATCTTGACCCCTCGGCCTATATTCATTGGTATCCACCCCCTCTCCCAAAAAGTCCAGTTACTTGCTCACCTTGACCTTACTCTGTTTGGCATCGGCTTCATGCACTTCACCATAAAAACAGCCCTTTTCTGATAAGTAAGTGAGTCTGACTCCAGCAACTGAAACCGTGTAAATGCTGGGATTGTCAGCATATAAGAAAACTGCAACCGTCTTTTTTCCCGTCCCCGGAACTAAAGGTTCATATACCTTAAATTCCTTAACATCCATGGGCCCCCTTACCTTCTCCACTGTAAAAGTTCTGGTAGCGCTAACATACCCGGTCTTGGTTCCCTTGACAGTAATGGTCGCAGTCCCGGATCCCTTGCCGGTAATTGTTACTTTGTTTCCCGACAAGGAAACGGCGGCAACCTTGGAATTACTGGAGGTTACAGTAAGCACAGTCCCGGAAGGTTGGACAGAAATAGTCTTGCTGGCAGTCTTGCCGACCATTAATAAATTAATATCGCTTATCTTACTAATCTTTACACTTGGTTTAGGCGGCAGCGGCTTCGGCTCAGGTTCCGGTTCTGGTTCCGGTTCTGCCTTGTATTCCTCGCCGGCAATCATGGCGACGATATTTTCCGGAATGATAATTTTTCCCGGCATCTGGTCAATGGTAACACCGGGATGACTAATAGTAACTGCGCCAATAGAACCCTTCCCGGTAACTCCAGTGCGCCCGTTTAAGTCCATAGTCTCGACAGAAGTATCTTCTGCCAGAGCGATGCTGGTAGCATGTTCCAGCTGTGACACAATAAGCTTGGCTATGCTCCCGGCCTGAAGCTCCAGGAAAATGCCTTCCGCCCGGCAGGTAACCTCTCCTAATTCTCCTTGCAATGCCACAAGTCCAGGAACGTTTACATCAACAGCCTGAACCTTTCCCTTGCCGGCAAGAGTCATAATTGCGTCAATGGACAGGCTCTCTGCCTGCACTTCAGCGGCAAGATCAATAACAGATTCAGCAGCAGAACTCTTAATGTACATCGAAGCTACACTGCCCTTGAGGACTTTGACATTAGCCTTTTTGGCATGTATGTCAACGATATCAAAATCACCCACAAGAATAGTTTTTTTATCGGTATGTACTTGCACGTTCTGAAAACCCTGAGCGCCTTCCGCCAGTGCATCCTCCTGGAGAGAGGTTTCAGCAGCAACAGAGGCGTTAATGACACTGGTTGTACCACTAGCAACTATTTTTACTGCTCCGCCTTCCTCCTGCACTGTAACCTTTGCCAGGGCACAATCAGTGAGTTTTAATGTGAAGTTGCCTCCAGCAATAATTACTTCACCTTGCACCTCGACTTGGCTTAGAGTAACAGTTCCCTGATTAACCTCAGCCGTCAGGTACAAGCTACCGGTAATCAGCGTATTTTGCAGCGTAACCTCATTTGTGCTGATTGTGGCATCGCCATCAATTATTTCCATTGCCGGCGGGCCATATGTACCAGGCGTATTGATGTTCTTTATCGCTTCTGCTATCGGTATGCCGAAACTCTGATTTGCTATGGCCGCCACCAACAGAAGATTCAGCGCTACTGAAAGGATAAGAACTACAACAAGGGCTTTTTTCATAACCACAGCAACCTTTCCAAATTGAACTGATTACACAATTCGACAACAATCGATTTCTTTCCTGCCAGAATCCTAGGTAATAAAAGCCATTGAATCCAAATTCTTTTTGATTAGTGCAGTGAAAGCACATAATTAAAGCGCTTGTCACCCCCGGCAACAAGCGCTTCAGATTAGTTCTGTGGAAGCAATTTCTTCAGCTTATACAGAGCAATGACACCGACAATTAAAAAATACAGAGCCAAAGCATGGAAGGCCATGCCGAAAAAATCTTGTACCCATAACTGCAGCAGGGTGTCAAGAGCAAATAGGATAATCCCAATAATATAAGCCCAGCGGTGACCTTTGTTGCTTAAATATCCCAAGAGCACAAAAACACCCAAAATCAGAACGCTGGCAATTACCGCTGCGATGGCCATTTCGGGAATCAACTGACCGATGGCAACCAGAAATTGAGTGCTGCCCAGGGTAATAGCTGATATAAAGTTTGAGCCGATTAAAAGCAGGATGCTGGATAAAGCGGACAGTCCTGCTATCCAATAAAACCAATTAGCTCCATCGCGAAATTGTTTTTCCCATTGCATTAATTTTGCAAGGGGAATCTCGTTTGTTTCCGGTTGCGGCTCAGGAGCACCCTGATAGGTCTCATGATATGGATCCATATTATAGCCCCCCATAAACTTTTATCTGCTTTACATTCGCCATTGTTCGACAAAATACCTCTGTTTCTCTGTAAAAAATATGGCCTTTATTTTCGTGGATTACCCTGCAAACTGGCTGTTGTACAGCTCGGCATAGAACCCGTTCTGGACCAGCAATTCGGCGTGTTTCCCCTGTTCAACTATTTGCCCCTCATTCATGACGAGAATCAGGTCGGCATTGCGAATGGTAGACAGGCGGTGAGCGATGACAAAGCTGGTCCGGCCCTGCATAAGCTCGGCCATGGCCTTCTGGATCAGGATCTCAGTCCTTGTATCGACGCTGCTGGTAGCCTCGTCCAGGATCAGAATCGCCGGATCGGCGAGAATTGCCCGGGCAATCGTCAACAGCTGTTTCTCCCCCTGAGAAATATTGGAGGCCTCTTCATTGAGAAGGGTATTGTATCCTTCCGGCAAAGTGCGGATAAAATGGTCAGCACGGGCAGCAACAGCAGCCTGAACAACCTCTTCCTCACTGGCATCCAAGCGGCCATAGGCGATGTTGTCCCCGATGGTTCCGTTAAAGAGCCAGGTATCCTGGAGCACCATGCCAAAGATTTGGCGCAAGTCTTCCCGAGTGAGCTCCCTGATGTCGACCCCGTCCACTGTAATCCTGCCGGCCCCTACATCATAGAAACGCAGCAGCAGATTGACCAAGGTAGTCTTGCCGGCCCCGGTGGGGCCGACAATGGCCACAGTCTGGCCATGACACACATCAATATCCAGATTTTGATATAACTGATCGCCATCCTTATAGCCAAATTGCACTCCTTCAAAACTGACATCGCCCCTGATTGCGTGAATTTCCGGCGCATCTGGATTATCTGGCACTTCTTCCTCTTCATCAAGCACCTCAAAGACCCTCTCTGCCGCTGCCATTGTCGCCTGCAGGATGTTGGCGATGCTTGCCGTCTGGGTAATGGGCTGAGTAAAGTGCCGGGAATAATGAATCATTGCCTGCAAATCCCCAAGGGCCATAGCTCCCTGGGTCACCATGACGCCCCCGAAAGCACAGACGGCAACAAAGCCTATATTGTTGAGGAAGTTCATCATGGGCATAATCAGGCCGGAGATGAACTGGGCCTTCCACGCCGTGCTATACAGCTTGTTATTGACTTCTTCAAATTTCCGGACAGATTCATTTTCTCTGCCAAACACCTTGATAATCTTATGCCCTGTCAGCATTTCTTCTACATGGCCGTTTAGATCACCCAGATTCTTTTGCTGCCCGGCAAAGTACTTCCGCGACCGCTTTGTCACCGTTCTGGTCAGGACAAAAGCTACAGGCAGAACCAGCACAATGACCAAGGTCAGCAGTGGACTGATGGTGAGCATCATAATTACAATTCCCGCCAGGGTGACAACAGAAGTAATCAGCTGGGTAAGGCTTTGCTGCAAAGAGCGGCTGATAGTGTCCACATCATTGGTGACCCGGCTGAGAATCTCCCCATGGGTGCGGGCATCATAATACTTCAGAGGCAAACGGGAAAGCTTGTGCTTAATTTCCCGGCGCATATCATACACCGTCTTCTGAGCTACCCCTGCCATGACAAACTGCTGCCCGAAGGAAAAGACAGCGCTCAGCACATAGAGGATGCCCAGTGCTAACAGCACTTTCCCAATATGGGCAAAGTCAATTGCCCTGCCGGCTTGTATGCTTTCATACAGTTCAGTGGTAGCCATTCCCAAAATTCTGGGGCTGAGGATGCCAAAGGCAGTGCTCAATATTGCCAGGACAAAGACAAATACTGTCTTGCCCAGGTGCGGCCGCAAGTACCCGGTCAGCCGCCTGAAGGTGCCCTTAAAATCTTTTGGCTTTTCCAGCAGACCCAAACCAGCTGGGCCTCCTCGGGGCGGTCCCAATCTTGGCCGCCCTCCCTCATCCCGCCTTCTTTCCCTGCTCATGCTATCTCCTCCTCAGAAACCTGGGACAGGACAATTTCCCGGTATACAGTGCAGGTCTCCATCAGTTCCTTATGGGTGCCAATTCCCGCCACCGTTCCCTTTTCCAGCACGATGATGCGGTCGGCATCCATTACGGTAGTAACCCGTTGGGCCACTATCAGCATGGTGGCGTTGGCGGTTTCGTCTTTCAAGGCACGGCGCAAGCGGGCATCAGTGCGAAAGTCCAGAGCGGAAAAGCTGTCATCAAAGATATAAATCTCGGGATGCCGCACCAAGGCCCGGGCGATGGCAAGGCGCTGTTTCTGCCCGCCGGAGAGGTTGACGCCGCCCTGGGCGACTGGGGCATCAAAGCCCTCTGGCATGGCAGATATAAAATCCAAGGCCTGAGCCGTCTCCGCAGCCTTATGCACCTCGGCAAAAGTGGCGTCCTCTTTGCCAAAGCGGATATTAGAAGCGATAGTGCCAGTAAAGAGCAGGGCCTGCTGGGGCACATACCCGATTTTATTCCGCAGGCTCTCCTGGGTCATATCCCGCACATCGACTCCATCCACTAAGATGCTGCCGCTGTCCACATCGTAAAAGCGGGGAATCAGGTTAATTAAAGTCGATTTTCCTGAGCCGGTCCCCCCAATCACGGCGGTTACCTCCCCGGGGCTGGCCAAGAAGGAAATGTCTTGCAGCACCGGCACCTCCGCCCCGGGATAGCTGAAAGTAACGTTGCGAAACTCTAAATATCCTCGCTTCTCTATGGCGCTTCCCGTGGCCAGATTAACAGCCATGCCCAGCTCGGGATCCGCTATTTCCGGTTGGATTTCCAGAACAGCATTAATCCTGTTCACCGAGGCCATAGCCCGGGGCAGCATGACAAACATCATCGATACCATCATCAGGGAAAACATGATCTGCATCATATACTGCAAAAAAGCCATAAGGTCCCCAACCTGCAGACTGCCCCCCGCCACCCGCTGGCCCCCGAACCAGATAATTGCAATCGAAGCCAGGTTAAGCAGCAGCGTCATCCCCGGCATGGCAATGGCCATGAGACGGTTTACCAATATAGACGTATTAGTCAAATCCAGGTTTGCGGCATCAAACCGCTTCTGCTCATGTTCATCCCGATTAAAGGCCCGAATTACCCGAATCCCAGTGAGATTTTCTCGCAAAACTAGGTTGAGCTTATCCAGCTTGGCCTGCATGGCCTTAAACAGCGGCATGACGGCATAGGCCATCACAGAAACTGCGATCAGCAAAACCGGCATCAGGATTAGAATCAGCCTGGACAGTTGGGGTGCCTTGGACACTGCCATGACGATGCCCCCAATCATCATCAAGGGCGCGATGATCAGCATCCGCATGGACATTAGGACCACCATCTGCACCTGGGTAATATCATTAGTAATCCTGGTTATCAAAGAAGCGGCGCCAAATTGATTGTATTCCCGCAGGGAAAATCCCTGGACATGGGAAAACACCTTGTTGCGCAGCACTCGTCCGTAGCCCATGCCCACCCGGGCGGAAAAAAAGCTGGCGGCAAAAGCACAGGCAGCACTTACCAAGGCGACAGCCAGCATAATGCCGCCAATCCGGAAAATCACAGCATAATTGTCTGCCGCAATCCCCTTGTCCACAATATCGGCCATCAAAGTGGGCAAAAATAACTGGGATAAAGACTGCAACAGGACAAGGACTAGTACCAAAACCACACTCGGCAAAAATGGCTTGAGATACCTAATTAGCTTAATCACGTTTGCCTACCTCCATAGAATCAAAATACTGATATACCAGGTGCAACAGCCTGAGCAATTCCCCGCTCTGTTCAGGACCCAGGTGCTGAACCAACCCCTCAAAACGGGCCATAAATTCCCGGGAAGCCTGGGCGATGACATCATTTCCCCTGGGGGTGACCCTCAGGCGCACAGCCCGCCGGTCGGCAGGGTCAGGAGATCGGTCCGCCAGGCCTTGTTTTACTAAATTATTGGTCATCTGGGTTATGAAAGGAGAAGAAACTTTTAACAGGCCGCTCAGTTCGGAAACCATTACCCCCTGCCCGGCATCCAGCCGCTTGATGCTGCGCAGCACCCGCATCTCACCAGGGTATATCCCCTGCACCGGGCCGAAATTCATCTTCTGCCGGTGGAGCTGAAAGAAAGCTTGCATCAGCCTGTAAGGCATATCATTGTTCTGTTCCATAAAATATCACCTCGAATTGTTAACCAGCTTAATAGTTAAGCTTGTTAATTGTAAGTCCCTTAAACCCAAAAGTCAATATCCTTATCTTTGATATAATTCACTGGGGAGGGCAGATCATTAAGCGCCGCC
The DNA here is from genome assembly GCA_002408465.1 of Firmicutes bacterium UBA5286. Classification (GTDB taxonomy): domain Bacteria; phylum Bacillota; class Proteinivoracia; order UBA4975; family UBA4975; genus UBA4975. The sequence continues at coordinate 33,853 of DHSM01000024.1, read as the reverse complement.
AGTATAATTTCTTCTGGAAATACAGCTGGGAATATCGAACTAAAGGGGGCGCCGAACCCATCTAACCTGTGACAGGAAAATCAGCGTCAAATATCCGTAATCTGTCAAATAGAAAGGATGGTGTCCAATGAAAAAATGCATCATATTAGCATTCAGCATTCTTTTGCTTGCGGCAATTACATTAAACCTGACGGCATGCGCGCCCACTGTGCAGGCGGCAGACCTGATGGCTGGCATCTCAGGCAAAACAGTACAGGGAAAGAGCGCAGATGCCAAGTTTATTGGGAATACAGCAGATTTCGCCCTTGACCTTTTCAAGAAAACAAGCAGCGAAGAGAAAAACTCTCTCATCTCTCCCCTTTCCGTGCTGCTGGCCCTGGCCATGACGGCAAACGGCGCAGACAACCAGACCCTCTCGGAAATGGAAGCTGTCCTGGGGGGAGATATTGGCCTGGAAGAACTGAATGAGTACTTATTCAGCTATGTCCGCAATTTGCCCAATGACAAGAAGTCCAAGCTCACAGTGGCAAATTCCATCTGGTTTCGGGAGGATAAAAACCGTCTGACAGTGGAGAAAGATTTTCTCCAGAAGAATGCCGATTATTACAATGCCGCCGCCTATAAATCCCCTTTCGACGGCCAGACCCTGAAGGATATAAACAATTGGGTAAAAGAGAATACCGATGGCATGATTGAGAAAATCCTCGATCAAATTGATGATGATGCCGTCATGTACCTTATCAACGCCATCGTCTTTGACGCCGAATGGGAAACCGTATACAACAAAGCAAATGTCAGGGAAGACTCCTTTACCGCCATTGATGGCAATAAACAGACGGTAGACTTTATGCATTCCGAAGAAAACATCTATCTTGATGACGGCCGGGCAACAGGCTTTATCAAGCCCTATGCCGGCAACAAGTACAGCTTTGTCGCCCTCCTCCCCAATGAAGAAATTGCCATTGGCGAATATCTTGACATGCTTTCTGGCGAAGGTTTTTTGCAGACAATTGACGGCGCCATAAATACCACCGTCAGCGCCGCTTTGCCCAAGTTCAGTTATGACTATAAAATCCAAATGAATGACGCCCTTAAAGCCATGGGCATGCCCCAAGCCTTCTCGCCAGTCCAGGCCGATTTCAACAAGCTCGGCCAATCATCCAGAGGCAACATCTACATCGGCGAAGTGCTGCATAAAACCTTTATCCAAGTTGATGAACTAGGTACAAGAGCCGGCGCGGTTACAAAAGTTGAGATGAAAGATGAAGCTTATATCGAAACCAAAATCGTAAATCTGGACCGGCCATTCGTCTATGCCATTATTGATAACGCCAGCAAACTGCCAGTCTTCATAGGCACAGTAATGGAAATAGCAGACTGACTCCTTCAAAATCAAAACTATAACAATACCCCCCCTGGCAATGCCAGGAGGGGTATTTACGTCAAGCTTCGAAAGAATATCCTTAGGGAATATATCCATCCCAATACTCTGCCTTATGGACATTGGTATATGCTGGTTTCGCTCAAAATCGTCTTATCGCCAATCTGGGCCACAACCAGGCTGACGCCCGGTTCCATATCCCCCGCCGCAATCATCAGGGTGTTGCCATCTATAAAAATGGCGTCAACTTGATTGCCGTCAATAATCACCTGGCTCCATTCGGTAAATCCTTCCCCATAAACATAAGCATTTTCATTCTCCCGCCTGATGCCAGAGACGTTTATCTCGGAAACTCCCATCTGCAACTCCGTGGGCAAATGTGGGCTTACGCCGCCATAGGCAATTTGCTCACCGCAGACCATATCATATTCCATCATTTCCAGGGCCGCCTGGTAATCCTCTTGATCAAATAAGGTTTGATGGAGCTTTGTCAGGATGCCATTGTTGATGCCAAGCTGCTTCAAAATGTATGCATTAAGCTGGTAGGAGCTTAAGTCTTGCCTAGACACTTCTAGAGGAAAATTACTCCAGACTACATATTCCGCCTGAAATCTGTTTGCATTGCTTAAGTCTTCATTCTCAATGCCAAAACTGGGTAAATGGTCTCCAAAAAAGACCAGAACCACCGGTTCTTCAAAGGTCGAAAGCTCAGCTGTCAAAGCATCAATAAAAGCATCAGTCTCGTAGAGCTGATTGACGAAATATTCAAAAGCAACTCGTTTTTTTTCCCCTTCGATGCCGGCAACAGTTATTTTTTGCCCGGGGTCAACAACTTCCTGCGGATATCTTCCATGGGCCTGAACAGAAATGGTATAGATAAAATCTTGGCCAGAAGTAGAAGCAAGTGCCTTCATGACCTCCCCTGTCAAAACCGCATCCTTTGCCCAGCCAATTGGAGTATATTCAACATTGTTCATGTACTCCAGAGATGTGTAAGTATCAAACCCTAGATTAGAGAAGACCACATGCCGTTGATAAAATGTCCCCTCGTGATTATGAATGGCATGATTTGTATAACCCAATTCCCTCAAATCATAGCAGATGCTTTCGCAAGTCTCCTTATGCAAAACTGATTTGTACGGATATTCCCCAGCGCCAAAATAGCCTAGGTTCATGCCAGTGAGGATCTCAAATTCTGTATTCGCCGTGCCTGCGCCTATGGAGGGAACGGTTAAGAAACCATGGGGACAGCTTTCTTTCAGTCTTGCAAAGACTGGCACTGGATTCTCGGAGAAACTGAGACCTTTCAGATAATTCACATCGAAAAATGACTCCAGTTGCACCATGATTATATTGGGAGTAAGCTCAGGCGCCAAGGTTTCGTCGGCATGAATCGCCTTTAACACCCGGGAAATCTCCTCCTCAGAGTAATTATCCGGTTTAGTTATCCCCCGATCAATTAAGCTGCGAGAAAAGCAGTAAGCAAAACCAAAATCCTTGTAGGCGTCAGCCAAGTTGCCAAAATTCGATGCAAGGGCCTGGGCCTTTACAAGAAATGAAGTCGATGCTGCAATAAAGATGGCAACAGCAATTACTGCAGAAATGGCTGCCAGCAGTTTGGGCTTTTTTTTCGGGGTTCTTTTCCAGGCAATGATGATGCCGGCAAGAACGCATAAAAGTACCACGGCGATCAAGATTATCTCAATTTGATTGAGGTACATCGAGATGATGCTGTCTACCGATTTTAGAATCTGAAAGTCAATAGCTGCAAGAGGCGTCGTTCGAAATCCCAGCAAGACGCAATTGGCAACTCCCAAACCAAGCCAGATAACGGAAACAATAATCATGGTAAAGTATCGCCGTTTGCATGCCAGAGAGACAGACAGGGTCAGCAGAATGATGGCGGCGTTATATAGGAAGAGCAAAGGATTTGCAAGCAAAAATTCAAATCCTGCCGTGATTGAACGCCGGCTTAATATTTCCACCAAGAGATTCAGCAACATTGAGATGCCAGCGAACTGAAGCATCGGTCGTTTGTCAAGCCATTTTAATAGTGACAAACCTAATCACCTGCCTAAAAGTTCTTTCGAATACTGTTAATTTGATAATGCGATTCACACTTCAGCGGCAAAGCAAATGTTGAACCCGTCTTAACCGAGTTTAATTATAACATATGCACGTGCTCCATATCCTTTTATGCACTCCAGTTTTTTAGAGAGTCGATTATATTCTCATTTTTCATTTTCAAGCTGGAGTAAAGCATGGTAATGAAGACAATTGCAAATACTGACACTACCGCTACTATATAACTATTCCAAGGCAATGTAAAGGGAAATTGGAAGCCGTCACTCATAGCCCTGTAGAGAAGATAGTTTATCCCCAGGCTGATTGGCAGCCCAAAAGATAGAGCCTTGATTCCGTAAAATACGCTCTCATACCGGATCATCCGATTAAACCCTTTCGGGGTCATGCCCACCGACTTGAGCATGGCGAATTCTCGGCGGCGCAAGGCAATGCTGGTAGTGATGGTGTTTATGATATTGGCGATGCAAATCCCGGTAATCAAGAGGATAAACCCGGTGATAAAAACCGTCAATAACAGTTTGGACTGCTTTTCTTCCTGAGCTGCCTGGGCCTGGTTGTAGATGTGAAAATCGCCTGCATCGCACTGGTGCATTGACCGAATCTTTTCTTCCAGCAAGCCCGGTTCCGAGGTGTTGATGTACAGCGTCCCCGTATATCGCTGTTCCTCATCAGGAAGTCCAGCAAGCAATTGATCAAACATCGTCTCCGGAACAAACAGCGTCAGTGACAGCGGGTCAGTCCAAACAGAAGAACCCATGGGCGCTTCCGTTGTCACCCCGGCGAGGGTAATTTCTTGGATGAAGGATATTTCTTGGTCACGTTCCCCGAAAGAACTGGAAAGATCAACTGTCAACTCAGTTCCTGCCGGGGCTTTGATCACTTCACTCTCAACATAACCACCTTGCCAGGGCATTCTAAACTGGTTTAAAGCTATTGCCGCGGGCTTCCCGGAAGTAAAAGCATCCATTCCTACCCCCGCAGCCCGGGCTAAGTCCGCAAAAGCTTTCTCATCCAGGGACTTGAGCATGATGTAATAATTGTATTCCTCTTTGGGATCCCCCCATTTATTGATGAGAAAATCACTGGCCATCTCCGCAGGGACCTGCATGTACCCATAACAAGATTGCTCGTAGCTATATTCCTCAACTTGTTTGAGGCTAATAACCTGAGCGAAAAAATCTCTTTCCTCTTTAGACATCCCACGCTGAGCAATTTCCATGTCACAATTAAGGCCTGGGGTATACATATTGCTGCCTACGGTTACATAAGTCGCGTAGGCGGATACCGTCAGGAACAGGACAATGCTCACCGTCAGGGAAACCACCGTCGCCCGGAAGCGGCTGCGGTTGCGCTTGAGATTTTTCAGCGCTAGTGTAGCCTCGAAACCGAAGAGCAGCCTGGTCAGCCAGGAGGTGCGCACTGCCCTGCGGGTGAGCTTCACATCCCGGGACTGGCGGATAGCGGCAATGGGCGCAATCTTCGCTGCCCGCCTGGCAGGAATCCAGGCGGAGATAAAAATGGTCAGCATAGAAAATAAGATGGCAATGACTATAGCCAGGGGCGACACTATCAGGCGCAGTTGAGCCGAGCTCTGGACTAAATTGGCGAGGATTGGTCCGACAAAGGAAAAGGTAATGCCCATGCCCACAGTGCCCGCCAGCACCCCAAGGGGTATGCCAGCCAATCCGATAATCAAACCTTCAAAAAAAACCGACCTACGTTTTTGCTTGCTGGTTGCCCCCACACTGGCCAGCATCCCCAGCTGACGGGAGCGCTCAGAAATCGAAATGGCAAAAGCATTGTAAATTAAAGAAATAGAACCGATCATGATAATAGCAATGGCGATGAGGGCAAAGGTAGTGAGAATATTGCTAAACACTTCACTGCCAGTAACTCCATATAGAGCGAGCAAAGTATCATTGTACCTGACAAGGTAAAAAACACCCGAATCTTCTTCAATATAATCCGGAGACTCAGCCTGCGCAGCCAGTTCCTGGCCAAGCTCATAGACCGACCGGTTTATTTTTTTGAACCTGACCCGGACATCCAAAGGGCCTGTTGTCGCGGAGTTTCGGTCAAAACAGGTGATTACAGTGTATCCCGGAGCAGAATAGGGTTCGAACCAAGGCCGGGCAACAATCCCCACAACAGTAAATTCCCGGGTAAATTCTGGCTGGAGGGTCTCACCATCTCCATCAGCGTCGGCCTTACTAAAGGGATTGTCCTGGCCCAAGGGGTAACCGTCAGAATAACGCTGGCCGATGGCTAGGTCCAGCTTATCCCCTACTTTAATTTCCACTCCGCCGTTGTAGCGGATATGCTCGGAGACAACCACCTCATTCTCCTGCTTAGGCAAGCGTCCGTCCACAAGCTCCAAAGCTAATTCAGCTATGCTTGCTTTATCGAATTCCTGAATAAACATATAGGGCTTATACTCATTAGCGCTTCCCATTAGCTCTGCATAGCCCAGATTGCGGGCAAACAATGCTTGTTCAACTGCTTCAGACTCCAGGAACACATCCGCTTTCGCAGCATCAATATCCTGAAATTTGGCATGCCAGTTTCCCCTGTCATTAATGGTATCTTGAATGAGCATATCTTGAGCGGAAGCAACAAAAGTAGTAACTGCAGTAACCATAGAAACAGACAAAATCACCCCGATAATGGTCACCAATGTCCGTTTCTTGTTTAAGAGTAAATGCCGCAGGGTCAGTTTATTGACAACATTCATCGCCGGATGTCCCCTTCAATCCGCCCGTCAGCCATAGTTATAATGCGATCGGCCTGCAGGGCGATATTTTGGTCATGGGTGATTACCAGCAATGTCTGATTATACTTCTTGTTGGAAAGCTTGAGGAGCTCAATAATCTCGGTGCTATTCTTGCTGTCCAGATTGCCCGTGGGCTCATCGGCCAGTACCAGCGCCGGATTGTTGATCAACGCCCTGCCGATGGACACCCGCTGCTGCTGGCCGCCGGAAAGCTGGTTGGGCAGGTAACCCAGCCGATCCCCCAGACCCAAAATGCCGATAATCTCCGACAATCGGCTCTTATCCACCTTGCGTTCATCCAGAAGCAAGGGCAGGGTAATATTCTCCTCCACGTTCAGCACCGGGATCAAATTATAAAACTGATAGATCAGCCCCACCTGCCGGCGCCGGAAGATGGCCAGTTTGGTCTCGTTCAGCTTGTAGATATCAATGCCATCGATAAACACCTGCCCCGAACTGGGCCGGTCCACTCCGCCCAAAATATGGAGCAAAGTAGATTTACCCGAACCTGAGGGGCCTACAATGGCCACGAACTCGCCCTTCTCCACAGATAAGGACACGTCATCCAGGGCCCTTACCGCTGTTTCGCCGCTGCCATAAACCTTGGCTAAATTCTCTACTCGTAAAATCTCCATGTCTTTTGCCTCCTTGTTTATGGCTTCAGTGTATACCCTTGAGATGACTGCCCGGTGACAAAAGAGGTGACAATTTCGTCACAGACCTACCGATAAAACCGAAGCATAAACCTGCTGCCCTTGGAATCGCTGCGCACATCAATGCTGCCGCCCTGGGCGGCCACAATTCCCTTGGCCATGGCAAGGCCGATGCCAATGCTGTCTTCCCCCGCATTCTTGCCCCGGTAAAAGCGGTTAAAGATATAGGGCAGATCCGCCTGATCTATCCCGCCGCCATTATCTTCAACAATTATTTCGGTATACAGGGGATAGTCCACAGCACTGATGCGGATTTCCCCGCCGGTAGGCGTATGCTCCACGCAATTCTTTAAAATATTGACCAGGGCCTCCGCCGTCCAGTGGGGGTCGCAAACGAACTCAAAGCCAGGACAATCCAGCGTCAGTTTCTGGCCCTTTAGCTCCATGACAATCAGCAGGGGCTCACAGGCAGCGGCAATAACCTCCTTAGCGGCAACTTTATCCTTCCTGAACTCCACCGCCCCGGCGTCCAGCTTAGAGAGTTTGAGCAGACAAGTAAGCAGCCATTGAATGCGCTCCAGCTGGGAGCGCAGCCGGTCGGTAAACTCCACCCGCTTAGCCTCAGGCAATTCCCCGCATAAAAGATCCGTCATCACAAACATCGAGGTCAGCGGTGTCTTGAGCTGGTGGGATATATCCGAGAGGGCATCGGCCAGGCTGCCCTTCTCTCGGCGCAGAGCGGCAGCCTGCTCATTGAGCATCACTGTTACTTTATAAATTTCGCTCTTCAATATTGAGAGCTCCCCTTCGGCATTATCCCGAATATCCAGGCCGTAGTCTCCCTCCACCACCCGCAGCAGGTAGTCGGAGAGCCTGTCCAGCTCCCGGTAACGCCACCAGGCAAAGAGCAGAAATACCAAGATCAAAACCAGCGACACTGCCCCGACAATTCTGGCAACAACCGCCGAAACAAATAAGCCGCCAATAACCCCGACGGCAGCTATCAGGAGCATTATCCCAAGGGCAACAAGGACCTCACGATTTCTTAATATCCGCATCATTTCACCCACCTGCCCTGTAGCCCAGTCCACGCACGGTCTGGATTAGCGCCGGCCGCTGGGGGTCAGCTTCAATCTTATCCCGCAAGCGCTTGATATACACAGTGAGGGTATTGTCGTTGACATAATCCCCAGCCACATCCCAGATTCCCTCCAGCAGCTGAGTGCGAGAAAGGACCTGGCCTTCATTGTTAGCAAAGGTTAAAAGCAAGCGATACTCCAGGGACGTAAGCTGAATCTCTGCCCCATTTTTATAGACCTTGGCCTGGGCAGTATTGATATCAACATCCCCTAGAGCAATCTCCGACTGAGTCCGCAAACCAGAACCGTCATCGGTCTTGCCGCAACGGCGCAGCACTGTCTTAATCCGGGAAACCAGCTCCCGGATGCGAAAGGGCTTGGTGATATAATCATCGGCGCCCATATCCAACCCCATTACCACATTGACCTCGTCATCACAGGCGGTAAGAAAGATTACAGGCACATCAGAATTTGCCCGCACCGCTTTGCAGACATCATAACCGCTGCCGTCAGGCAACCCTAGATCCAGGATAATGAGGTCAAAATTTTGAATTCCCAGGGCAGACAGCGCGGAACGGACGTCATGGCAAACAGTAACGGCAAAACCGTCCTGGGACAAGGAATATTCCAACCCAAGAGCAATTGTCTTGTCATCTTCAACCAGCAATATTTTTTGCATCTAATCACCACCCTCATTATACCACTGACTGCATAAGCATTAGGTGACTATATTGTCACGTAATTAAAGGCGTTATCCACCCTCAAAAAAAGGCCAGCAGCCTCAGCAAAATATCTGAAGCAGCTGGCCCATAAGAAACGGCGCATGAAAGGTCCGAAGAGGGACAAAGCCATACAGCCTATGAAAACCCACGCCCTAAAAGTTACGGAAACTTATAGAAATAACAGTAATACTCCCCCTTGCTGTTCATCGCCATGACTTCAACGCGCTGGTCATCAAGCCAGCCATAACCAATTTCGGTTCTCACTTCGTACCCTTGCCGAGGAAGAATCGTTAATTTCCCGTCGCGAATGTTATACACGGCGAATTCTTTATATCCCATCTCTTCAATGCTGTCATCACGCTTGGCAAATAGAATGCGGGAGTTGTCAGGGCTAAGGACGCTACTTGTACCGCTAATATAACAGTAATCCGCAACCAACGTTTCTTGCCCGGTCTTTAAAGAAACTACATACGTTGCACCGGTGTCTTCAATGCGCAAAGCATACGTCCCAAATAGGTACTCTATTTCACTGTCATCGGTGAAAACAAGTGTATAGTTGCCGGTATCCAGCTCGTAGCTCCAGGCGGTGCCATCCTCAGAGGAGCAGTACACCGTTTTGTCATCCAGGAATTTACATGCTTCTACCTCGTTTTCAAACAAATCGTCTGCCAAAACAAGGCTACCCTCATTGATATTGCAGAGATAGTATTCATCTTCAGAGGACCGGATGACAGCCCAGGCGAGATCTTCTGAGACATCGATATTATGGATTTTGGCTATTTTTTCGAGAGAGCAACTTTTAAGGAAATCAGTTATTTCCCCCGTCGACATATCCAGCAGCAATTTGTATTCGGTGTACTCCCGCTGGCGGTTACTGCTCAAGGTCAGTAATAGGGTATCCGGGCGACCGCTACAGGAATGCACGCAAGTGCAATAGAATCCATCGGGAGTCTCTGTGTAGAGGGGGAGCGCAAGTAGCTTCCCCTGTGATAGTAGACAGTAGTTAAACTCTATAGGGCAAGTTTTACCGGCGTAAAGGATTTCTTTATAAAAGTGTTCGGTTTGAAGCTTAGCTAGTTCTTTTTCCCCCACCTCGTAAAAATCCGGCTTGTCTTCTTCAGGGGAAATAATTATCGTGCCTGCCCAGGTATGACAATAACGGGGCATGGAGACATAGAGGGCCTCGACACCATTTTTGCAGTCGACCCACAATGTATCAAACGGGGCTGTGAAATCCGCATCCCCGGGAATCTGTTCAGCTGTTTCCTGCGGGGACCCCGGTTGCTCAGGAGTAGCAGTGCAGGCTCCGGCAGAGAAGGCAAAAAGTAAAAGGCAAACGCAAGAAAAGAAGCGCAAGATACGTCCTGATGACCCGAATATCACTTTCTTGTGGCGTGCGCCCGGGATAATGAGCCCCACTTTTTTTTGATGATTATTTGTATGCATTACCTTGCTCCTCCTTGATTGATAGGCTTTTGAAAAAGGTATACTGACGGGATAGGATAGCAGCTAGTCACTACGGTACAGTATTGTTTAAAATTTACATTCGGTTTAATTACACCCTTTTAACTAAATAAAATTAATGGTTTCCGGATTGCTCCAAGGCGCGGAGTTCGGTGAACCAACCGGCGAATCAAAGCTACTTATACCAACTCTGTCGCTGTAAACTGAAACTTCTTCCCTAGGCGGAATAGCCATGTCCAACAGCTTTGGGGCACCCTGCTCATATCCAGTGACAAACAAGGCATAGTTTTGACCAGTAGAAAAATAATTGGAGTCGGAATGAGCAGCCAGATCCCAATGTACAAGCCAGTAATTCACATCAGCAAAAGCAGAATATTGCTCGTGATTAATATCCGAAAACAACGGAATCCCGCTTATATGTTCAACTTCAATTAGCTTGATTCTATCAATATTGTAAACCCCATAATGGGACTTAGAATTGACCGGGTTACTGAAAAATTGCTGGTATTCCTCCTGCCAATTAGAAGAAAATAGGGGGGCGATGTCCTGGTAATTACAACAGTTTACTGCATTAATGTACTGTTCTATTAAAGCATCTCCTTCGTTTGTGGTTGTACTGGGCAGCCCTGCCGCGAGTGTTGAAGCCGAACAAAGCATAAACAGCAAAATTAGCACTGCAACTAATTTATTACCCTTTCCCATCTGGCCTCAGTAATATATCTGATCCCTTTGCTGTCCAGCGGGTATTCCACCTGACATTTTCCGCTCAAAAGCCAAAATGAAGAGAAAAGCATATCTGGCAACCAGCAGACCCCCTTGATTTATACTTCAACCAATATGAAAAGCCTTTTAGGGGATAATAAGTACACACGGTTTTCGAGGAGGAAATGAACTTGCCTGATATCAACATCAACTGTCATCCCTGCCTGACAGAGGAACATCTGCTTCAACTGCATGCAGCCTTAATGAACGAAGAACCGGGAAGCAAATTCTCAATGAGCATCAACAATGATGACCACCTGTGCGTGCCGAGAATACTAAACCTAATAAGCGAATCTGACTGGGATGGAAATGCTGAACCTATGCAAGACATAATCCTCATTTCCGCTCAGCGAAAAAAATTAACACGACAACAGGGATGAACCCTTCGCATCTGAAACAGACCCTTTTTGCGTTTTATTAACCAACCCACCGGCCTACTCTCTTCTCATCAAGCATCAAGAAAAACCGGGAAGGACTTGGCCTTTTTGTTGCACAATTTTAGTTAATTGTATTTTCCGTATCCAAAAAGCCGGGGATGGAAGAAGGAAAAGATGACGTACTCAATACCGGAGACCATTAAGGGCAAGCCAATCAGCAAGGAAATGGACAAGCTGAGAATCAGCGGGTGTAAGAGCAAGATAATGCCTCCCGCCAAAAGCAGTAAGCTGAAAATAATACAAATAACATAAATGCCTTTGCCCGCCGGCTTGACGAAGTTGGAGTTAATCAAATTGTTGATCCCATCTGCGATAAACCAGATAGCAACCAAATACGCAAAAACCCGGGCGGCTAAATCCGGCCATGCCAGGAAAACAATGCCGATGGCCACAAGCAAAATTCCGATGATAAGGCTCATTACCAGCTTGAATGAGGTCAGTTCCTTAAACCTGTAGTAGGCAACGATTAACATGATGCCGCGGGCGACTGCAATGATGCTAAACAAAATTGTCAGGGTCAAGATAGTGGTGGCAGGATTCCTTAAAACAAAAATGCTGATTACGATTAAAGTGATGCCAACAAAAAGTGCAACCCAGTTGAATTTGCCGGTCCTTTCCATATTAGCAACCCCTTTCATAGTAATCTGAGTTAGTTTCCTAATGCTATATTCCCCTTTCTACCAGCGTTTTCCTGCAATTATAAAAACTGCTAGTGCGACAGTCCGAGTCCGTCCCAATGCCGCACTAGCAAATACCTGATATAATCAGGGTAAATTGCGGTCAGGAGATGATTAAACTGAAAAGTAGGTTTAACTTAGCCAAAGAAGAAAAAGAGCAAATAATTGCAGATATTAAAGGGTTTTTCCTGAAGCAACGGGATGAGGAAATTGGCGACCTGGGGGCAATGCTCCTCCTGGATTTCATTACAGAAAAGCTGGCTCCATTTTTCTATAACCGTGGCATCAACGCTGCTAAGGCCATGCTGGCCCAAAAATTAGAGGACCTTCATGAACTGGAAATCTGGAATTAAATATCTGTAATTTCAATTTTTATACTCTTGATTACGGTTGTGAACACTTGACACCAGTTGCGCGCTTTGGTACATTTGGTGTGGAGGTGTTTGCAATGGCCAGAAACAAAAACCTGGTTTCTGTTTATACTGTTGCCGAAGCTCTTGACCTCCCGGTTGAAACAATAATGGATTACACCAGGCGAAATGTCTTGCCCTGTATCAAGACTGGCAATCAGATCAATTACAGCCTTCCTGATGTCCTGGTGGCTTTGGCAGGGTCTGCTCTGGTAGAGGATTCTGTAAACTATGTATTTAAACCTTTTACCTATAGGGATTATCTAAAATTGCCGGAAGAACCGGGATACCGCTTTGAAGTCTTGAATGGGCAATTAATTAAGGACCCTACGCCTACTGTCAGACACCAACGGATTATCGGAAGACTCTATCTGTTGCTGGCAAACCACTTTAGGCACACAAAGGGTGAAATATTCCTCTCGCCCTTAGATGTGACTTTTGGTGAGCTAACCGTCGTCCAGCCGGATATCCTTTATGTCTCTGGAGAGCAAATGAGTATTATCAAAAAAAAGCGAATTGATGGAGCACCCACCCTGGCTGTTGAAGTGATCTCAGCATCTAGTCGCCGCAAAGACAGAATCCATAAAATGCAGATTTACCTTCAGGCTGGAGTCAGGCATTATTGGCTTGTAGACCCAGCCGAAAAGACCTTTGACTGCTTTATCCTGCAGGATCATGGATATGTTCCGGCAGCAACAGGTTCTGATGATGATACTATTATCCATCCTCAATTCCCAGGCCTGGCAATCCCGCTAGACACATTGTGGTAACCAGCCTAACTTGCGACACCCAGGAACAGACCCTTACTGTCCAACTTTTTTATTCCATCGCCCCACTCCCGCTATCCTACAGTCTTATAGTCCTTTACCAGTAAATAATCAATGACAGCATTCCTGACTTGGGCCAGGGGGATTTACGCAAAAAGCTGAAAGCTATGGCAACAAGAGAGTCTCCCGATTATTTGGGGGACTCTGCTTTAATCGGTTGTGGTATTATAAAAGAAGCAGCAAAATATAAATAGGAGGCTTTAATCGTGGAAAGAGAAAAGTTGTTGCGGTTGGCCACAGAGTTGATTGCTCAACATACTGGCCAAAAACGACCGGTGGCAGGCCAACCGACAAACAACTGGGTGTTCAGGACAACAGACGCGGAAGCTCCACTGCTGGTTAAATTTATCCCCGCAAACCAGAAACGGAGAATGGAGACAGAATTAGCGCTTTCAAAGTATATCAGCAGTCAGGCTGGAGTTCCTATTCCCCGAATCTTGGCACAGGGAACAAAAGAAGGCCAGCATTTCTTGCTCCGGGAAGTGATTCCAGGAATTACTTTGAGACAGGCTCTGAGTGAGAACGCCAACCCAAAACCCTTATTCCTTCAGGCTGGAGAAACTCTGGCCCAGTTCCATAGCTTCAGTTTTGCAGCAAAGGGATTGTTCAACCCTGATTTGTCCATTGATGAAAATGTAGACCTGTTTAACCAGGCAGAGTATGAAGGTTTCCTGACTGTTCTCCAGGCCAAGAAACAGCTTTCAGCTAAAGAATACAATGTTTTGAGGGATATCAGGGTAAACGATTATTACGATATCAGTGAGAATGTTCTTTGCCACTGTGACTATAGCCCGGATAATATTTTGGTCCAAAATTGCCGCATAGTCGGCGTTCTGGATTTTGAATACAGCTGCTCAGCGCCATTCATGGATGACCTGGCTGCTTTTGACCTTTTTGCTTCTCTGAATGGTTACGGCAAGTACCTGGATTGCTTCTATGAGGGTTATTCCAAATTCAGGCCCATATCCGACTTCTACTTTTCTGGACTAAACTTCTATAAGTTTTACCGCCTGATTTCCATGCTCTCTTATCAGCTTGGCGCCGACCGCTTTCACGGCCCCTTCCTGGAACAGATGAAACAGGAGCTGGCAAGAACGAAGCAGGAGTTTTGCGCATAGCCAGGACGGTAAAGAAGGTGTAAGTATGCTTGAAATCATTGCCACATCAGTTGAGGATGCCATAGTAATTGAGAAGGGCGGCGCTGACCGCATTGAATTGGTGTCTGCCCTTTCCGAAGGGGGATTAACCCCCAGTTATGGTCTGATGCACCGAGTAATGGGCGCAGTTAATATTCCGGTGAATGTTATGATTCGGCCCCACAGCAGGAGCTTTGTGTACAGCGATGAAGATTTGTTGTGCATGCTTGAAGATATTAAACAAGCTAAAGCCCTTGGGGCAAATGGGGTTGTTTTCGGCATGCTGGATTCCCAAGGCAATATTGCGATCCCTCAGCTCGAGATGCTCTTAGGGCATTGCCAAGGGCTGGAAGTAACTTTTCACCGGGCCATTGACCAGGCAAAGGATATCCTTGCAGCCACAGAGCTGCTAGCCTCAATGCCCATTCACAGGGTCCTGTCTTCAGGGGGACCCGGACAGGCCCAGTCCAATCTGGCAATCCTGAGGCAGATGAGGGACATTTTTGATAAGCCTGGGAAAAGATTGCTGGCAGGCAGCGGGGTCAACCTGGAGAATTGCCAGGCCATTCTCCAGGTCGCCCATGAACTACATGTGGGCACCAGCGTCCGCAATAATTTTTCTGCCTTTGAAAGCATTAACTTGGAAGCAGTAAAGGAAATGGTTCAGGCTTATAAAAACGCAAAAGGCGATTAAACACAATCGCCTTTTTTGCTTGCTCGGATTTTAACTACTAATTCCTTTTTTGTACTCTGAATATCCCATTAGCACTACCCAAACATAGGCTAGGGTTTTCGGAATCATCAGCACGCCGATGATTGGCAGCGTATCAGACCAAAGCACAACGGGAATATAAAGGGCAAAAGACAGCAGGATGGCCAGCCACATATATTTGAAGGCACGGTCATTTTGCGCTTTTGCTTGGCTGTAAAAAAAGCTGATGATGATAATGCCCATGAGCGCAAAGGGCAGATTGCGATAAATGCCCCAGGAAACAGGTGCATTATAGCTTAACCACTGGTTCTGCGGGAACAAACAGAGGGCAATCCGGATAATTGCCAGTCCATAAATAGCATACGTGAGGCCTTTTCTGTTGCTGATTTTATATCTTTGACGCCAGATATGGTACAGAAGCAGGTAGAAAATCGTCATGGTAATTGAGGTAATGAGTTTGCCGACACCTAAAGCAGCCGCATTGGCCTTCAGCCCTGTTGTCCACCCAGTGACTTAACTACAAATTCAGCAACTCCGAGTTGCACTAGCTAGCCTTAGAGTTGCCCTATACAGAATCATTATCTGTCCCCAGCGGTTTTTCGTGCAATTGGGACATTCTTGTATGGGCCTGGACTTTTTTTATGACTCATAATCCTTCCCTCAGTCCGGTTAATCTTAACATAGCGGTCAGTGCGAGGGTTCTTAACCTGAACAACAGCATGTTTCGAAGCCATAACCAGCCTTCCTCCTAACTAAAAAATCAAACTTACAGCGAGGCAAATTCCTTAACTGACCAGCAGATAAAATATAACATTAATAGCTAAAAACATCACTATCTATACTATACATTTATTTCCCATAAACAACATGGATTGAAACTATGTTCCTTATCCCGGACATTAAACCCGCATCCAATCCACCCTCCCCTGTTCGCTTTGGTTATCTAATCTCAATCAAGAATAACTTAGTAGACTATCTGGCTTTCAGTCATATAGTAACTGCCGTCGGGAAGCACAGAAAAGATATATCTTCTTAGGGGCAGTTGCGCTAACCGCTCTTGATTAAACACGGCTTCGAGTTCATCCCAGTCATATCTTCCCAGAACTGTGCCGTTGTCATCTTCGACAATGCATTTGTCTTCTTCGTTCCAATCAAGTATCCGAGTCAGGTGGACAGCATTGACAATATATTTGCCCGTCTCTTCCCGGCAGTCGATAATGAAAGTCATAGCTGCGCTGTCTAAACCCATGGGGATAATCTCATATTCAGCCCTGTCAGCGTTCCACCAAGCCAAGTAGTTTTCTTCATGTTCCAGCTGCAGGCCGGGGCCAAAAATAGCTGTGGCGGCATCCTCAACTTCTTCGGCGCTGATTACATACTTCTCCACTCCGGTATATCTTTGCACCCAATTAATCAGCAGGATCAGCACAATCTCATTATCCAGTTTATCGGAATTGGTAAATTGGGGAAGAAGGAACGGGTAGCTAAAGTTCTTGACCAGTTCAGCGGCCTGTTGGGCGCCATTTCTATTAAAAGTAAGGACAACCTCTCGTTCAATTGGGCCAAATGCTGCCGAAACCCTCAACTCACCTTGAGAATCCATACTGACTTTCGCGCTGCCATCGGCTTGGACATGCAATTGTCCCATATCGGGGACGCTCCACTGGGGACTAAGCAACACCTCGATGCCTTGGCTGGCATACAGCAACTGCAAATCCGCCCATTCACCGCTGAAAAACTGTTCTTTATCGGTAACAATGGAAATACCCGCCGCCAATTCCTGATATAAGCTTGTCAGGACATCATCACCAAGGGTTTGATGGCACTGCTCAATACAAGCAAAAACATCGGCAAAATCTTCCCTGGCAAGCTTGACCTCACATAACAGCTGCCAGGCATCAACTACTGCTGGTTTGCCTTTGATTATTTCTTCTAAAACATCTTCAGCTTCTTCGTACCGGTAGAGAGCTATCAATGACCTGGCATGGCCAAGCCTGGCCTCGGTATTATCATCATCAATGTTCAGGGCTTTTTCAAATGCGTCCAAAGCCTGTATGAACTGGCCTGCAGCCAAGTAATCAGTGCCCAGGTCCAGTTGCTTTTTCAGCTGAAAGTGGTGCAAAGCCACGAAGCCGCTGCCAGCCGCCAGCAATAGCAAAAGAACAATGCCAATGACCAGGAATTTTCTGCCCCCGACTTTTCTTGATACATCTGTATCACTGAGCAGGATAAAACCACAGTCAGGGCAATTGACTTCCCCATCAGCGATTATAGCATTGCACTCCGGACACCTCATCAAAGTAAATCCCTCCCATATAATATCTGCTCTCAGACAAAATCTCAGTTAATTCCTGCATATCTGATTATACCATACTTTCACAGAGTGAAATATGCTAGCCGGAACTAGCCTTTCATCTTTGCCATGTATCGCTTATAATAGTAATAAATATGCACAGACATAACGGAAGGAGCGTATGTACTGGCATAAAAAAAAGCGATTACTATCGCTGGCTCGGATTCCAGCGGCGATGCAGGCATTGAATCTGCTTAACAACATTTCATGCATATGGTGTCATTGAGGCATATGCAGGGATTTTCAAATATTGACATTGCATTCTATTCGGAAAGGGGTACGGAAATGACCGTCAAAATCATTACTGACAGCGCCTGTGATTTACCCGATAACTTGATAGAGGAAAATGATATTGAGGTAATTCCTCTCTTGGTCCAGCTGGATGGCAAAGAATTGGTCGATGGCAAGGATATCTGCCCAGAGCAGGTTTACGCGGCAATCCGGGAAGGCAAAATACCTCGCACCAGCCAGACCCCGGCCCAGATATTTACCCAGGTGTTTCAAAAGTTCATCGATTTGGGCAGACAATGTATTTATATTGCCTTTTCCTCCAAGCTTTCGGGAACATGCCAGACAGGAATGATGGTGGCCCAGGATCTAAATGAGCAGAACTCGGAACCTTGTATAGAAGTTGTTGACACCCTTTGCGGCTCCATGGGCCAGGGCCTGCTGGTGCTTGAAGCAGCCAGGATGGCCAAAGACGGAAAGGCGGTTCCTGAAATTGCTGACAGGATAATGCGGCAAGCTCCCCATATGGAACACATCTTTACCGTTGATGATCTGGATTATCTTTATCGGGGCGGCAGAGTCAGCAGGACCAGCGCTTTCGTTGGCAGCCTCCTGAAAATCAAGCCTTTGCTTCATGTCAAAGAAGGCCTGATGATCCCCTTCCAAAAAGTGCGGGGCAAAAACAAGGCGATCATGAGACTGGTTGAGATCATGGGCGAAAAATGTTCTAGACTGGGTCAAACTATTGGCATCAGCCACGCTGATGATCCTGAAGCTGCCATGCTCTTAAAAAACTTGATTGAAAAGACGTTTGGCTTTAAAGATATTGTCGTCAATGTGGTTGGCAGCGTCCTTGGCTGTCATATAGGATTGGGCGGTGTGGCCGTCTTTTTCCTCAACAACTCCTACCAGCCTGTATAAGCTGTCTGCTTTATTGCTGCTTATCTCAAATACAAATTGGAGGTGAGAGAATGCTTATCCACGAACTGAAGATTATTCGGCAGGCCCTGTTGAATGAGCAGGAAGGCTATGATTTCTATACCCTTGCCGGCAACCAGGTAGAAAGCCAGGAAGCGAAGGAAGCCTTTTCCCAGCTGGCTGCAGAAGAGCAAAAGCATATTGAATGGCTCCGGGAAATGTATAAGCAGCTTGCGGCCAATAACCCTGATGGATTTGACTTCTCCAAGATTGCTGATCCGCCGGCTCCGGGGCTTTATACCAAAAAGAACATAGGCAGGGAAAGCGGATCTCTGGCGGTGTCGGTGTTCGGCATTGGGGTCAACATGGAAAAGGCGGCTATAGACTTCTACACCGCTGCCGCAGAACAATCCCAGTTCCCCGCTGCCAAGAGGCTGTACAACAACCTGATTATGTGGGAGAATCAGCATTTGGAGAAATTCCTCTCTGAGTATGAGTCCCTGAAAGAAGATTGGTGGGAAAGGCAGGGCTTTAGTCCTGCGTGATATCTTGACAGACTGCCTCGGCAGTCTGTTTTTTTGCCCAAAAAAAGGCTCCCATGGACAGCCATTGTTTATATGCATTCCTGCTTGTTGGCGATTCCCGAAGGAACATGACCTGTGGGCACTTTGCCCGCTGCCGACAGACAGTAACTCTGCTGATCATCAAAGAAGATATGAGGACGGAATTTAGCGAGAATGGGTTCCTTGTCCAATCCACCCAGGAAAAAGGCCTCATCCACGGTGACGCCCCAGGAACGCAAGGTATTTATGGCCCGCTTGTGGGAAGGGGCCTGCCTGGCCGTGACCAAGGCAATGCGAATTGGCTGTTCCCCCCTGGCCTGGTACATGGTCTGCAATCTGTTCAGGGCTTCAAGAAAGCCCTTAAAGGGGCCTGGCATCAGGGGAACATCGCTCTTTTCCACCTCGTGGCGCGTAAAGTCCTCCAGACCCTTTGTCTTGTATACAATCTCTGCCTCATCGCTAAACAACACTGCATCTCCGTCAAAGGCGATGCGAATCTCCGGCGAATCATCATCTTCATATTCCGGTCCTGTCAGCAAAGTAGCGCTGGCCTTCCCATGCTGCAGCGCAACACTGACATCATCGGGATTGGCAGACAAAAACAGATCTGCCTGAAAGGCAGGCAGGTAGTTAAAAGGCGATCGGCTGCAGGTAAAGGCTGCCCTGGTGATATTCAGCTTGTGGTGCTGGATTGAGTTAAACACCCTGAGGCCGGTGTTGGCGTCATTTCGAGAAATGAGGATGACCTCCACAGCCTCCTTGCCCGTTAATGGATCTCTAAGGGCCAAGAGTCTCCGGATCAGCGGAAAGGCTACCCCAGGCAGCAGGGGCTCATTCTCATGCTCTATCTGGTACTCAGTGTACCGCTCCAGGCCTTCTTCTTCAAAGACCCGGTTGCTCTCCTCGAGATCAAAAAGAGCCCGGGAAGATATGGCGATTACTAATTTGTCATCTAAGGTCTGCGGCATTGCTCCACCCCCCTTTCTATTGATAGTATCATAATCCTATGTCATTTGAAGAGCAATTTCTCCTGAGGGAGCAGTCTCCGCTCCCCTACATAAAACAAGGCTGCTTTGCCAGCAGCCTTGTTAGAATCAGATGAGACTTTCGCCACATTCTCCGCAGAATCTGGTGCCGGCAGGACTGAGAGTGCCGCAGTTCTCGCATTCGATCATGCTGAGATTGGCTCCGCAGTTGTTGCAAAACTTGCCTTCCCCTGAGGGCTTGCCGCATTTGGGGCATAGGGTAGTGCGGCTGTCAATTTTGCCTGTGAAGACCCGGGTCTCTTCTGCTCTTTCCCGGATTTCATCCATCATTCTGCTGGCCCGGGCGGCAACGACCTCGACATTTTCCCGGGGAGCGTCTTCGACACAGAGGCCGGCTTGCTCGTTCCAATCGTTTTCGCACACATAGCGCCGGCATTTGGGGCAGCGGATAAAGTGACCCTTGGCCTCATTCTGTGCCAGTTTAAAGGCCTTCTCGTATTCCTTATGCCATTCGGGGGTCATGCCCTCGTGCCGCTCACTGAGAACATCTGCTCCCCGTTCCAGGCCTCCGCCCAGGCTATATTGACCGGTCAGGTTGGTGGCGGCGCCAATCAGGCCGCCAAGCCCTCGGAGCAATTTTCCTTTCTTGTATGTACTAGAAGGAATAAATTTGCTCTTGTAGCCTTCATGACAGAGATCGCAATAGAAAGTGAATTGAAAGCCTGCCTCGGTGCTGTTATCTTCATAATTGCTGGTAAAGGAATGCATGGTCATTAGTTTCTCCTCCTATCTTGTTATTTTAGCGGTGTTCCGCATTTTATACATACGTCTGCCTGGGGCTGGGAATGCTTGCATTTTTTGTTGGGACAGATTACTGTCAATGAAGTCTTGCAGTGAACACAGGCAGCCTCCAGGGGGGTCTTTTTTCCACAAGCGGTGCAGGTGACTTGCAGCTGCTGACCACAATGGCTGCAGGCTAGCCAGTTTTTTTCTACAGGGCTCCTGCACTGGGGGCAGCGCAGAGGACCAGCAGGGTCAGCCTTGCCGCAAAAAGGACAGACTCTGGCGTCATTGGGGACCAGCTCATCGCAGTAGCGACAGGGATGTTTATAACCTACCATTGCTCAACCTCCATTCTCGGTTTCTTCCGATATTTCTTCGGGGGTATCCAGATCGCTTTTGACCCAAACTTTCTTGTCGTCGGCGGTGGTCAGATTAAACTTAAGCAAATCCTTGACATCCTGTTGCCATTGCTCCGGCTCCCGGTGAAACACTCTGCCGGCAAAGCGCTCCCTCAGCATTTGCAGCTCAGGGATTCTGTTTACCGCCTGCCAGTACTTTTGATATTTGGGCTGGAGTAGTCTTTCTTCGGCAAGATAAATGGGTTCCCGGCGAAAATTTATGGCCAGCATGCAGCGATTAATCTCAGTCAGCAGGCTGTCCACCTGCCCCGCCAGATCCTGGGGTTTTAATTTGGTGAAGGCTGACCTGGGAGCAATTGTAAAGAAATAGGTGGCTCTGCCGCTATCGGGGCCAGAAGAAGCTTCCATAGCGATTAGATTCCTTTCAGGAATGGGAATGAGAAACCAGATATACTCTGTGCCTGCCTGAGCCACCAGCTCTCGCTTAAAGCCGATGCATTGCTGCTTGCTGCTGGTGGCGGAGCTGAGAAACTCGTATTCCTGTTTGATGCCGGCTGAATCCAACTGCAATTCCAGGCTCTTCCAGATGATGGGATCAATTTTGTCAAGCTCTCCCCGCTTTGCCGCCCGGCCCTCCCGCATCAGGCTGGCGGCCAGCTGAATGACATTTGCGCCCGCAGCGGGGGCCAGTTCCCGCAACAGGCCCTGGGCTTTGGCCATGAGTTCATTCATGGCCTGGGAGAGCAGCTCGGAAAAGGGAATGAACTCCCTGCCCATTTTGCGCAGGCGGTAATCCCCGGCTTCGCTCTTTATAGTCAGGGAATGCCCTTCTTCAGTAACCCCGGTGATATAACTCAGAGGCAAACGAATGGGCTCAGCGTATTCAGGGATTATTAAGAGAGCAGTGTCACACAGACGCAACTCACAATTGTTCAATTCAATGGCTTGCCCGTCAACCAGCTTGGTGCAAACAGCGGCGATTCCTGCCCGCCGAACCTTCTCCTGCATGAGCAAATCTGTGAGAATGAGCTCATTGCGCTGAAAGATCAGGATGCGGACAAAGTCAGAATACAGTCTGCCCAGGTGAAAGAGGCGCAATTCCCCTCCCTGTACATTGAGGATAACTTGATAGTCCTGGGCTTGCACTTGGGCAATGTCCCGGTAAGAATATGTCAATGTCCTGCCATGTTCGGGCATCAATTCCAAAGCAGCATCGGTCAGCCGGACCTGGCCCTCTCCGGCTCCAACTGGGGGAAAATCAAATTTCAGTCCACATTCCAATAGGGGCTGGGACGGTTTCCACTCCACAGAAGCCCACCTCCCAAGATTCAAATTTCATAATTGTATATTCGCCAGTTATTGAAAATAACCTTTTTCAGGAAACATTTTATTTGTATTCTTAAATTTGCACGTGAGAAAGCCCTGGCTGTTCCTTAGCCAGGGCTTAATCTATAGTTTAGGAAAGCTCCAAATCGCCAATATAGTCCTCTTTCTCATCGACAACTTTCTGTTTCCAGCGTCCAGACAAGAATAAGAAGAAGGCAAAGACGCAGGTAAGCAGGTTGCTGCCCACCATAGCAAACCAGACGGATTTCTCGGCCAGCGGGGTGAAATATTTGAAGAGGATAATCATGGGCAAGCGCAGGGCCCACAGCCTGCCGGTGGTTACAAGCATAGCCATGAGGGTGTGCCCTGAACCTTGGAAACAGCCGACAAAAGCCTGAAAAATCCCCATCAAGGGAATGGACATTGAGATAAGACGCAAGTAGTAGGTCCCCTGTTCCAGCACAAGGGGATGCTGGGAAAAGATCTTGATAATGTGAGGCGCAGCAAAGAACATGGCAACTGCTCCCGCAGCCATTATGGTCACCGACAGGAAAATGCTTTCCTTGACCGCCTTGACAGCCCGGTCAATCTTATTGGCCCCCAGGTTTTGCCCAACTACGGCGGCCAGGGCAGAACCTAGGCCCATGGCCGGCATAAAGATCAGGTTGTTGATTCTGTTGCCTATGCCAAAGGCGGCCACGGTGTAATCGCCAAAGCTGAGGACAAAACTGTTCATAATCATAAAGCCAATGCCCTCAATTGACTGGCCGAAGCCCGAGGGCAGGCCGATTTTAATAATCTTGCCCATTATCTTCCTGTTAAACCGCAAGTCCCCCAAGTTTAAACGCAGACCATTGTCAGTAAAGAACAGCAAATACATGCCGACTACAGTGCTCAAGGCTCGGGTGACTACAGTTGCCCAGGCGGCGCCTGCTATTCCCAGATCAAAGGTAAACATAAATACCGGGTCAAGGAAAACATTCAAAATAACAGAGGCCCCGGCCAGCAACATAGGAGTCAAGGTATCCCCTTGGGCCTGCTTTATGGACTGAAAGGCAAAAAAGACAAACATGGCAGGTCCCCCCAAGAACACAGCCTGCAAGTAATCCCAGCCATACTCAAGAATCAATCCCTCTGCACCTGTAGCAGCCAGCAGCTGTTTGCCAAAGAGAAGCCCCAGGATTCCCAGCACTACCGAAAAGAAAAAGGAAAAACTGACCAGTTGCCCGGCAACTTTACGGGGCTCATTTTCCCGGCCCAGGCCGACAAACTGAGAAATTATGCTGATTCCTGCTATGTTCATGCCAATACCAAGAGCGATTGCAACGCCAACCATGGGACCGATATAACTTACTGCGGCAACGGCAATATCTCCATCGGCCAGTTTGCTCACCCAAAATGTATCTGCCAATCCATAGATGGTTTGGATGGCATTGGCTGCCATGACGGGAAGCGCCAAGGACAGCAAAACAGAACGCATATTGCCATGTAGAATTTTTTCCCGGTTATTTTTCACCCACTAGCCCTCCCATCATTCTTTTCCATTGTAACACAAGAAACAACAAAATCATCCGGTGTACGAAGAAATTTTATCTGCTTATTATATATCGCCGGTGAATGAGAATATACCGGGGGAAATGGGATATAATTCCATGATGAAAGCAGGTGATTTATTATGGAAGGCTTCTTACGCATATTTACCATTATCGGGCTGTTTACCGTCCTGGGCTTTGGCCTGTACTGGGTCAGGGAATACAGAAAAAAAACCGCCAGCCTGGAAACTGTCATCGCAGGACTGACGGATTGCAACAGCGAAATGAAGCGAACATTGCTGGCCGGACTAATAAAACGCTTTGGCCCTATTCAGTCTTCTGAGGGCGAAGAAACTCCCCTGGACTTTGAACGCTTTGTAGCGAAAATCATGCGCATGAGCTATGGGGGCAAGACTTCAGTCACCAAGGCCAGCGGCGATTTTGGCGTGGATATCGAACACCGCCAGGGGAAAAATCTGCACCTGGGCCAGGTCAAATGCTATGATGAAGGCAATTTTGTAGGCTATGAGCCCGTAGCGATTATTCATTCCCAAATGGTGAAACAAGAAGCTGCCGGCGGTTTTGTCGTTACCACCTCGGATTTTTCCAGCAATGCAAGAAAATATGCCCAAGACCTGAATATCGATTTGATTGATGGCAATATGCTGATTGAATTGTGGACATATTCCATGGCCAAAAACAAACATAAGCAGAAGCCGTCTTTGGGCAAAGAAGCATAAAACAAGGGGCTGCCGATGGCAGCCCAATTTCAATAATTCTTCAGGTAAAAAATAGCCAGCTGGGTGCGATCTCGCAGATTCAATTTTTCCAGTAGAGCGGTGACATAATTGCGGACGGTGCCTTCGCTAAGAAACAGTATTTCCGCGATTTCACGGTTAGTCTGGCCCTGACCCACCAATTCCAGAATCTCCATCTCCCTGTCGGTCAGCTGCAAATCTGTCTTGGCCTTTTTTTTATCCTCTTTGAGCATGGCCGATAAGCTGGAGGCTACCGCCCGTTCCAGGACGATTGAGCCCTTGCCTACCGCCCGCAGACTGTCCACAATGCTGTCGGCAGGCTGGCTTTTAAGAATATAGCCCTCAGCCCCATTTTTCAGGGCTTCCCTGATATACTCATCATCTTTAAAAGTGGTGAGAATCACCACTTTGATGGCGGGGAAATGCTCTTTTATCAGTTTAGTGCCCAACACTCCGTCCATGACTGGCATGCGGATATCCATCAGCACCAAATCCGGCTGTTCTTTCTGACAGAGGGCAAAGGCCTCCTGGCCGTTGTCGCCGACGCCGATGACTTCAAAATCCGCTTCCAATTCCAGCAGCATGGTGAGACTGTCCCTAATTAAGGCATCATCATCGACAACTATTACTCGCAATTGCCCCGCCCCCCGTTCCCAGAGTTTCCCTCTCTGAATATATCACATCCTGTATCTTCTGTCCTTTTTTTAGTGGGAACTTAATAAAAAAGCCCCCATACAAGGGGCTTCAAAACTGGTTTAATTAGTCTTTTTCTTTTTGGTCTTGGTAATCTTTTTTCTCTTAGTGGTCTTCTTTGCAGTTCCGGAGGTCTTTGCAGACTTGGCCGACTTGGATTGCGTGGCTATCATACCCCTGATATAATACTATCAGAGAAAGGGGGCAGCGTAATGAACATTAAACCGTCAACAGCATTAAGGAATGAGTATACGCAAATATCACAGCTCGCCAAAGAAACAGGTGAACCAATTGTCATCACTAATAAAGGAGAGGCGGATCTCGTTGTCCTGAGTGTTGACGCTTTTGAGGAAAGAGAAAAGATGTTTCGGCACAGAGATAAAATTTACGAAGCGGAATTCGCACGTCTGAACGGAATGCCCACTTATACGTCAAAGCAAATCCGTGTAGAGTTGGAGACTCTATATGAAGCCGCAGATAAGTAAGCTGATCTACCTCGCACCTGCACGAGAGGATATCCTTGATATAGCCAGATACCATCTCGAAAAGGTCGGCGTGGATTCTGCGAGGAATATTACGGAGGAAATCCTGGGGAATATTGACCGCCTGGCACAGTTTCCGCTTATGGGGCCGATGCATCCCGACCCCGTACTTGCAGAAAATGGTTACCGAAAGCTGATTATCACTCTCATATACGTGTGCATCTATAAAGTATTCGACGATGGTATATACATTTATCGTGTAGTCAACGGCAAAACAGACTACCCCAAGTTGCTCAAATAAGTCAGGAAAATAACCATCGACCAAGGTCGACGGTTATTTTTATGGTAAAGTGCTTTAACCTGCGTAGTTCCTTCAAAGCCTATTTACTATTCCACTGGGGGTGAAGACATATTCTATATATCTATTCTTTCGTTATGATATTTATGACAAGTTACATCCTTTTGTTATACAAGACAAAGGGAAAAGCTACACTCGGCTTACTCTTTTTGACGTTCTTTTGGCTAATTGTCATCTCTCTTAATATTGCATACTTTAATAACCGCGCCTTTCACCTCTATGCAAATACATTTATAGCAGCACGTGATCATCATATTGCATATACCCTGCCTCTACCCAGAGCAACCACTTTGACGGGTCGACATTCTGTGGAATCAGCTAGTTACTATAGCCGCCAATCATACACTGAAGTAATTGATTTTTATCGCAATCAACTACCTGACGCGACAATTGAGTCTATCGATGTCATAGATTCATCCACACAGATAGTCATATATTATCAGGAAGTCAAATACTCTGTGTCAGTTACTCCTTCTGGGAAAGCAAACTCCTTTATAAGTATTAAAGTTCATCCTTGATAATTGTAAGGGAAATAACCAACGACCATGAACTGCTCCTTGTTATGTAGACAGGTGAAATAAGTAAAACTGTTTTGCTGGACTTCGTTAATGACGGGGTCCAGCATTTTTATGCAGCCTTTCTGCAGGAACGGGCAATTAGATTGTTGAGCTCACGCCAAGGTGAACTTAATAACAGAAGCCCCCATACAAGAGGCCTCCAAACCAGCTTAATTAGTCTTTTTCTTTTTGGTCCTGGTAATCTTTTTTGTCTTAGTGGTCTTCTTTGCAGTTCCAGAGGTCTTTGCAGACTTGGCCGACTTGGATTTTGTAACCTTGGTGGCTGTGGTCTTAAAGAGCCTGCTGAAAATGCCGCCGACATCATCGATAATATCGCCGTCACCATCAGCGTCCAGGATACTCGTGGCAATGTTTATCAAGCCGCCGCCGCTGACGTTGCCTGACAAAATATCAAGCAAATCGGAGATTTCTGAGGAACCTAAGTTCTGCTGCTTTTTCTCGGTCCCCAAAGCGCCCAAAAGCAGAGGCGCCAATTGGGCCATAATTCCGGATACCTGATCAGTTTTTACACCGGCTTGCTTGGCAATATTCTTCTGCACCTTCTGGTCGTTTCCGGAGAATACGTGTTTTAGAATTTTGGCGCCGTCATTTACGTCGATATTATTTAAAAATCCGGCCACATCATCAACTTTGTCATCCTTGTGCTGGTCCAGAGCTTTGTTCAATGCCGCTGCTCCGTCGGCGGTACTGACATTGCGCTGTAGGGCCTGGACAAGTGCAGGCATGCCCAGCTCAGTGACCTTCTTTACCTGGGAAGGTTTAGCGCCAACTGATTTGCCGATTTTACTCAAAACATCCTTGGCGTTAATCTGTTCGGTGACCAAATTCAAAACATCCATTCTTTCCCCTCCCTGTTCAAATTGTACCTTTATTCTATCATAGGCTCTCTGAAATTGGTAGATTTATATATTGTGCCGGCGGCAGTCACCAACCGCCAGCCAAGTTTTTTCCCTGCTTATCTCTGGGCAGCACACATACAATCTGGAACCCGCCCTCGGGATTAAAGGAGATGGTTCCGCCGGCATTGCGCGCCCGCTCCCTCATGCCGATGAGCCCCATTCCCTCATGAATCTTGGCGCTGCCAACCCCGTTATCGCGGAAATATAGGCGCACGATTTTTTCCCGGACTTCTAGCTGCACCTCCACTTGGGTGGCCCGGGAGTGCCGTGAGGCATTGGTCAACGCCTCCTTGACAATGCTGGCCAGGGTTTCGGTTTGGGCAGCAGTCAGGCTGGCGATATCCCCCCTGGGGGAGAATTTCACGGGACAGAACTGGAAATCATCGATAATTTGCTGAAAATACTCCACTCCCAATTGATCGCGGGGCCGAATATTGTACACAGTGTCCCGGAGCAAATCCAGAGATTGAGCCAAGCCTGTCACCGATTTTTTGAAAAGCTCCCTGGCCTTTTCCTCATCCCGGTCCAAGGCTTTCACTGCAGCCTGGAGCTGAAGAAGAATCCCTGCAAGTCTGTGGCCCAGGTGATCGTGGATTTCCCGGGCAATGCGGTTGCGCTCCTGAATTTCGGCCAACCTAGCGGCTTCTCGAGTCGAAGCCAGCAACTGGGCTCTGGCCTCCTCCAGGGCATAGCGATTTCTCCTTTCCCGGTCGTAGACCACACGGAAAGATTCTTTCCGAACCGACAGGATGTGGCTAAGATAACCGCTAGAAGCGCACAGGGCCAAAAGAACTGCATAGGCGCCCAGCCGCTCCCCCTCCAAGTGATAAATCCCCGCCGGCAGCAACAGCAGCACCTGCCAGTATAAGCCCCTGCCGGCCAGGTCAAAGGCCAGCACCCCGCACAGAATTAGAATAAATGGACTGATAAACCCCAGGGCAAAGATCAATACGTATTCCAAGGCAATAAGGATCAGGTGTCTGCAATATTTTTCCTGAATTACCCACAGGGCTGCAAGCACAACAAGGCCCAGCACCTCCAGGGGGGCGACGGTACCGCCCGCTGCCTGGAGGACTGCGACCAGAATCATTGCAATTACTTTCAGTAGATAGCCCATGGCAATACCTCATAAGTTGTTTTTTCCATTATATCCCCTGGAATGCCCTTTGCCAAGATTTACTTGGCTATATCAGCCCGGCGCCAGGTCCCCAGCAGGAAGAACACAGCAGTAAAACCCAAAAGAATTGCCAATTCCATGCTCGCGCTGGCTAGGGGTTTCCCCAGCATTACTTTTTCCACCGCGGCAATCAACCAGGTTGGAGGCAGGTACTTGCCGATAATCTGAAGGATTTCCGGCATCAGTGAACGAGGCCAGTACAGACCGCTCAGCATGCTCATAGGGGTAATGACCAGGGAAGCAATGGTCCCCGCCTGCTGAACGGTGCGGGCCAGGGCTGACAGGGCCACTCCCATAGCCACACAGAGCAGGGCGAACACCGCCATAACCAAGTACAAGTTTAACACTGATGGTCCCAAGTACAGGCCGAAAACATAGTGCACCCCCAAAAACATCACCGCAATCTGGATGAGCAAGACAAGAAAGAAACAGAGGATATTTTGGAGCATATAGTTTTTCAAAGGAACCGGAGCAGCCATCACCCTGTAAAAAGTGCGGTTTACCCGGTCCTTAATCAGGTTGATTGTAGTAAAAGAGGAAAGCAGCATCATCAGCATAGCCAGCATCCCCATCCCAGCCAGGGAGGCATCTATGCTTTTTTCTTGCTGCTGAAAAGCAGCGGACTTGAGAACAAAATTTCCCCTTTGGTATTCTTCCAATCCCTGATAGAAAGCAGTTTGATCTCCCTCTGCCGCTGCCGCCAGGCTCCTGGCGGCTCCCAAGAACCCTTCAACTTTTATCTGCACTCTGCTGGCGAAATTAGTCTCCTGAATGCTATAACTCCGCAGCTTCGGCTCTTCGCCGGCAATGAGCTGCTGGCTGAAACCAGGAGCGATGACCAGGATATAATCTGCCTGGCTGCGGGCCAGAGCCCTGCGTATCTCCCCTTCCTCCAGCCGAAAAACTGGCGAGGTTTCTTCCAGAGACTGGGCCAGCATTTCCGTCAAAGGCGTATTGTCCTGATCCACCAGACCGACAGTAATGCTGTTTTTCTCGAAGCTGCCAAAGCTGAAAATAATCCCGATGAAAAAAGGAGTCAACACCAAGATCATGAATAAGTTTAATTTGTTCCGCAACAGCCGCTTCAAAGTATAAGAAAAAACTGTCATTGCACGACCCTCCTCTGGGCAAGCATTGACACCGTGAAAGTCACCAGAATAATTCCTGCCATTGCAGCCAGCATCACCAAGGTCTCGTTCCGGGGGCCGCCATAGATAGTATTAAAGAGGGCGGTCTGGGCCAGGAAATTTGGCGACAAGTACTGGCCCCATTGGAATGACCCCGGCAGATTCACCTCAAAATAACCGCCGGCCAGGAAGGTCAAGGCAACAACCAGGATATTGAGGAGGCCGGAAGCCCTGGCAATATCTCGAGTAAGCATGACGGCCATGGTGCCAAGCCCCACAGCAAGGGTCACATGGACAAAGACAATAAGCAGAATCAAAGGCAGATTTGGCCCCCAGTATACATCAAAAGCGAAATAGGTAAAGGCGATAATTATCAAAGCCTGAAGGTAGACAGTAACCAGGTTTGCCAGGACGGTGCCGGCATACTGCTCCCAGGGGCGAACCGGCGTGCTCATCACCCTTAGCCCCACCGGCTCCATATAGTTTTGTCCCATGTCATAGGCGGCGTAGATGGCGCCATACATAGCCATCATCACCAGCATTGTCACCGCATAATAGCCCATGGCATTGGGCTTGAGACCTGATGCAGAGACTGTATGTTCCTCAATACTGCCAAAGGCCGGGGCATATTCCAGCTGGGAACCCATTGCTGCTAAGGCGTAAGTAGCGTTGCCGCCATAAGTAAAGCTCTCCATAATCGTCTCAACTATTGCGACACCCAGCTGCCGGCCGGGATGCCCGGTCAGCTTGATCTCCGCCTTATTGCCTGCCAGCACCTGCTCACTGTAGTCAGCTTCGATATGAATCAAGGCAGAGATTTCACCGTCTTTAAGCAGTTCCAAGCCCTTTTCGCGGGAAGGGACGGCTTTAACTTCTAACAGCTCTGCGATCTCCCCCCGGGAAAGAAAATCATCTACCAAGCCGCCCATGACACCGGTATCTTCATTGAGATAACCTACACGGGTTGGGTCCAGCTCCCGCTCTTCAAAGGCTGGACTCAGGGCCATGCCTAAGATGAGAATCACAACTATGGGAAATATTAGCATCTGCCCTAAAGTGATGCCTAAGTTGCGCAGGTGCTGAAGAATGATATATTTAGCGATTGTAAGTATGCGGCTCATTTCTTCCCCCCCTAGTCTCTCAGTTTCTTGCCGGTCAGAGTCAAAAACACACTCTCCAAAGTAGGTTTTTCAGCGCTTAAAGTTACTACCTCTGTTCCGGCGCCAGTAATGGCATCAACCACTCGGCCAATGATATGGCTGTTCTTGGCCATATGAATGGTCAGGATATTTTCGGCAAGAAAGCAATCGGTAACCCCGCCGATTCTCTTTATT
This sequence comes from Firmicutes bacterium UBA5286, assembly GCA_002408465.1. Lineage (GTDB taxonomy): Bacteria > Bacillota > Proteinivoracia > UBA4975 > UBA4975 > UBA4975. The sequence goes on along the minus strand of DHSM01000024.1, from coordinate 2,284 downwards.
TCATCTACCAAGGTAAAATTGACAGTGGACACTTCCACCACAATCCTGTCCTCGAATGATACCAGTTCTTTCAATTCATCTTTGTTGCCTTGGGCGATGATCCGGCCCTCATCCATGATAGCCACCCGGGTGCAGAGCTCTTCCACTTCCTCCATGTAGTGAGATGTGTAGATGATGGTGGAACCCTGACTATGGAGTTCCTGAACAGAACTGAGGATGTGATTGCGGGATTGGGGATCAATGCCCACGGTGGGCTCATCCATAATTATGAGTTTAGGCTGGTGCACAATAGCGCAGGCTATGTTTAGCCGCCGCTTCATGCCACCGGAAAATTTCTTGGGCAGGATTTTGCGCTTGTCAGAGAGTCCGGTAAATTCCAGAGCCTCAGTGACCCGTTCCTGAAGCAGCTTGCCCTTGATCCCATACAGCTTGCCGAAAAAGGCCAGGTTTTCCGCCGCAGTCAGATCGTTGTAAATCGCCAATTCCTGGGGGACAATGCCAATGTGGCTGGAGACATCCTCCCTGTTGCCGTTGACCTTTTTGCCAAAGATAGCGATTTCACCGCCATCGACCTTGGTCAAGCCAATGAGCATGTTGATGATGGTAGTTTTTCCCGCGCCGTTGGGACCCAGGAGGCCAAAGATCTCACCCTCAGCGATTTGCAAATTGACATTATCTACTGCCAGCACATCGCCGTAGCGTTTGACCAGATTTTTAGTTTCTACTAGCATCGGTATCCTCCTCACAAGAATTCAAATGTGGTTCCATTTTAACCCGAGGCCCAAACAAGTAACAGTGCCGAAAATAACATTCTGGCATGACATTTGTCATCCGACAAATTCGGGGACGGTCCTCCAATTTGCCAAACTGAGCAAATTGGAGGACCGCCCCTCACGCTCTCCGCTACCTGACCAGGTATATACTCTTTACTCTAACTTCCAGGACTTCTTACCGCCGCCGCGCACATAGTCCTTGTAATGGACTGTGCTGCGCTTGATCTTGGCTTTGGACACTTTCTTAGTAAGCAGGATTTGCTTGCTCTGGCAAGCGCCTTCTTCTCGTTTCATCTTAGCAAAGCTGGCCAAGCGCTTTTCATCTAATTCACCGGCCTTAATTGCTCTCTGCACGGCGCAGCCCGGTTCATTCATATGCTGACAGTCCCTGAATTTACATTGTCGGGCCAGTCCCTCAACATCCCTAAAAGAACCGCCCAAGCCGTCATGCTCAAACAAAGCCAACTCCCGGATTCCCGGAGTGTCAATGTACAATGAACCATTGGGCAGGCAAAACATCTGACGGTGGGTAGTGGTATGGCGCCCCCGCATGTCATCTTCTCGGACCTGGGCAGTCTTCATCAATTCAGTGCCGGACAAGACATTGAGAAGAGTGGATTTTCCCACCCCTGAGCTGCCTACGGCAGCATAAGTCTTATAAGGTTCAAGCTGTTCCTGGACTTCCTCGATTCCTGTTCCCGTAACCGCGGATACCATGAACACCGGTATATCCGGGTGGGTCATGCGCACCTGTGCCCTCAGCTCTTCGGCCTCGTCGACCAGATCGGCCTTAGTGAGCACTATCACCGGGGCCACCTGGGCACTGGCGGCAAAGGCAATATACCGGTCCAAACGAGGAAGGTTAAAATCCCCCTGCAGGGCCTGGACAATAAAACACACGTCGACATTGCTGGCCACTACCTGCGCCTCCACATCACCGTCCACTTTTTGGCGCTGGAGACAGCTGGTCCTGGGCAGAACCGCATGGATCAGGCAGTGTGAGTCATTGATTGGTCTTGCCGCCACCCAGTCTCCCACGGCGGGGCGCTTAGCTGCATATAAAGCGTCATAACGGAGCTTGCCGGTCATTTCTCCACTGCCCTTGCCCAGAGACGATATTATTTCATACTGCCAGGAGAAGACAGCTGTAACACGGGCAGGAATAAGCCCCTGTTTGGCGTAAGGTTCAAACTGCCTGCTCCTGATTTCATTCCAGCCGAATTTTAGTATGGTCAATTCCTCCTCAAAATTAGCTCGAGTACCCCTGAGAAATGCGCACAAAAACCCACAGGAGAAGCCCTGTGGGTAAAATTTGCAGGGATTTACTCTTGTTGATGGGGCAGGGAAAGGAGCCCCTACCCTTGTATGAAGTTAACCGACAACCACCATAGTAAGCTCGTCTTTCATAACACATCAACTCCTTTCGAGAAGATAACCGTTTACCGCATACAATTATACCTAATTAATCCATTGTAAACAAGGAATCCGGGGACGACAAATTGGAGGACCGT
>DHSM01000029.1 GCA_002408465.1 Firmicutes bacterium UBA5286 | reverse complement strand
CTACTTGACAGGGAGCAGTTCACGGGGGCCAGGACTGTTTAGTGTAGTAACATAGTTTACAGATTGTACGACAACATCGTTTACAGTTTTCCAGTACAATAAGGGCAAAAAGTCGGGAAGAGGATGACGCGATGCCCTGGAAAGAGGAGACTGTAAAGATGAAACGAGAAGAATTTGCAAAACGCGCACTTGTTTGTGGCCGGGCTCTCAAGCGCCACCCAAAACAAAAACCCGGCCAAACTATTAGTCGAGCCGGTTATTTCGATTCTCTAGGCAGCCAGTTCCTGGCCAGGCACTTTGGATATTGTCCTATAGTTAATTTGCTGGGGGCCAGGACGGCCCCCCTACATGCTAGTGCCAACTGCATAGCAATCCCTTATGGCGCAAGTATATTAAATGGATAGAAGGGTATGTTTCTTATCACCCAGTAAACAATTATTATGGATAATAGCATAGTATAAAACCCTTTTTTGAAAAGGATTCTCTTAAAAATCCTTCTCCCTCTAATACGTATATCTGCTGTTGATATAAGAAGATATAAAATAAAGGGTATTGATATAACCATAAGAGGGTTTAAGTCTAAAGCCTTTAAAAAATTGCCATGCAGCAGCTGATGAAGCGCCCTTGAGGAACCACATCCTGGACAGTAAAGACCGGTAATATAATAAAATGGACATGGTGGATAAGGACTTACTGCGGGGTCATGGGTATAATAATAGACTAAAGCACAGGATACAATTATAAGAAAAACTGCAATCCTTCGGATTTTATGCTTTTCCCGATACATTATCCACATAGATTAAGCCGCAGCTGCTGCCCTTAACAGGAAAACTATAAAATAAATAACTCCTACAGCAACTCCACAGCCAAAGGCTACCCAGCACCAGGTTTTAGCCTTTCTTGATGCTTCGAGTGCTCCTTCATAGTCCCCTGCTCTTAGCAATGAATCTACCTGGCTTGAAAAGACAATAGCAGGTATTCCAAATGGGAGACAGCAAAAAATAGTTGCCAAAATTGACTCAACAAGATAGTTCGGAACATTTCCTCTGTTATTGTAGCTTGAATTGTAATTATTCTCCTTGTAATAGTTTGGCTGTACACTTTCTCTGAGATTTGAACCGCAGGAGGAGCAGAAAGCTGCTCCTTCATTGTTATTTGACCCGCATTTTGGACATAGCATTGATATTCCCCCTTTTTAATTTAATTTTTGAATAAAACAGCCACTAACCGTAAAATATTCTACTTGCACTCTTCCAAATCCTGCATATCTACCCAGTCTATAGTTGTTTTTTTTGCCGGGGGCCAGGACGGCCCCCCTACTTGTCTTAGGTCAGGATTTAGCTGGGACCAGGACGGCACCAGCTAAAAACCGGCCAGACTTAATCAGTCGAGCCGGTTATTTACTATTAACAGTGTTTATTGCTGACATCATGGGGTGGCTGTTATAGGTTATTTCTCACGCCAGAGTGGCGTGATGATGGTCAAACCGCAACGCCATTGGGGCGAGGGTTTCAACGTCAAAATTCGTGCGCGGGGACAACATAACCCATTATGTACCACGGAATGACGGACGCCACTACCTATACACTTGTAATGACGGGTGCCCCTACAGGTATTCTTTAAACCAGGCAACTGCCCGCTCCAACATATACACTTCGATGAAATGGCCGACTCCGGGGAATTCCTGGAGCTGCAGCCGCTCAGGACAGTCTTGGTACAGCGGGGCCACTTGCTCATAGAACCAGCGTTGGCTGTCCACGGGCACCGTAGTATCGCTGCCACCGTTGAGCATCAGCACCGGCCTCTGCCTCAGGCAATCCTTATTGTTCAGCAAATCATACTGAGCCAAGCGCTTTTTGAGAGCTGCAGGGTCTGGGCCTTTCTCCAGGAACTCCTCCATCTGCAGCCAGGCACAGGACCCGTTGAAAGCAACCAAGGCCTTTAGATGGGGGTTGGTGGCAAAGACACCGGCGGCAGTAAACCCGCCCATAGAATGGCCCATGACCCCCATTCGGGCCGAATCCGCTTGATACTTGGCTACTATGGTATCGACAATTAAGGAAGACTCCTGGACATTCTGAATAATTGTCTCCCAGAAATACTGCTCCAGACCGGGTGCAGAGTAGTCTATGGTCCCCCTTTCCCCGTGGTGTATGGCATCGGGAGCAAAGACCTGCATCCCAAAAGTGACAAAGGCCAAGAGCCGGAAGATTTGGTTGTCCTTATTGGAAGTCCAGCCATGGTAGTAAATTAGTGTGGGCAGCTTCCCGGCAATGCCTTTGGGAGTCAGCTTGAGAGTAGGAATGCCAGCTATCTCCAACCTCTCTACAGCGACGAAGGGACTGTGCATGGGAACTCCTCCTTTATTGTAAGAAATTGCCCTCCCGATTCCTAGTATCCTCTTAGTCTGTCGAGCCGGTATTTACGAAAATCTAGGCAGCAGCTTCTTGGCCAGGCACTTTTGAGATTTTCCTGCTGCGGAGGAAAAAGGTGCAGGTGCCCAGGAGACGCACAGCCCCTGCCACCAGCAGGGCGGCGATGATGTTCCATTTGTCCAGAATCGCAATTCCCACCATAGGCGCGATTACCGCAGAGATGTTGATTAGCATGGTATAGGCGGCAATATAAATGGTCCGGCTTTGCTCGGGCACTGCATCCAGCAGGCTGTTGAACAAGGTGAGGTTTATCCCGGCCACAGCCATCCCCACCAAGGCATTGGCCAGGATCAGATGGTACAGGGATGAGGATATGGAATAGAAAAATGGTGTGGAGGATATTCCCATTGCAGCCACAGCCAGGGCCACATGATTGCCCCGCTTTTCAATTAAGCGCCGCCAAAAACCGAAGGAAATAAAGGAGCCGGCGCCGCTTACTACACTGATTATCGAGACCCAGGTTTCGTTGGCCCCCAGGTTTCTCACCTGAAATATGCTGAAAAGAGGCCAACCCATCTGCCAGCCAAAGTGAAATACCAGAGAGCAGGCGCAAAAGTTGAGGAAAGGCCGTGCCGAGAGAATTGCCTTAAAGGTCTGGCGGGTACTGAGTTTTGTCTTGCCCGCAGCTACTTCGGAAACAATTTCCCGCATTTGCATATGAGACCAGACTTCTGCCAGGGCAAAAGCAAAGGCGGTGACAAAAAAGATCTGATACAAGGTGCTGTGCCTAGCCACAGGCACAACCCGGAAAATCTGTCCCGCTAAAAAGGTGACGGCAATCCCGAACAAGTGGGTCAGCCTGTTGCGCTGAGCAAAAGCACGGGCCCTTTCCTGGGCGGGAATTGCCCCGGCAATAAAGGATTGCCAGGCCACGTTGGAAATTGAACCGGGGAAGTTCATTAAACCATTCATGATTACCAAAAACCACACCTGATGGGCGGGGAGTATCGGCGTCAGGGCCAAGAGGACATAGAACAGCCTGTTGAAAAAAATAAAAGCCCCGGTAATACTGCGTTTGGCAGTAAAGCGGTCAACAAAAAAGGCCCCTGGCAGCATGGCTACCAGGCCAACCGCCGGCGGCAGCGATGAGATCAGGCCGATTTGCAGGTTGGTGGCGCCCAGCCCCATTGCCCATACGCTGATAAAAGGCGTGACCAGGTTCATGCCCATGGTGGCAAAGATGCCATTAAGCGTATTGTATTTGATATTATGGCTTATTTCAGAGTGAGATAGGCTGCCCATATGACACCTTCTTTGTCTTGATTAAATAACAAGGGCTAGATAATTGCCCTCAAGCTTGTCCACCTGCGTTTTCCAGAAAATCGGCAGACAAAAGAAAACTATATTAGGAAGGTTTTTTTGTAGAAATAACCTGCCAAATATAAGTATACTTCATTAATGGGGGCAAATCTATAGTCTTGACTGACCACTCCCCCCTAGCTCGGACCTGTGCGGTCGGCTCCTTCTAATGCTCTGCCCCCATGCAGGAGTGCAAAGAAAGCTGGTGAAAACACCGGACAAATCTGATAAGATTAATTCAGAAAAGGAGGGGTCTTTTTTTATGCAGCGTTCTTATGATTATTATAAATGGCGGAACTGGGGCATCCTGGTTGCCGCTTTTCTGGTGGTATTTTTCCACCGCTACTCAACTGCCGTGGTTGCCGACAATCTCTCCCGGGATATGGGGCTGACGGGGACGCAGATCAGCAACCTGAGCTCGATGTATTTTTACGCCTATGCCCTGATGCAGCTGCCCTCAGGTTTGCTCAGCGACTTTTTCGGCCCCCGCAGGACGGTGACACTGGGCATGCTGCTGGCGGGAGCGGGCTCGGTGCTCTTTGGCCTGGCCCCAGGGGTTATGGTGGCATATATTGCCCGGCTCCTGGTAGGCTTAGGGGTATCTGTGGTCTTTATCTCCCTGCTCAAGGTCCAGGCTGTGTGGTTTCCCAAGGAAAGGTTTGCAACAATGACGGGCATAACCAGCCTCGCAGGCAATTTCGGCGGGATACTGGCCACCACCCCGTTGGCCCTGCTTGTTCTGGCCATTGGCTGGCAGCAATCATTTATAGCCATCGGCATCATTTCCCTGGCATTGGTAGCGGCAATCTGGTTTTTTATCCTTGATGCCCCGGAGAATGTGGGCTATACCCGTTTAGGAGAAGGCGGAAACGGCAAGCCCCAGTTTGGCCTGGCAGAGAGCATAGAAAAAGTCGCATCGGTGCCGGGGACCTGGCTTAATGCCATTATCCTCGCCGGCCTCATGGGCGGCATCATGTCCTTCTCCGGCCTCTGGGGAGTGCCCTACCTCGTACAGGTATACGGCTTTACTAAAACTCAGGCCTCCAACTATGTCCTGCTCCTCAATCTGGGGATTTTGCTGGGCTCGCCTGTGGTTGGCATCCTAGCGGACAAGCTGGGTTCCAAGAAAAAACTGATCGTCATTGGCAGCGGCGCTCTTACCCTGTTTTGGGTTTATGTCCTGATAATTGCCCGGGCAATGCCTCCTGTCTGGGTGTTGGCCCCACTGTATTTCATTGCCGGATTCCTGGGCATTGTCTTTACCCTCTGTTTTACTCAGGTTAAGGAGAGCAACCATCCGGCGCTGTCTGGGACGGCGACGGGATTTATCAATGTGGCAGGCTTTTTGGCCACAGCTTTGCTCAATCTCATCATCGGCTGGCGCCTGGATGCCCGTTGGGACGGCGCCATGGCAGAGGGAGTGCGCTTTTACGGCCAGGCAGGCTTTCAGCGGGCCATGCTGGTTCTCATCATTGCTGCGGCAACTGCCTTTGTGACAAGTCTGTTTTTGCCCGAGTCTAAGTTAACTAAATAATAGAGACATAGAACCGGCCAAGTTATTTAAGCTTGGCCGGTCTTTTTGTATGTGTAAGCAGCGAGGGTAAAACTCTGAACACCTTGACAGTGTTACTTAAAATCTAATACAATCCTCTTAGGTAGATTATCCATATTAGCTAAGAGGAGGCCCACAATGATAGTAAATTCCACCGAACTCCAGAATAACTTCGGCAAGTATCTCATCCTGGCTGCCCGGGAGGACATAACGGTGACCCGAAATGGCATTCCCATTGCTAAACTAATCGGCCTTCAGGCTGACACAGCCAAGGAAGGAGCCCAGGCTTATCCTGCACCTGGGTCCGTGACCTATCAGGAATTTCAGAAAATGACCCGGAATAGCGAAGAGAGATATGAACTTATCGATGGGGAAGTGTACCTTCTTACCTCACCCAAAATAGTTCATCAGTACTGTGTAACGGAAATGCTTGCTCAATTTTACCCCTGGTCTAAAGGGAAGAAATGTATGGTCTTTACTGCCCCCAATGATATTATCTTGGCGAGAAATCCAGATAATATCAACGTAGTCCAACCCGATCTCATGGTCATCTGTGACCTGGAGGAGAAATTGGGTAAGGACGGCTATTACAAGGGCGTTCCTGCCTTAGTTGCAGAAATCATCTCGGAGTCTACCCGCAGCAAAGATCTTGTAAAGAAGCTGGACTTATACCTGGAATGTGGGGTCCAGGAATACTGGGTTGTCAATCCCCTGAACAAAGAAGTAACTGTCTACCAGTTTAGGGACCGGGAAGTCGTGGACACCAAGACCTATAGACAAGAGGAAACGGCCTCATCCTGCATCTTTCCCGGATTGGCGATAGCAGTGAACAAATTGTTTATGTAACTGGATTAGAAAGACATAAGCCGAGAGACCCCGGCTGTTCCATACAAAAAGACAGCCCTGGGGGCTGTCGGTTTTCCAAAGATATTCTATAGCTTCTTCCCGGGTCCATTTCTTGAAGTGTATGCCTGTGTTACCCAAGATTATTCTTCCTTAAGCAGCCAGGATTCAACATCATCCTTGGCGAAGAGCGCCGGCCAGCCGCCGGTATGAATAAAGATGACAGGTCCTTCTTTCCACTGGCCCCTGCGGATGGCAGCAATCATGCCTGCGGCAGCTTTGGCGGTATAAACCGAGTCCAGCAACAATCCCTGATTGCGGGCAAAGAGCTGCAAGGCTTCAAGGGCGCCGGGGGTGGCGATGCCGTATCCCTGGCCAATCTGGCTGGCATCAATCTGCACCTGGCCAGGGCTAATACGATAAGATTCCCCCAAGAGCTCGCCGGCCCCGTTGAAGATGGCGGCAACTTCTTTCTGCACATGCTCAGCCGGGGCACTGACACTGTATCCCCATACAGGCACATCCCAGCCGGCGATAGCCAGACCCAGCATAATTCCCGCCATGGTGCCGCCGGAACCGGCAGCGGTGATAATTGCCTGGGGTTTAATGCCCAGTTGCTTACACTGAGGGACCAGTTCTTCGGTCATAGCCCGGACATAGCCCAAAGAACCCAAGGGATTTGAACCACCCAGGGGGATAAAGTAAATCTTAATGCCCTGCTTCAGCAAATCTGCCCCATCTTGTTCAATTTGCTTGTAGATTTCCTTGTAATTGCATGCGCCGCAGAAAATCAGTTCAGCCCCCAGCAAGCGGTCCAAAAGCAGGTTGCCCCTTAATCCCCGGGGGCGCTGGCCTTGCAAATACAGGCGGCACTTAAGGCCCAGGCCGGCGGCCACAGCGGCGGTCATGCGGGCGTGGTTGGACTGAGGACCGCCCACAGTAACAAGGCAATTAGCTCCCCGGGCCAGGGCCTCCGCCGCCAGATACTCCAATTTGCGGGCTTTATTGCCGCCTCCCGCCAGACCGGTGGCGTCGTCCCGCTTGATAAATATCCTTGTACCGCCCAGAGCATCTGCCAACCGGTCGGCCCCCTCCAAGGGAGTTGGCAGATGGGCAATTTTCAAGGGTTTATACTCAATTGGCATATAAATACCTCCCTTTTTTAACCAACTACGCCGATTTAATTATAGACCAGTTTTCCCTTCAACAGCAAATATCCAGGCAGATTAGCGCCCATGAAAAATGGAACTAATCAACCCTACAAAGGGTTATATGGGTGCTTTTGTATTGCCGAAAACTGCGGGAATGACCTGAATCCCATAGGCAGGAAAGACCGAGAGCAGCTGGATTTGGGGTTGCAAAGTTGACAAATCATTTAGTCATTGATATTAATATTGGAAAGGTTTGTGAGGAGGGAAATTTGTGTTTCTGTTTGTGTTAATTTTAATGTTAATTGTTGGCTCGGTATTCTTATTTCTAGGTTTGCGCATATGGAAGAATGAACAAATTACACTCATACACCGATATCATTATACAAAGGTTTCTGAAAAGGATAAAAAGCCTTATACTGAAAAAATGGGCAAAGCAATTATCCTGATGGGGATTGGAATAATGTTGACAGGTATAGTTGAATTTGCGACTCAGACAGGTTATGGTTGGTTATTTTTTGTTATTGGCTTTATCTGGGGAATTGTTATGATTATCCAGGCACAACGTAAATATAATAACGGACTATTATAAAAGCACTTAAATCTGTTCGGTATATCCTCAACCCGGAAGGTGACCAGGATTCCTGAAATACAAAGCACCCACACAAGTGAGTGCTTTTTCCGTTCCCTGCATCCCTTTTAGTTTTAGGCGCGTGGTGACAAGGGAAATCGTTATTTTTTAGATTTGTCCTTACCCTTGCCGCCGCGGCGCAGGAAATCTTCCTTAATCTCATCGCCCCAGTTGTCTGCTAGTATGCCGCTCTCCCGGTAAGAAGCTATGGCTTGGGCCGTAACCTTAAAATTCAGGCTTGTACCTTCACTATCCCCATGGTAGTTCTGCGCCCGGTCAGGAGCGATGCCGAAACGTCCGGCTACGTCAACTGCATCTATGTTCGCTCCCAGGAAGATAAACTCCCAGCCGTACTTGTTTTTTTGCCTTTCGACCATCCCCTTGATTTTATTGTAGTCATATTCCCGACTGGCATTCTCCATGCCGTCGGTGGTAATAACAAACAGCACTTTGTCGGCTCGGTATTCCTCGGATGTCTGCTTCTGAGCATTGCCGATCTTGTTAATCGTCCTGCCGATGGCATCAAGCAAAGCCGTTGTGCCTCCCACAAAGTATTCCTTTTCGGTAATAGGCGACACTGCCCGAAGGTCAATGCGGTCATGAAGCAGTTCATAGTTGTTATCAAATAGAACCGTTGTAATAAGTGCTTCACCATCAAGGGCTTTTTGCTTTTCAAGCATAGCGTTGTATCCGCCGATTGTATCCTGCTCCAGCCCGCTCATTGAACCGCTTTTGTCCAGGATAAACACCAGTTCCGTCAGGTTTTTCTTCATAAGAAATCCTCCATTCATATTTAGTCTGAATAGAGGATACCACGGCACTAAAGCAGAGAGGTCGCTTGCAGAGCGACAAAAGCCAACATGTATCTTGCTTTTGGCGCCTCATGAACCCAGCAAAGGCTGGTCATAATGGAATAGCACTTCATTAATCTCGTAGATGTCGTACTTACCAATCGTGATAAAGTATTCGATAATCACATCGAACTTTTGACTGGGTGACAGGGCATAGCCTGCCCGGGCCAGCAAGTCCCTGGTTTCAGCAAGATTCAACTCCAAGGCGATGGCCAGGGCGACAGCAGTTTTCTTGCTGGGCATATAGGCTTTGTTGCTCCGAATTTTGGAGAACAGCTTGCGGTCGATGTTGGCGCTTTTATAGACCTCAACATCTGTTCTGCCCTTCGCGTCAATCAGCCGGAGCAGTGTCTGGGAAAAGGGCTCGTCCAGGTGGCCGACTAATGCATCAAGGCCGGCCATAGGCGCCTCCATAATCGGCGTGGACACCTTTTGGAAGGTGGCATCCTCGAACATCAGCGAGGATTCATTAGTCAGGAGTTTGCGGCGCTTATCCGTATGTTCAGCAACGTAATGCTCATCAATGTATGCCTCGACCGCTCCAAGCAATTGCTCGCTGATTTCAACCGCCGCCTTGCCGAATACAACCAGGAAAATTGCCATGTCGCTGTGGCGCAGGAAGTCTTGGATGGCAGCAACAGCCACGCGCAAGGCTTCCTTTTTCGGGTAACCATATATGCCTGAAGAGATCAAGGGGAAAGCAACTGAGTCACAGCCATGCTGCTCTGCCAGCATAAGCGAATTAATATAGCAGCCCCGCAACAGCGTCTCCTCACCCTGCCGGCCACCTTGCCACACCGGGCCAGGGGTGTGGATAATATATTTTGCGGGCAGGTTGTGCCCGGGGGTAATAACTGCCTGTCCCGTTTCACAGCCGCCTATAGCATTACACTCAGTTTGCAGCTTATCTGCGCCGGCAGCTTTAAAAATGGCGCCGCACACTCCACCTCCCATCTGGAGCGATGCGTTTGCAGCATTGACAATTGCGTCAACCCGCATTTTTGTGATGTCATTGCGGACGATAGTAAAGGGCATGGCGGAATACCTCCTGTTTCATCTGAGTCTTAGGCAACTCCCAAGTTTTGGGGAGGTTATATTTATTATATAATATTGCCATGCCGAAACAAGAAGCATCTGCGGCACTGCTTAAGTATAGTCCGGGAATAGGCCGTTGAGCTTGGTATCTACTCTTTCCTCGTTTATCATTTTCATATAATTAAAAGTGGCTGCCTCAAAAAGCAACCACTTTAGTTTTGCTTGATTATTCCGGACGTTCCAGTCTGCCGCTAAAGGTGTTCCGGTTCATCATTTGTAGCAATCTGGGCAGGTAAAGCTTGACTCGGCCTTCGGAGCTGATATCTATCAGGAAGGGGACTTCCCCTGCGCCGCCAACATTGGTGCTCCCGGACCCTTCTCCCGCCCTAATGACTATGGATTGGGTGACTACAGGCGAGAAGGAGGAAATGACCATGCCCTGAGGCGGCATCAGATGGGCAATCATGGGAGGAGTGTCGCCGCTGGAAAACTGAGCGTTGGCATCAATCATGGAGTTGGCATCGTACTCTACCACCGAAAAAGTAACCTCAGCAGTCTCGATACTGATATTAGATTCCATACCGGTTATGGGTTCGCCGCCCAAAGAATTCATAGCGGCAATAAAGGATTCCTCATTGATCTCGGTTGTTATCTCAATATTGCCCTGGTAGATGCCCCGGGGAGATGTGCCGCCTTCTTTCTCAGCAAATAGGCCTACATGAAAGTATACTAAATAGGAAAATCCATCGGGAGTCTTCAGTTCTCCTTCAAAGCCATCGTCCACCAGAATGGTCCAGGTTCCCCCATCCCCGTCGTCATCGTCTTCCTGGGGATTTTCACTGGAATCGTTTTCGTCACCTTCATCGCCGACGTTGTCATCATCCCCGGGTGTGGCGGGGCCTCCGCCGCCGGGATCCAGCTGATTATCTTCGCCGGGTCCTTCCGGATTGTCCTCAGAGGGCCCCAAGATGTCCCGGCCAAGAATGTTCTTGGCGAGACCGCGCAGGTTTGAGGTGCAAGCTGTCAAGAATAATAGACCCGCCATCAATAAAACCAATACTGCTATGCTCTTTTTATGCAAGCTTAGCACTTCCTCTCAATGTTCTAAGAACTCTTAGGTAAAGACAATAAACTCAGCGCATGCTTAACCTAGTATAATATATTATAGTTTAGCAAGAGCGTAAATGCGTAATATTGCTATGTTGAGGATCCCTGACGGAAAATCAAATAAGTACTGACACATTTTTGGGTTTTTATGCTAAAATATAGTAGAGTTTGGCGAATATTACATTACGGACAGCATTGGCAGATTGGTTGATTATTTGCCTGGCGCTGTTGACTGTTTCCATTGTCGTCAGCGTCATGAACTGGCATGGGATTTATATAGTGAAAGAGTTGATGTACAATGGCTGGCTGAAATTCATCCTTCAATATATTTTACTGCTTGGTGGAAACAGGGCTTTTTGCGTTAATCATTGTTTTCGGGCAAAAAGCTGGAGAGTTGTGGTTTAAAGGCATGCTTGTTGGGGCTTAGCTCATGTTATTACCAAGGGAAATTTGCTGGTAGGGATGCTGTCTTGTCTCTGTGGCTTGTCGTACGGTGTGGTATATCTGATCTGTAAGAAGAACCTGTACTTAGCTAATCCAGTAATCTTTTTGATGTTTGCACTCTTGCAACAGAGAGAGAACTCGGAAAACCAAACCGTCAAAAACTAATCGGAAAGGAGGCACTACCTTGGAACAAGCAAAAGAATTTAGGCTGCCTGTTCAGCATATTGACATGCAGCAGGAAAGCTTTCCCGGCCTAATTCTTGACTTGGGCGGCGGCGGAGAAGGAGTAGTTGGCAAAATTTCCGGGGAAAGAGTGGTAGCAATTGATATCAACCTGAAGGAACTTGAAGAGACCAGAAACAGTGCGCTGAAAGTAGTAATGGATGCACGGAATTTGCTGTTTCTTGGCGATAGTTTTGACATTGTCACATGCTTTTTTTCCATGATGTATGTTCCCAAGAGGGATCGGGGACAGGTTATTGCTGAAGCCAAACGGGTCCTCAAGCCCAGTAAGAATATGATCTTCTGGGAAGCAGTAATTCCCCCAAAAGAACCTGACGATCCAGCAGTATTCGTGGTTCCCATGGAAATTGCCCTGCCCGGCGGCAGTACAATCTCAACCAGCTACGGAGTGCCCTGGAAAAGCCAGGACCACAACCTGGATGATTACCTGGAAATAGCGGAATCTAATGAGCTAATTGTTGAGCATACTGAAACCCATGAAAACTGGTTTAAGCTGATAGTGAGAAAATAACCGTTAAGCGGGTCTAATACTGCTTGAGTTTTTATAAAAAGCCTCGGGGGTTTGATATGCTCCCCTTTGAGTAGACACCTGAAATAACTAAAATTCAGGACTACACAAAGGG
>DHSM01000023.1:23497-59479 GCA_002408465.1 Firmicutes bacterium UBA5286 | reverse complement strand
TTTGTCGCCTGATTGGGTAGTATACTAATTAGCAGTCCTAAGCTAAAAATAGAGGAAAAGGAGCATTATTATGACTGACAATGAAAATATCATTGTGCTGACTGACGATCAGGGCAATGAACTGGAATGCGATTACCTGGATACCGTCAATTACAAAGACATGAATTTTGTGGTGCTGTATCCTCTGGACCAAGATGATGAAGAAGGCGAAGTAATCATTCTGGAACTTGTACAGAATGAAGAAGGTGAAGAAGAGTACCTCACTGTCGAGGATGAAGATTTATTGGACGAAGTTTTTGACGAATACATGCGGGTCATGGAACTGGAAGAAGAGTAATCAGTGACAGCGGGACAGATTTCCAAGGGGAAATCTGTCCCGCTGATTCAATTCAGTACCTACTGCTCTAACAATTTAGGCCAGCGGAGAATTCTTCCTGCGCGGCAAAAACAAGCTGCAGCAGACAACAGAAAAAAGCATGCCGCTGCCCCCCCGCCTGCAGCCAGCTGCGGGCACAGGGCTATTGTCGCCTGGCTCCTCAGGTCCTTCCTTACCAGGAGCCGGCTCATCAGTGCCGGGTACTGGTTCTTCGCTGCCGGAGGAGCCCGTAATGGTGAAGGGTATTGTCCGGAAGTCAAAAGCTCTCTCGGCTTTATATCCCAGCACTGCAGGGTAGAAGGCAGCATTATCCGCTCTGGTGATAAATACCTTGCCCTGGCCGGTTGCTGCAACAGATACCGGCTCGATTACGGTCATATCTGGGGGGAGCTTGGTTTCCCAGGCCTTCATTACATCCAGGGACTCGGTAAAATACTGCACGCGCTTGTTGAGTTTGTCGGCCACGAAGACCAGGCCGTTATTGCTTACGGCAATATCAGTTGGCCGGGAGAATTGACCTAATTGTGACCCCTTGGCGCCGGTTTTGGCAAGAAAGTTGCCATTGCAATCATATTTTATAAGCCGATGATTGCCGGTATCAGCCACATACACACTGCCGTCAGGGCCCACGGCAATTCCCTCAGGCACATACAAATCCATGTCGCCTGAGCCCTTTTGCCCCCATTCCCTCACTAAATCAAGGTGCGGCGCGCCTGCTCCCCGGAAAGTTGCTTCAAATTGCTGAACCCTGCAGTTGCCGGTGTCCAGGACATAGAGATAACAGCCGTTCAGGTCTTCATCCCAAGGGCTGACTGCTACATCATAAGGCTTTTGAAACTGGAATGCGCCTGAACCCTCACTGCCAAACGCATAATAATCTGTGCCGCCATTGACCGCAAGAACAATAATCTGGATTCGGTGATTAAGGCTGTCGGCGACCACGAGATATCGGTTTCCATCCCTGTCTTTAACGATTGTTATCCCTCTTGGGGTATTAAATTCGCCTAGGGCGCTGCCGGGACTGGTTCCGCCATATATTTCCCCACACTCCTCACTGTCGGTAAAAAAGGTGATGACATTATTAAAGTCAGCATTTGTGGCAAAATAGCAGGTCTCAGTATCGAAGACAATGCCGTGGGGAACGCAGAAATGAGACCATACCTGACTGGTTTCAAGCTGGAATTCATAGGTGTCACCAATGATATCCATGATGTACTCGCCCGGGGGCAAGGGATTCCCCTGGGCATCTTTGCCGTCCCAAGTCACTGTGTGGGTCCCCAGCCCCAACAGTCCGCAGGGGATAGTGTGAAGCACGGGATCATCTTGGGAAATATCGATGGATACATTAGCAGGTGATTCCCTCAGCTCAAAGCGAATAGATACTTCCTCTCCCGCAGCAAAATTAGCGGGCTGGACATTTTCATTAGCAACATTGGCTGCCAAGGCTTGCAGCGGCAAAAAAAGGACCGCCATAAACAAAAAGATTAAAAGCTTATTCATTCTAATGCCTCCTTCACCCCCAAAGATAGCATTAAAATGCAGTAAAATAATCTTCTTTCCTCTATCTCGACAATTTCAATAAAGAACTCGGCAATAAGAGCAAAGGCATACCCATCAAAACTCGCTTAGCCAGTCGGCTCCCTCGCAGTTGCTCATCTGCAGGCCAGTTGCGCCCAAATAAGACATGAATTCCTCGAGACAGCGAATCAGGCTCCGTTGCATGGATTCAGCGAGTTTAACCCCCGGCTCCCACCACCAGTTGAGGATTTCTAAAATCCCCGTCTTTTTGTCCAAACGGGGTTCAAAGCGGGCGACGAATCTGTCCCCATAAAGAACCGGCAGGACGTAGTATCCGTATTCCCGCTGGGCCGCCGGTTTGTATACTTCCCAGGTATATGCAAACCCAAAGAGGGCGGCAATCAGCTTGCGGTCCCAGAGCAAATTGTCCAGAGGAGCAATAAACGCCGCTCTGGGCTTTGTATTTTTCCCTGCCAGTACCTGCTCCAACAAAGGCAGCTGTTCCTTGGGGATATAGGCCGGATACCCAAGGTCCTCTACTTCAATCGGGATTATCTCCCCGATATCTTCCAAAGCAACAAAAGCGGCATTGCGCTGGGGAGTCTTTAGTCCCCTGATGGCCAGCCAGGCGTCACTGGCCCTGTTCCACATTATCCCCACGGCGCCAATCCGCCGCTTTACATGCCACTGAAAATATTCTTGGTCTGTTGGATTGGGGTCAGGGGCATTCAATATCTCTGCAGGCATATGTCTGGCCGCCAAGTCGTATACCCGCCTGGTCCGAATTCGGCTGTGGATAACAAGATCTCCCCAGGTATACAAAGTTTCCAGGGCTGCCCGGGTAACGCTGGTGGGCGCCCAGAACCAGTCTACCTTGGCTGTCGGTTCAAAATCCAGGGAGGACAGTGGCCCCCTCTCCCTCAGCTCCTCAGTAACCTGGGGGAGCACCTCATAGAGCTCGGTGATTTCCCGGCCGTGGCGCATAATGGTGCGGGTCCGGTAGCGGCTAAAATATGGCCAGTCCTCGACGGCATAAATGGCGGCATTTTTGTCCCAACCCTCCACCAGCCTGCGCTGGGTGTACAGCAGCTCCTCCAGCAGGGCAGGTTGGTACCCCCGAACCCGGGACTGCAGGACCAGGTTGGGATTGGAGCCAACCATGTCCAGGGGGTCATACTGAATGCAGCCCACTCGGCGGACAAAATCTAGTATCTCCCCCTTGGTCCGAAGCTGATGGGGAGGCAGCAGGCCCTGGTAAGCAAGGATGAATTGCCGGGCCTGTTTCTTGGTAATTGTCACCGTCTCACCCCTGTTTCTTAATACATTTCAAGACATACTGATCCGGAAGCATAAAACCTTCCTCACTGATCAGCATTTCCTTTAGTTTAACAAACTTGACCAATTTAGGAAAGGAAAGAAAAACACCTTGATATTTCGCTAGGCAAACTGTTACTATATTAACAGTCTGCACAATTTTGCCCGATGCAGGCACACCACAGTCCGGACTTTGGCAGCCCCCCGGAAATATGACTATCGGGAATTTTCCGGCAAGGATGTGCTAACCTTCGGCACCCCGGACATAATGATTGCTGTCTGGACACAGAAAGTAGGAATCTATTATGAAGCAAACAAAACAACTAGGAGAGGCAAGCATTACAAAATTGCTGCTGAAATTCTCCGTCCCAGCCACAGTAGGCATGCTGGTCAATGCTCTCTACAATGTAGTAGACAGAATCTTTGTGGGCAACGGGGTTGGCCGTTTAGCCCTTTCGGCAATAACTGTAGAATTTCCCCTGACCTTGATGGTAATGGCTTTTAATATGCTCATAGGAATTGGAGCCAGCACTTTGATTTCCATTCGCCTTGGCCAAAAGAAAGAAAAAGAAGCCCGGGAAATTATGGGCAACGCCTTTATTCTCTTGTTAATTGTCGGCGCCTTTGTCACTGTCGCCGGCCTGTTCTTCTTGGAACCCCTTCTGAAATTGCTGGGGGCAAGCCCGGAAGTAATGCCTTATGCCAAAGACTACGGCGGCATAATCGTTGCCGGCACTCTCTTCTTTACTATCGGCATGGGCATGAACAATATGATCAGGGCTGAGGGCAATCCCAAGATGGCTATGGCCACAATGCTGATCGGCGCCGTCGCCAATATTATCCTGGATCCCATCTTTATTTTCGTTTTTGGCTGGGGAATCAAGGGGGCGGCTATTGCCACTATTATTTCCAAAGCAATCTCTGCAGTGTGGGTGCTCAGATATTTTTTTACGGGCACAGGTCACCTGCGCCTGGATATAAAACATATACAGATGAAGTCTGCCCATGTGCTAAGCATCTTGACTCTGGGCATTGCCCCCTTTTCCATCCAGCTGGCAGCCAGCCTGCTCAATGTAATCCTCAATAAAAGCCTATTCTATTTCGGCGGCGATTTGGCCCTGGCGGCAATGGGAATCGTCGGAAGCGTAACCAGCTTGATGCTGATGCCGATATTTGGCATCACTCAAGGCCTGCAGCCCATCATCGGCTACAATTATGGGGCCCGCAACTTCTCCAGGGTTAAAGAGGCCCTGCAAAAGGGCATGCTGGCAGCCACCGTTATTTCAGTTCTCGGTTTTATAATTATTACTCTCTTCCCCGCCCAGCTGGTCACTCTATTTAACAAAGAAGATGCCGATTTGGTGGTATTGGGTTCCAAGGCATTGCAAACCTTCCTTATGGCCCTGCCCATAATCGGCGCTCAGATTGTCGGCGCCAACTACTTTCAAGCGGTAGGCAAGCCAAAACATGCGGCCCTGCTGAGCCTATCCCGCCAGGTACTGATACTGATTCCCGCTATCCTCATTCTCCCCAGATTCTGGGGGCTGAACGGCATTTTTTATGCCGGTCCCGTTTCCGACCTGTTGTCGACTTTCATCACGGGATTCTTTGTCATCCGGGAACTGAAGAAAAATGCTGCCCGGGAGTCTCTGACGAGTTAGTTTAAAAGGCTGTCTGCCGACAGCCTTATTTTTATTTAGCGTAAATTTTCTTACCCCGTCTTGGCAAAGGATTATGAGCCGGTTGATTTGTATCTGCTGAGTCCGAAGCGCCAAAAGGCATAGGCTGGAATTGCAAAGGGCAGTGCCAATAGAGGCATGAACATATAGAAACTGCTTGTCTTTCTCTCCAAGATGTACAAAAGCGGGTAATACTGAAACAAGGCCAGGGGTATGACGTAGGTCAAGAAGCGAAGCGCTTCCTTGCCGTATACCGAAAATGGATAGCGCCCAAACTCGCGGCCGCCATCTGTAAAGATATTCATAAACTCCAGCCCTTCAATGGTGAAGAAGGAAATGGCGGCGTAAATCAAAAACAGGCAGAAAAAGACGATGCTCCCACAGATAACCATCAGGCAGAGGGTTATGATCTTGTCATAGGTCCAATTGACACCGCTGGCGGGGATGGCGTAACAAAAAACCAATATAGCCTGGACCAGGCGGCCAAGGCGGGAAAATTCCATTTGCGACGCCAAGACTTGCAATGCCACCCGCCGCGGCCTTACCAGCATCCTGTCAAACTCGCCATTGCTAATAATCCGTGGGAAATGATCAAAGCCGCGACCCATAAACTCCGCCAGGGAAAATGCCATCAGCATTGTGGCGAAACACAATAAAACCTGGGGAAAACTAAAGCCCTCTACTGTATTAAACCGCATAAACATGAACCAAATACCCAGCAAAGCCGTAAAGGAAACCAAGAATTGCCCCAAGGCTGTTAAAAAGAAGGACACCTTATATTGCATCTGACTCTGTAGATGCATGGAAAAATACTTCATGTACAGTCTCATACTATCCCCCCTGAACTACGACTTTGCGCAGGGCATCATTAATCATATACCTGCCGATCAATATAAGCGCTATCAGCCAGAATACTTGCAGACCAATTCCCCGGAAAGCATTGATCCCCGTGATGTTGCCGCTGTAGATGCGCAGCGGCATATTCTGCATGGCGGCAAAGGGCAGCATCTCGGCAATGGCCCGAAAGGGCTGAGGGAAAAAGGGCAGGGGAATAATTGCTCCCGCCAGGAAGTCCGCCAGCACCGCCGAAATAATGCGCACACCCGTGGAGGATAAGGTATAAAAAGTAGATATGTAAATGAGCATGGAAAAGGAAACCACAACCCCCAGACTGAAAGCCGCTGAGACTAAAAACAATAAGAACTGGCCGTGAGTAGCCGGCAGGGACATCCTAAAGGGTCCCGGCACCAGCATTGCGACAATAAAGATTGGCAGGCAGCGCAGCACAGTCTTGGCCAAGCGATTCGCAACGGACTGACTGAACCAACGCCAATACAGATCAACTGGGCGAGCCAGCTCATAGGCAATACCGCCGCTGGTAATCGCATTAAATATCTCGGCTTCAAAGAACCAGACCATAAAAAGCGCCAAAAAGGCTTGCTGCATCCAGATGTAAGAAACGGTTTGGGAAAATTCCATAGGAAATGCGGCAGGATCGGCTTTATAAAAAGCCAAAAAGGCCAGTATCTCCATAAAGCCCCAGGCAAACTGGGTGGCCATGCCCGCCAGGGCGGCCGCGCGGTATTGGAGGCTGTTGATAAAACGGATGCGGAATATCGCCAGGTACTTTTTCATATATGGTACTCCCTGTACAACCCTGCTACCATCTCCTCGGCGCTGATGCCGGAAACAGAAATATCGATAACCTCCACCTGAGCGGAAATATAAGCGATGGCTTCGGATACTGAACAGATGGATGGCTCCAGACTAACCACCAGCCGCCCCTCGCGCCCCTCAACAGAGGTCATGCCTTCGCATAGAGCCGGATCCTTCCCCGTATACTCGAAGACGATGGTTTTGCGCTGAGATGAGCTCTTTTTTAGTTCTTCCAGGCTTCCGTCCAGGAGGATTCTCCCTTTGCCGATAAGCAAGATACGCTGAGTAAGCGCCTCGATATCCTGCATGTCATGGGTGGTTAAGATGATGGTCACGCCCTGCTCGGCATTAAGTTTTTTGATAAACTGGCGCACCGCCAATTTGGATACGGCATCTAGGCCGATGGTAGGCTCGTCCAAAAATAAAATTTTAGGGTTGTGCAAAAGGGAGGCCGCTAGTTCACAACGCATTCGCTGGCCCAGACTCAAATTGCGGGTGGGCGTTTTCAGGATCTCCGCCAAATCCAGGAGGGTAACGAGCTCATCGAGATTACGCTTATATTCCCGCGCATCGACCTTGTAGATATCTCTGATGAGGTCAAAACTGTCCCATACCGGCACATCCCACCAGAGCTGGCTGCGCTGGCCAAACACCACCCCGATATCGCGGACATGGGCTATCCGCTCCCGCCAGGGCGTCCGCCCGTTAATCTCACATTTGCCGCTGTCCGGCGTCAGAATGCCGCACATTATCTTAATGGTGGTGCTTTTCCCCGCGCCGTTGGGACCGATGTAACCTACCATTTCGCCATCCTCAATCGTGAAACTTACATCCCTGAGGGCATGGATTGTTTCATGTTCCCGGGACAGCAGCGCCCTTACCGCCCGCCCAAACCCAGATTTGCGCCTGGCAACCCTAAAGGTTTTATTTATCCCCTCTAACCTTATCACCTTACCACCCGCTTTCATCTAAAATGTCTTAAGCGACTAAACACAATTAGAGTGTGTACGGAAAAAAACACACTCTAAATTGGAGACGGACTTATATTGTAATTGTTTCGCAAGGAATTAGCAATACTTTTCACCGGCCGCCCCTATTAAGCGGGGGGGTGGTCTTCGCCCCCCGGCCCATTCTAGAAGTAGGAGGTTGGATATCGGAGGTTGGATTGCGGACCGTCGTTGGTTTTAGATGTCAGATGTCGGAGGCCGGAATAAAGGGCCGTCGTTGGGGGGGGATCCCCTTGGGCAGGGGTGACCCTAAGGGAGGGAAAACCCCTCCCCTACAATGGGGCGCCGTCCTTTCCGCCCCCGGTGACGGGCGGGAAACCCCGCCCCTGTAATACTCGGGTTATAGCGGAAATGCCTAGAAGGGAGTCCCGGTGTCGAAAAGTGTCGAAAATGTGACAAAAAGGTACGTCCCCGTAAAACTGCATGTATCAAGGGGTTCTCCCCTTTTATTTAGTGCGGATTATCGTCTTGCCCCCGTCCTGGCAGATGTTCAACGAATATGGGCCCTCACCCCAAGACTTAACTGCCTCTATTGGCAATTCCGGATTATCCTGGTTGCGGATTTCATCCCATTCAATATTGCCCATGAGCGCATCCGCCTGTTGCACCGCTATTCTTCCAGCAGTCGTTGTCCCCAGAGAAATGTCCAGAATCTGCGAGGACCGGTGATTAACGGTCCAATTGCTCTTAAGCTCATCTAGGACAATCTTGATGCTGCCTCCCTGCTGCTCAAGTTCCACATCTAACTCCTGAGGGATAAAAATCGTCACCTCTTGCCTGACTTCATGCCGAGGGAGTTTACCCTGAGTGGGAGGATAGATAGTCACAGCCAGGGTATTTTCCAGCCGCTCTTCCCCAATGTACTGTTCTTTGGCATATGCGTCAGCCTCTTTTTGCGTTGAGAAAATGCCAAGATAGAGAACAGACACTTTTATTTCCTTGCCTGGGTAAGAGCGAAGAATTGTCTCGCCGCTTCCCTCCACTCTTAGGGCCAGGGACCTCAAAGACTCGTCTACCGAAAATACGGTTTCTGCTTTTCCATAGCGCTCAGCTCCTCCCAAGGCCCTGTGGGTAAAGTCCAAGACTCCTGCAGATTCCAGGGCAACCATTACCGAACTGGAAATGAGAATCAAAAAGACCAGGAGTATGCTCAGCACGTCGTAAGTAAAGCGAAACCTGCAGCCTCTAAGAGAAGACAGGATATTCAGCATGACCATTTCCAAGCCCAAGACAATGAGGATGACAGGCCAGAACTTCAGCAAACTGCCTAGGGACCAGGCGGGGTTAAATTTTCCCGCCAGGAGGACAATTCCCAGGGCTACCAATAACAGCCCCATGGACAAGGTTCCCACCCGCCATTGCCTGACTTCCCGGACAGGAGTTACCGGGGTCGCTGCCTGAGAATGCTGTTTTTCCTGCTCAGTCATTTTTACGCACCCTCTTTCCCCGCAGCAGCAACATGCCGATAATGATCAGCGCCAGGGCCATTGCCAGCGAGCGGAAGCTATTCCAGGAGAAATTGATATCAACAAAAATTTTATTCCAGACCCTGGGCATAATGTCGTCTATGATGAGGATGCCCCCCAAGGCGATCAAGATTGGGCCAAGCCAGTGACCAGTGAGATGTGTCCACTCTACCAGGGGCCGGTCCTCGATTATTTCCTGATCTGCCAACTGCAGAGCATCAAACAGAGAGTAAAACCAGATGATGGGAATGCAGAAGTTGAATATTCCTATGGAAGAAAAATCTATCAACGCCCAGGCCCCAAAAAACAAGATCATGAATTGCAGGCCCCTAGTCATGGTCCCCAGGTATAGATGCCCGACTCCGGGGCAAAAAGACAGGAAAAAGGTCAATGCTTTGTTTGGTCTATTTTTCATGTTCTAACCTCCCAGGTTGATTTTCAAGGTGCCAATCAGCTCACCCAATTGGTTAAGAAATTGACCAAAAAGATTGGGTTCTGTGGTGAGAAGCAGAGAATCTTTGAGCAGCCAATCAAAGGCCCCTACCTCCAGCAAGAACAAAGTAAGACAGGCAGCGACAATATAGTGCAAGAAAGGTTTGAAGGGGCTGAAGGAATTGGGCTTTGCGGCCTTGGCCTGCATCCCTTGTATTTCTTGCATTACCGGGTCGGTAAAATCCGGTGATGGCTCTTCGAGAACTTTTTCCAGCTGCTGCATATACTCCAGAAAGCAAGTATCACAGGACTCAAGGGCAAGCAAGTACTCATCCCGATCCGTGACCTCATCCTTCACGAACTTCACCCAATCCAAATCTTTATGGAGCAGACACATTGCCTTCACCTCCCGCCCTGTTTTCTCTCAACATGTTCCTTGCCCGATATAACCTGGACTCAACAGTCTTTTCGGAAATACCTTCCTTGGCGGCAATCTCTCGATAGGAAAGCCGGTTGAAGTAATACTCATAAATAACTTTGCGGTAAATGGGAGGCAACTGCTGCACTTCCTCCCGCAGCTGCCAGATCAGTTCTTCTTCGAGGAGCATAGTTTCAGGGTTGGGAGCGTTCTCATCGAGTAGGGCATCCATAAGCTCTTGGGATGGCGGTCTTGCTTTCTCTTTGCGCAAGTGGTCCAAGGCCTTGTTGACAGCAATTCTCACCAGCCAGGTAGAGAAGGAAGATTCCATACGGAATTTGTCTAGGGAAAGGAAGGCTTGGAGAAAAGCCTCCTGGGCTATATCCTCAGACGCGTTAGGATCTCGAAGGATTTTGAGAATTGAAGTGTAGACAAGACTGCTGCAGCTTTCAATCAGGGGACGGAAGGCCCGTTCATCTCCTGCCAGAACTGCTTCAATTAACATACGTTCTTCGATACTTACCGCCCCCTTTGCTCCTCTATCTTCTTAGACGCAACATGTCAGCTAAACCCTGCAATTATAAAAAATTAACATAGATTAGTCCGGCTCTCTTATACCATATGCCGGCAAGATTGGGAAGACGGGACTTAAGTCCGGATGCAATCCCTATCCTTGATTCCGACAGAAATAGCAAGGACGGAGCCGGTGAAGAAGCTCCGTCCTTGTTGATTATATTGTCGTTATTAGATTGCCTCCATGAACTCCTGATACACTTTGCCTTCAGCCAATGCTTGATAGAGTTTATTTTTTCGCTGCCGTAATTGCTGGTATATCTTGTGTTTGCCAGGGTCTGCATTGAACTCAGCTGATTCAGTAACCATAGCACGAAAGGCCTCTTCGACTGACGGATAAAAACCCAGGGCTACTGAAGCATTAATACAAGCGCCTAAGGAACTGGCCTCAGGATTCATAAACCGAATAATTCGAGCCTTATAGGCAGAAGCTTGGATATCGCAGAACATATCGCTTTTCACCATGCCTCCAGCGACACTGACCTCGTTTATCTCACCAATGAGAGCACGCATCAGAGCTAAATTCTCGGCAATTTCCAAGGTGATTCCTTCTAAAATTGCCCGAAGCATGTCCCCCCGGGTAGTACCCAGACCCAAGTTAAAAAACACTCCCTTGGCTCGAGGGTTCCAATAGGGGGCAGCGCTGCCTTCAAAATGAGGAATCAACATCACCCCGTTGCTCCCTACAGGAGATAAAGCTGCTTCTTGGTCCATGAGTACATAGGGAAATTCTTGATTACGGAAATCCGGACAAAGTTGTTCTTTAAACCAACGATAAATGGCGCCGGTGTTAAAAATTGCCGTCTCTGCTACCCAAGTGCCGGCGATTGCTCCGGCTTGACACAGCACCCGACAATCTTCGTCAAATACCGGCTTTTGCGCATATGAGAGCAAGAATGAACCAGTGCCGGTATTGGCCTCCGCCATACCCGGATGCACGACCCCCAGAGCGATGGCAGCATTTTGTTGATCCCCCCCCGACACCACGACTGGCAGTCCAGCCGGCAAAGCACAATTTTGGGAAACTTCCTCAGTAAGACTGCCTGCCACGCTGCCTGGGGGAACCAGGGTACAGAGTTGATCCTCGTTTATTCCGGCAATACCCAATAACTCTTGATCCCAGGTAAAGGTTTCTAAATTCATCAGCATTGTGCGGCTGGCCTGAGTCCAATCGGTAACATAGCAACCAGTCAACTTTAAGATGACATAATCTTGTACGCCGATGAATTTTTGGGTTTTTGCAAAAAGGCCTTTTTGATTTTCCTTAAACCATAGAATTTTATTGAGAACGAAAAATGGATTAATCCGCAAGCCAGTTCGACGATGTAAATACTTCAGGCCATACTCTCGTTCCAAGTGTTCACATACTGCGATTGTACGCTTGTCCTGCCACATTATCGCATTATGCAGGGGGTTCCCCTCTACGTCCATGGGAATCATTGATGCCCGTTGGGACGTGACAGAAATAGCCTCGGCCTTTAAGCCATGGGCTTGCATATATTCACCTATGCCCTTTAAAGTATAAAGGGCAGCTTGGTTCCAGGTTTCAGGATCTTGCTCTACATATGAGGGCTTCGGAAAAATTGTATGGTATTCATATCCGCATGAGTGGATAATAGAACCCCCGCTGCTGTAGAGAACAGCACGCATGCTGGAAGTGCCCACGTCTAAAGCGATTATATATTGCATAGGAGTTCCCTCCTTATTATTCGAGGTAATTGTGTGCGCCGCTATCTATAGCGGCGCACACAGTATTCATGACCTACAGTAAGCCAGGCAAGACGCCAGTGAACAGACTTAGGATGATGAGAATAGCAAGAGCCGTTAAACCAGAAATTGTGCCGCCGATGGTCCAAGACTGGATGGTCTGCTTCAAGGAGAATTTTGAGAAGCGGTTTACTACCCAGAAGCCTGAGTCGTTAGGCAAAGAAATACCGATGCCTCCTGCACAGATGGCCAAACCGACGAGAACCGGGGAAACAGCGCTCATCCCAGAAAGGATGGGAGCAAAGATAGCGGAGGTAGTAACTAACGCCACTGTGGTAGATCCCTGAGCGGCCCGTAAAATCTGGCTGATTGCCCAGGCTACAATCAAGAGGATGATTGCTGCCCCTGCGGTCGTCCAGTTAATCAAGGTTTCCTGCAAAGCAGCGCCGATACCGGTGGCGTTGATGATGGCGCCAAAGGCACCGCCAGCGCCAGTGATAAGGAAGATGGGGCCAGCTTGCTGTGCTGCGTCAGTGATAATATCTTCGAAGCTCTCTTTAATATGGGGACGGAGTGCCAAGTAGGCCACCACTGCGCCAATTAAAAGGGCGATGTTCTTATCACCTAAGAAAGCGAAAAGATTATAAAGGAAGGTTCCCCCTTCAAGAACCTGGGTAAGGATTGTCCCCAGCAAGATGATAATGATGGGAAGGAAAATCAGAAATACGCCTAAACCGCCACTGGGCATGCCAGCAGTATCTTGAACGCTTTCATCAATATCGTCAAAGTCGTTAGCAAAATCATTGACATATTCCTTCTTGCGTCCCAGTATGCCGCCGTATAATACTCCCGCTACTAAAGAGGCAATCAGGGAAACAAAGATACCATACACCAAGAACCAAGCAATATTAATGCCCATGGCGCCGGCAACTGCCAAGGGGCCGGGAGTAGGTATTACCATCGCATGGGTAGTAATCAAACCTACCGCCAAGGCAGTGACCAAAGAAATGAAAGGGATTTTCCCTTTCCGGGATATTTGCTTGACTAAGGAGATTAGAATAACAAAAGCGGCGTCAAAAAATACAGGAATGGAAACCAGGTAGCCTGTCAGGTTGATCGCCAAGGGCGCCCGTTTTTCGCCTGCGGCCCGAAGCATCATCGATGCAATCTGGCTGGTGCATCCGGATTTATGCAAAAGGATGCCCAAAACAATACCCCAAGCAATGATAATCCCGATACCGCCCATAGTGCTCCCAAAACCTGAAGACATGGTCGAAGCGATTTTGGGCAGCGGGACCCCGCCGATAATTCCCATTAGGATTCCGCCTAACAATAGAGAAAGGAAAGGATGGAATTTGAATTTGATGATGGTAGTAAGGACGAACAACAACGAAATGACAAAACCAACTAATAGTAATGGCAACGACATGCAGATCTCTCCTCCTAATATTTTAATAGTGGTAGAGCATCAATACTGCAACCTGTACTTTCCCTGCAACTGCACACTATCTGCCGGTAAATAAATAAATATGCTTTCTCACCACCTCTGCCACAAATTTTTGCTGACTGTGTGCAAGTACAGAAAGGTGTTGTTGCGGTTTGCCATCGAGTAGGTCTATAGTTTTGTCAACAGTGTATACAGATATTTCAGTGTTGACATTAATTTTCGCTATCCCATTTTGGATGCATTCACGCACGATATTTTCTGGAGTCCCAGAGCCACCGTGAAGCACCAAGGGAATACCCAGGGTTTCGTTAATCTCCTTTAAAATATCGACACGGATATTGGGGATTCCTTTATACAAACCATGCACTGTGCCAATCGACACAGCCAATGCATCTACGCCTGTTCTAGAGACAAATTCTTTAGCTGCTTTTGGGTCAGTATATATCTGTCGATCTTCTGCGGCTCCCTCATGGGAGCGGGCCCCTGCAGCCAAGCTTCCCAATTCTGCTTCCACCGCAACCCCGCAAGAGTGAGCGATGTCGCACACCAGCTTGGTATTCGCTAGATTCTCCTCAAAAGGCAAAGCAGAACCATCGTACATGACCGAATTGAAACCGCTTCTTATCGCCTGCCATATGACCTCCATGTCCTTGCAATGGTCCAAGTGGAGACATACTGGAAAATTATATCTTGCCCCCAGGGTCTGGACGAGGGCGTGGACGTCTTCAAGATTCATGTTGGCCAAGTATTTGGCGCCGAAGGCGATAATTACAGGCATGTTGCCTGCATCCCGGCCGGCCTCAAATACCCCCTTGATTGTTTCGTAGTTATAGACATTGAAGGAGCCCACCGCGGTTTTATTTTGGTAAGCCTGAGCAAGCATGGAATTAAAATTTTCTGGCAGGGTCATTTTCTTATTCCCCGCAGCCATTTTTGAAAATCTGGGTTGGCTAAGGCTTCAGGATTGATAATAAAGCGGGCTTCATTACCTGAAAGGAATTTTGCCATATCTTCTGCCAACATATAAGGGGAATTGTTCAAGGCATCAGAGGTTGAACCCGCTAAATGTGTAGTCAAGGTAACATTATCAAGGGAAGTGAAAGGATTCTCGGCAGGTAACGGCTCGGTTGTAAATACATCTAAAGCAGCGCCCATTATCTTTTTGTTCTTAAGAGCTTCTGCCAGCGCCACCTCATCAACTAGACCGGCACGGCCAGTATTGATGAAATAGGCCGTGGGCTTCATCATCCTAATGAGATCAGCACCAATCATTTTTTTATTTTCTTCAGTTAACCTGGCATGGATCGACACAAAATCCGCGGTTTCAAAGAGTTCGGCCAAGCCCACCGCTGTTGCCCCAGCCTTGGCAATATCTTCTGGATCAGTGTAGGGATCATAGACGATAACCTTGGCATCAAAGCCGGATAATTTTTTCGCTACTAAGCGCCCAATATGGCCAAAACCTACCAAACCGACAGTTCTGCCATTGAGCTCTGGCACATTTCCGTTATTGACAAAGGTCTTGCGCCACTCACCTTTTTTTATGGCATAATGGGCCCTGGCAATATTACGGCACTCGCATAACATAAGGCCGATAGTGAAATCCGACACCGCCTGGGCATTTCTGCCCATAACATTAAAGACTAATATCCCTCGTTTAGTGGCTTCTTCAACATTGACATTCTCTGTCCCCGCTCTTGACACGCCCACAAGACGCAAATTGGGCATAGCATCCATCACTTTTGCCGAGACTGCAATAAAAAGCCCCATTAAGATTTCTGCGTCTTTGCCATGCTGAAGAATCAGCGGTTCACAAGGCTCTATTTCAGGACCATGTTTTTCTACTTCGAGACGCCGTTTTTGCAGCTTGCCCCAGTCCGACTCCCAATCACCGGCGAACGCTATGCTGCCGAAACCGGACAAATGTTTTTCCCATGCGCCGATAAATCCTTTTACAGGTATCATTGCATCTCCCAAGAGAATCCCTTTTGTTGTTGTCATTCCTGTCACCTTTCTAATGTGATATAAGCAAGACTACTGCCACACACAGGATGATAGTAGTAAAACTACGCCTTAACTCGAATATATCAAACCTAGTATGTGCTGTCAAGGATAGAATTAACTTTTTGTCCCTTGTCTCTGCAAGAGTAAAGGGAGCCCCTCCCCTAAACTAGAGATTGATGCGGCGATGAAGGAGAGGCGTTTGGCCGTTAGCAAAAAAAAACTGACTCGCGTCAGCAATTGTCTGATTTTGAACCCCAGATTAAGTCTTGTTTATAGCCACAGCCAGACGGGTCTTATTAATGTTAGCTTGAGCTTGTTCACCCAATTTCAAGGCCAAGAGCACATAAACCATATCAATAATCGCAAGTTGAATTATCCTTGAAGTCATGGAATCTGAGCGATACCTGGTCTCTAAGGAAGAACTTAACAACATACAATCTGCGAGACCAGCTGCACTGGAATTAGGAAAAGATGTTACAACCGCTACTGGACAATCCTGAGCCTGAGCGAACCTGAGGCCGTCGAGGATTTCACGGCTTTCACCGGAATGGGAAAAAGCCACCAGCAAATCCTTGCCATTGAGATTGGAGCACATAATATTGATCATATGGGAATCATTAGTTGCATAAGAAGCCAAGCCCAATCGTTGAAGCTTGTGATGAAGGTCAAAAGCTTGCTCGGCTGAGGCGCCCACCCCGATGATAAAAGTCTTCTCCGCCCTCAAAATCCAGTTGACTAATTTAGCCAACTGGTCGGAATCAATGATATAGATGCTGTCTTGCAAGCTTTGAACCGTTTTTTGGATAACTTTGATCTTAACATTGTCTACGCTGTCTGTAGGAGAAATCTCATCGTAAATGTTCTTGTTGCTTCCTCGGGAAAGGGCCTGAGCAATATTGACCCGAAAAACCTGGTAGGAGGAATAATTCAATTTATTGAGAAACCGAATTATCGTTGGTTCGCTGACGCCGCAAGCCTTGGCTAAATCCTTCAGAGAGCTGATCATGACTTTGTCAGCATTGCTCAGCACATAATCGGCCACGGCTTTCTGGGAAACCGAAAGGATATTATATTTTGAACGGACAAGGGCCAATACATCGTTTACCATCTTTTTCCCCTCCACTGTACATTCCAGGTTTACGGTAGCATATTTTATCACCCTAGGCAACTCCGCAATCAGGACAAACATTGTCTCCCTTGTCCCGAATTATTATCTTTCCCCCGTCCTAGCAAATGCGATGGGGACCTCACCCTAAAATTTTAACTGCTCTAGGTGATTCCGGATTTCATGATTGGGGATTTCATCCCAGTCAATACGAGACTCAAGCCCATGGCCTGTTGAACAGATATTCCCTGACTCTATTGACACATCTTCCAGTATTTGCTAACCTTGATTTAAGCGGCATAAATGGGAGGGGATATTATCGCGACGACAAAAGTTGTTATTGGCAAAAAGCCGGTGAAGATGACAGTAGCAAGAATCATCTTTTGGTTTTTAGGCCGGGGATTTCAGGCAGCGGCCAAACATGACAGCCGCATTCGCCAAGAAGTCGCTGAGTGGAGCCCGGACTGCTCGATTATTCTTAAAATTAACCCCCGGGGACCGGTAATGACAGTGCGAAAGGTTGACGGCAAGCTCAAATACATGGGCTCCAGTCAACCCCAAGACCTTGAATTGGCTATTTATTTTAAAAATATTGAAGGGGCTATTCCTGTCCTCACCGGGCAAAAGGGCCTTGCTCAGGCCTATGCTGAACACCGCTTCACCCTAAGGGGAGATATCGGTTTGGGCATGTCAGTGGTGCGCTGCATGTACCTGCTGGAAACATATCTTTTTCCGGGATTTATCACCAAAAAGATTCTCAAGCGGGTGCCCAAAAAGCAAGTCAGCAGCTTTAAAATCTATCTGGCAACACTGTTTGGCTAGGAGGAAT
This sequence comes from Firmicutes bacterium UBA5286, assembly GCA_002408465.1. GTDB lineage: Bacteria > Bacillota > Proteinivoracia > UBA4975 > UBA4975 > UBA4975. Next base: position 41,948 of record DHSM01000023.1, on the reverse strand, counting down.
GAAAAATGATTCCAGACTACTATGAGTTTCAAAACTCAGTTAAGATTCTCTCCGGCAAAAAAGCCCTGGAGAACATACCCTTTGAATTATATAATCTGCAAGCCAGCCGTCCTATTGTCCTCACCAACGAAATGCTCGAGAAAATCGGGCTGGTGCAAACAGTGATCAAATCCTTTGCCGAGCAGGAGATCAGCGTTGGCGCAATCTACACTGATATTCCAGCTGATTCTTCTATTGAGGTGGTCAACGACGCCGCCCGGGTCTTCCGGGAACAGGAATGTGACTCCATCATCGCCATCGGCGGCGGCTCTGTCATCGATACCGCCAAAGGCCTGAGCATTGTCATCACCCAGGGCAGCGATGACATTATGGAGTACATGGGCAGTGAGATTATCACTCGCAAAAATCCCCTGCCCTTTATTGTGGTCCCTACCACAGCAGGCACCGGTTCTGAGACCACACTGGTGGCGGTAATCGCCAACCACAAGCGCAAGGTGAAGATGGAGTTCTTGTCTTACAACCTCCTGCCTGATGTAGCGGTGCTGGATCCCAGAATGACCACAACCCTGCCGCCGCGGCTGACAGCCTCCACTGGCATCGACGCTCTCAGCCATGCCGTGGAAGGATATACCTGCCTGCAGAAAAATCCTCTCAGCGACGCCTATGCCTTTGCCGCCATCAACCTAATCCGGGAATACCTGGACCTGGCCGTAGAAAAAGGCACGGATGCAAAGGCCAGGCTGGCTATGGCCAATGCCTCGATGCTGGCTGGCGTTGCCTTCTCCAACTCCATGGTGGGATTGGTCCACGCCATCGGCCATGCCTGCGGCGGGGTCAGCCAAGTTCCCCACGGCGATGCCATGGGCATTCTGCTGCCTTGGTGCATGGAGTACAATATGGACAAGCTGGGAGAGCTGTATGCCCAGCTGCTGCTGCCCCTGGCGGGAGCAGATATATACGCTGCCACCCCGGCAGAAAAGCGGGGACAAAAGGCTGCAGACACTATCCGAGAGATGACTTCCAGGTTCAACAAGATCTGCGGCTTGCCCGTCAGCTTGCAGCAGGCAGGGGTGAAAAAAGAAGACTTGGGAAGAATCGCAAAAACTGCCCTCAATGACGGAGCAGTCATCATCAATCCTAAGGAATCCGAGTATGAGGACATATTAGCTATCCTGAACAAAGCCTACTAATATTTCAATAACCGCCGTCAGGCGGTTATTTTTTTGCTTTAGTCATGCCCCATCCCGGCCAAGAGGCAACTGATTTTCCAGGGATTCCAGCTTCGCCTTTATCAGTTCAAGGAGAGTATCCTCCGGCACCCTTCCCTGGTAATAAACATGGTATACGTACTTGCCCTCTTGGGCGATGATTTCGTGGAAATTGCCATTGTGGTATTTCCACAGGGCAGCAAAAGCGGATTCAGTCTTGAGCAATTTTCTGCCATCATAGCCATAGATATCGCGGCCGGGAGCATAATCAACCAATCCTGCTGCCAGGCGGGCGGCCAGCCAGTTATTTCTGGCCTCATAGCAGGAGGTAACCAAGAGAGTATCAAAAGGGACAACCTCCGTTAGCAAGCCTGCATATTCCGTTGAGTTCCACTGCTTAGGAACCAGCAGACTACTCTCGGTCCAGTAGATGTTCAAAGCCGTATCTAATTTTTCAGCAGCTTCTGCGGGATACAGCGGCGCCTCCGGGGCCAAATCGGCAATGCGCACCACTGGCAAATCCCCCTGGGGCAAGGGTAAAATGAATTTCTGCTCGGAAACTTGCACAACGAGATTAGCTGCAATGAAGAGGAAGACAAGGACTACTGCCAGCAAGAATGCCGGCCTGGAGACCAGGACTTTGCTGTACTTTTTTTTATGCTCCAGGGGGAGCCCCTGACGCAAATCTTTAGCCTTCTGAAATACCGCCAACACTCCCAGCCCCGTCCAAACTAAAATAGAAGCCATGAGGATAATCAGCGCACAGTCAGCCACACTCCCCCGCAGGACTAATCCCGTCAGGTAATTTCCATACAACAGGGAATAGGGCAAAAATACTGCCGCCAGCAGCAATAATGCCGCCCCCAGCCGCCGCAGGCAAGTCCAAAACAGCGGGCGCAAAGTCCCGGCTTGCTCCTGAGGATCGGTGTGGATTTCCGGAATGGCGCTGTCCCCAGGGGCCCGGAATATCTGAAGGTGTCCATCACTGGCAACATATTCCCAGCCTCCCTGGCGATAAAACTCCACCCGGTCCTGGAAATCTGGACTGGATTTCTTGGCGATTTCACATCTGTAGCGGACTTGCTCCGGCCCTCCCCTGGTAAACACAGCAGTCAGCAGTCCCCTACGGAAAAAATGCCAGCCTCGGGCAGCCATATCCCCCAGCCAGGACTCTATTTCCTCCACCTGCCACTCATCAAACCACCAAATTTTGCGCAGATTATTTTTTGCTGTCACTCTTCTCCCTCCTCCTCCACCAGCCCTTTCCCGTCCTTCACTAAGGCAGTCAAACGCTGGTATTCATCCTCCAAAGCCAAGCGGCCCATAGCTGTGATTGAATATGTCTTTCTGCGTCCGTCATCCTCTTCCAGCTGAATTAGCTTTTCCTTCTCCAGCCTGTTCAACACTCCGTACAAGGTGCCGGGACCCATGACAACCCTGCCCCGGGAGATTTCTTCAATGGCGGCCATAATGGCGTATCCGTGCCGGGGCTGGCACAGAGCAAGCAAAATATAGTACATTGCCTCAGTCATCGGCCCTCTATCCTTGGCCACAAAAACACCCCCTATTATGCCTTACGATATATCGTGTGGCATAATAGTAACATGGCACTCTCCTTCTGTCAACAAAAAAAACGCCTGGCGGCGTTTTTTACATTTCTTCAGGGGCCTCGATGCCCAGGAGGCTGAGGCCGTTGGCCAGCACCTGCCTGGCGGCGTCAATGAGGGCCAGGCGGGCGGCCCGGACAGCGGGCGGGGCATTGAGCACTGGACATTGATGATAAAAGCGGTTAAATTCTTTGGCCACATCGATGAGATAACGGGCAACAAAGGAAGGTTTGCAGGTTTCCCCAGCCCGTGCAATTGCCGCGGGATACTTGCCAAGAACTGCTGTCAGGGCATATTCATACTCATTGTCCAGCAGGGACAGGTTAAACCCAGGCTCGACGGGGGCTTTCCGCAGAATGCTGCAGATTCTGGCATGGGCGTATTGAATATAGGGAGCGGTTTCGCCGGAAAAGTCCATAACCTGATCCCAGTCAAAATCAACATCCTTGATTCTGTCATTGCATAGATCACCGAAAATAAGGGCCCCTACACCTACCTGACGGGCGACTTCCTCTTTATTGGGCAAATCCGGATTCTTTTCGGCTATGATCTCCCGGGCCAGGTCGATGGCCTCACTGAGAACATCGTCGAGAAAGACAAGGCTGCCCCGGCGGGTGGACATCTTGCCGCCGTTAAAGCGAATCATGCCAAAGGGAATATGTTGGCAGTTTTCTACCCACTGATGGCCCATCTTTTTGAGGACGGCAAAGAGCTGGCGAAAGTACAGGGTCTGGTCCACACCTACCACATACAGGGCCTTGGCAAACTGCCAGGTGTTATGCCGGTAAATTGCCGCTGTCAAATCCCGAGTGGCATATAGGGTGGCGCCATCCTGCTTGCGCAGCAGGCAGGGAGGCATCCCCTCCTCTTCCAGGTTGACAATCCAAGCCCCCTGGGACTGTTCCAGCAACCCCAAAGCATCGACAGCTGCAACTGTGTCGTCCAGCATTTTATTATAAAAGCTTTCACCATGCCAGTAGTCAAATTCCACTCCCAGTCGGGCATAAACCCGCTTGAATTCAGCCAAGCTGATGTCCCGGAAACGCTGCCATAATGCAACAGCATAGGGGTCCCCGTCTTCCAGCTTTTTGAACCAGCCCCGGCCCTCGTCCCCCAGGCTGGGATCAGCCTCGGCCTCACGATGGAACCTTACATACAGTTCATACAGGTGTTGAATCGGGTCTTTCTGCAGCAGCTCTTCATCGCCCCAATGCAGATAGGCAGCGATGAGTTTGCCGAACTGAGTGCCCCAGTCGCCGATATAGTTGATGCCCACGCATTTATAACCCAAGGCGGCATGAATCCTGTACAGGGAATTGCCAATGATTGTCGAGCGTAAATGCCCGATGCCAAAGGGCTTGGCGATGTTGGGGGCGGAAAAGTCAAGAACTACTGTCTTACCCTGGCCCTCATCGCTTTTGCCGAAATCCGCCCCCTGGCGGAGAATTTCTCCTACTGTACATCCAGCCAGCATAGACTTGTCAACGAAAAAGTTGAGATACGGCCCCATGGCCTCAACCCGCTCGAAGAACGGGTCTGCTGGCACCTTGTCTGCCAAATCGGCAGCAATCTTTTGCGGGGCAGCTCTATGTATTTTTGCCAGCTTAAAGCAGGGGAAGGCGTAGTTCCCCATTTCAAGACTAGGGGGCGACTCCAAATCTGCCCGGATTTGTTCCGGTTCCAAGGGAACCAAACCAGTGAGCAGCCGGACTATTTGCTCCTGAAACAACTTCATCTCAATCACTTCCAGTGTAGTTTACTTCATATTATAGCCAAACCAACGGATAAGGACAACTTGTCTTGTAAATTTAGTGCCATAAGGGGCATGCAAATGTCAGTCTTATGTGATTTACCCAAGCATCTTAATTATAAGCGGCAAGCGTTGCCTCGCTTGGATAAGGTGATCCAGCCTTTCACCAGTTTCTCTATTGCTCCCCTGGAAATATATAACCTCCCACCTCTATTTGAGATAATCCCAACATATTATACCAAATTTGCAAGCCGCACAAAAAAAGACTGCCTGGTCACAGACCATAATTAAGCAGTCTATTGTACGCAAACCTAGCCACCAACCTGGTTGTTGCCAGCACCCCTGGGACCTCCATCAATAGAATGACAAAGTTCCTCTTCTCTTCGCGCCTTTCAGGCAAAGTTGAAAAATCAGGATGCCTGCTGCCAAAAAGACTAAGCTATTGCATACTAACATGATGCAGTTATCAAGATCTAAATGCAGTAATGATGTACCATCGATAAATATGGACATTAACATCTTATTAGCGCTATAGAACGGAATACCTAAATAGGTTACCGCAGACTCCGGAAGAAATAGACCGCCCAATAAGGCGAATTGCAAAATACTCATAATACCATCCATCCTCCGGAACAGCATGGCAGCACCGGCCACAATAAGGCTCAGGCCCAAAACCGACAGCAACCCTGTCATAAGAATCGTAAAGACACTGAAAACCATGAAGTGAAGCTTAATGCCGTAAATCAACGTGAGGGCGCCAATAATAAGCCATGAGAACACAAAGTAGATGGCGCTACTGACGATGCTCTCGCAAATCAGTAATAGGGTAAAGTGCCTGGTGTTGCTGATGATATTCTCTAGAGTTCCATGTTGTTTGTTTTGATACACGATGTACCCCGTAGAAGTGTATACAGACAACATCATCGTCCAAGCATAGTATGACACTACCAGTCCGGCGGCGGACTCACCGAATTGAAAGGGAGAACCGGATATTGCCGAATAACCTCCAATCAAGATAATAAAAATTACGCAGAACAGGATCATGGTAATTACTGTATTTACAAGGTAGCGCTTCTTATAGATCAGCTCTTTATACAGACACGCTAGGATCAGTTTCACCCTTTTCCACCTGCCTTTTAGTTATACTGGAGACCGCCGACGCCAGTCCGCTCATCTTATCTACTCTAGAAACATCAATCCCGCATTCATGTAGAATAGAAGCCAGCTTATAAAGATTATCAGTGTGATTCCAAAGCACCTCGAGGTTTTGTTTTTCATCATCATACTGGCGAATGATTATGTGATTTTCCAAAAAGAATAGCTGTTTATCGGCCAAGGGCTCACGGCAGGAAATTATGTAATTATCAATCTCAAATGCATTTTTAAATTCATTTATTTTCCCGCTATGTACTAACTCTCCTTTATTGATTAGAACACAATCACTGCATACACCATTGACAAAATGCATGTCATGGGAACTCAAAATAACGGTACAGTCGTAAACATCTCTTAATTTGAGGATTAATTGAGCCAGTTCCTCCTGATAACTGATATCCAGACCGGTTGTTGGTTCGTCCATAAATATAACGTCTGAGCGGCAGGCTAAAGCTACTGCAATAGAAGCCCGCTGGCGCATACCGAAGGAAAGGAACTGAACGCGTCGATTATAAATGTCTCCAATCCCCAAATACTCCAATATATCCCGATTGTATGTCTTGTTATCCCCTGCATTTTGTCCACGTAATAATGAAAAGTACCGCATATTTTCTTTAACAGTCATGTACCAGAACAGGTTTCGGCCGCCTTCCAACACTGCAGAAACATGCTTAAGCCGTTCAGTAGCATTTTGGGTTATGTCCGTTTCTCCTACGAAGATATTCCCCCCCGTTGGCTCTAACAACCCTACTGTACATTTGATTAATGTAGTTTTTCCTGCTCCGTTGCTGCCAAGCAATCCACATATGCTTTTCTGGGGAATCTCAAAAGAAATGTTATTCAATGCTGTTACATTTTTTTTACCATTGTTGTACACCTTGTACAGATCATTTACCCTTAACGCAACACTCATACTAATTCATCCTTCCATATTTTGCGCAGAAAGCTGTGCTCTGATTTCAGCCCTATCCAATGTAGAAATAAGTGTCCATAACCAAGGTTCCAAACAGATGCTTCTGACATTCTTTCTTCTTGTAATTCCCTGAGGCGTTGCGGTTCAGGAATAAGCAGCCGCCTGCACAAAGGGGCACATATTCACATTCCTTACAATCCTGCCAGGCATCTAATCCAACCATATCTTTAACACCTCCATTAAAAAAACTAGGGATATCGGCTAGAGCGCCGGTAATTTCTTATCAAACCAGTTCCAGGTTATTATTGTATTAATTTTACATGTTATATTTGTATTATACAAGAACTTTTTCCAGTTATTGTGGACTTTATCCTTGTTTTGCAGCAGTCTGATAAGATTGCCTGGGAATAACCATACAAATCAAGTTGCTGCAGTTTTTTCTATCAATGCCATTATCGGAACTCCCTCTCTTGAGTATGAAAATACTTCTTTGGGAGGATTTCTTCCACATTCCGCATTGATGAAAAGCAGGTTATATTTTACAGTGCCGACTATGCTCGTAAAGCAAAGGCTGACCGTGAATGCGCCCTTTTGAAGGCTCATGACCTCTTTCATACGGAGCAGCGAAATACGTGAAAAACCTTGTTTTCGATCCGGATACGGGCGAGATAGTGACCACAAAGCAAAAACCGGTATTTGACGAAAAGAAGCTGCGTGAAGAAGAAAAGTTTGATGGCTATTATGCCCTGGTTACTAGTGAATGGGAAAAGGGTGACGAAGGGATAGTCGAAATCTACCGCGGACTCTGGCGCATTGAAGAAGCCTTGAAATCCGCCCAATTTACGTTTCCCGCCATGACCATATACAGGCACATTTCCTAATTTGCTTTGTGGCGCTGGTGATGCCAGGCTTTTGGCCCAGTGCCTTGGCAATAAATACAGTATCCCCAGAATTGTGGAAAGCCTGAATAAAGCATCTGGAAACCGTCTCGAAGAAAACTGGTATGTATTTGACCATGCCGATGAAATAACTGAAGCAATAACTGCGGAGCTGGGTGTTGATCTTAGCCGCAAGTACCTTAGGTTAGGAGATATAAAAAAAAATTTGGGAGCAACCAAAAAGCCTTCAATTTAGCAACAGAAAATAGTAATGCAAAAAGGCCGCCAAGCCCTTGCTACTAAGGCCTTGGCGGCCTAAATTATTATGCTAACTGCAAAAGATAAGTTATTTGAATTGCTTTTACATGTTTTACCTGGATATTGCAAAGTACTTTTTCCAGTTCTTGCGAACTTTTTCCTTGTTTTGCAGCAGTCTGATAAGATCACCTGGGAATAACCTTACAAGTCAAGTGGCTGCAGTTTTTTTTATCAATGCCATTATCAGAACTCCCGCTCTTGAGTATGAAAATACTTCTTGGGGAGGGTTTCTTCAGCAATGGTTTTCTTTTGAGGTCCTAATTGCAGAGATTGGCATCCGCCTAGGCAATCTGCTATACTTTGGCGTAAGAGCAATAGGAAAGAAGGTCATGGAATGAACAAGATTGCCAGGGTCTTTAAGAAAATAGTGCCTACCCGCCAGGCCGGATTCAAATCGCCATTCCGCCAGTCTGTGGAAATGCTCTGGCTGGGCACCTTCTACAAATTATCGCCTATGGAATACCGCGCCTTTGAATTTGGCAAGCTGGGGGTTACCAAAAAACATATCCGTTCCTATCTCCGGGTGAATGACGCAGAAAAAAAATTGCGCCGCACCCTTAACTCCCGCGCCTGGGCGCCAATGCTGACTAATAAACTTTTGTTTAACAGCTATTTTAGCCAGCGGCAAATCCCTGTGGCCAAACTCTACGGAATGTTTCATCCCCAGTTTGGCAGTGACATCGAAGGCAATCCCTTGCGCACCAGAGAAGACCTGCAAAGACTGATCAATGAAAAAGGCATTGACCAGTTTGTGGTCAAGCCCCTGGCGGGCAAGACGGGGGTAGCAGTCCTGGTTCTTGAGCTTGTTGAGAAAACCCCCGAAGACTTTATCTTTGAGGATAGGGCCGGGGAGAAATATAACTTGGACCGCCTGGTCAAGCATATGTCCAGACCGGTGCAGTTTACCGAACAGGGATTTCTCCTGGAAGCCAGGGTAGTAAACCATCCAGACATTGCCCGGTTCAATCCCAGCTCAGTCAATACCTGCCGCCTAGTCACCTTCATGAATAAAGCAGGCGAACTGAGCATTATCCTCTCGGTGCTCCGCATCGGCGTCCAAGGCAAAAATACCGACAACTGGCATACCGGCGGCCTGGCCGCCGCCATTGATCCGGCCACGGGCGTCCTGGGGGAAGGCCTTATTCGCCCAGATTTTCGCAGCGGCGGCTGGCACTCTGCCCATCCGGACAACGACGTAGTCTTTAAGGGTGAGCGTATTCCTGATTGGGACAAGATTGTTGCCCTGGTCTTTAAGGCTGCCCGCATGACTCCCTTTATCCGCACGATTGGCTGGGATGTGGCCGCCACCCTTGACGGTCCGGTGATTATAGAAGCTAACTTCAGCTGGGGACCGATGATGTGCCAGGCCTGCAACGGGGGCTTGCTTACTCCTGAACTCCGCCAGGAGTTCGGGGAATTCGGCCTCCGCTTTCCCGGTTAAACCTGTGCTTCAGCCATTGGGGGCAAGAGACTAGCTGCCTCCTGATCGGCGATGACTGTAACCTGGGGATGAAGCTGTAAAACCGAGGCTGGGTGTTCAGGAGTGACGGGTCCCTGGACCATTTCATACACAGCTTTGGCCTTGCCGGCGCCGCTGGCCAGCAGGATTATGCGGCGGGCTGCCATGATGGACCTGATGCCCATGCTGATCGCCTGGCGGGGGACCTGATCACGAGAGGCAAAGAAGCGAGAGTTGGCCGCAATTGTCCCTGAATCCAGTTCCACCAGATGGGTTACAGACTTAAAACTATCGCCGGGTTCATTAAAGCCGATATGACCGTTGCCGCCAATGCCCAACAACTGCAAATCAATTCCGCCTGCCTGGCGGATTTTTTCTTCATATTCCCGGCATTCAGCATCTGTATCCCCGGCCAGCCCATTGGGAATATGGGTATTTTCCCGCCGAATGTTAATATGTTTAAAGAGATTGTCTTCCATAAACCAGCGGTAACTGCAGGGATTTTCCGGGGCCACCCCGTAATACTCATCCAGATTAAAGACAGTTGTGCGGCTAAAATCCACAATACCCTCATTGTAAAACGATACTAAATTCTTATAGGCGCCCAGGGGAGTAGAACCGGTGGCCAGGGCCAAGACGGAGCCGGGCTGGCTGATGACCTGACTGGCCAAGAGCATCGCTGCTTGTTTGCTAAGGGATTCGTAATCTTTGGCAATAATGACTTCCATACATTCATCTCCTGCCTGTAAATTATTGTTTCCAATATCAATATTATGTCATTCCAAGGCTGTATGTAAAGATAAATCAAGCTTATCCGAGATTTTTTTTTACAGTGACGATGGCATCACACTGTTACTATTCCCCTATCCCCCTTGCCTCTCCCCTTCTTTGGACGGTAATTATCTTCTCCCGTCCCGCCCTTCCTAAGCGCCAAGCCCGGCAGTCCCTGGACAGGTACAAGTAAGCAGGAACCATAGCTCATATCCTCACCGCCCATACCCTAGTCGGAAGGCGCTTTGGCCAATGGCATTGCGTTAGTGTAAAGTTACTGTAGGGAAATATTGAAGGAATTTCTTTCCTCCAAATAGAAGAGGAACCTCACATTCAGCTAGAATGAATACCCCCACAAGGAGGCAGAGGTTCCTCATGGATATTATTCGTTTAGCGGAGGCAAAATCCCTTTCTGTTACAGAAAAAGTTTTAAATTTTCTTGGGCATGGTTGCAGTTTTCCGGCTTTTCTTGCTCAACACAAGCAAGAACTTGACGGATTTGGGGTTGACCTGGCCAAAGCTTGCCTAGAATCCCTCGACCAAGAGCTGCGAGATAGCATGACCAGAAAGCAAGAATGGACGGTTGTCAGGAATAATGACCGCAAGGAAATCCTGACCCCCTTTGGTCTGCTTTCCTACACAAGGAGCTACTACCGACACAAAGAAAGTAAAGAGTACTGCTATTTAGTTGACGAAAAAGCCGGGATCACCCCCCATTCTCGGGTGTGTTCAGAATTGAAAGCGGAGTTAGCCGCGGCATGCGGCGAGATGTCTTATGAAAAGGCCACTCGCCAGCTCAGCCGCTACAATCCCGCCTTAAAAGTCAGCAAGCAAACAGCCGGCAATTGCGTGAAAGCCTTTCAAGCTAAGCCCCTAGCGGAGCCGAGTGAAAAGCGCCAAGTCGACAAGCTGTATCTGGAAGCCGATGAAGACCACCTTAAAGTCGGGGGACGTAGTGCCCAAGCCCGTTTAGTCTATTTTCACGAAGGGGTTGCCGAGCATCCACGTCGCCATTTAACCAATGCCAGATATTTTACCACCGTCCAAAAGAAACCTGAAGAATTCTGGTTTGAAGTCTGGGACTACCTGGAGGCCCACTATGACCTGGACAGTTTACAAGAGCTCTACTTATCCGGAGACGGCGCATCTTGGATTCGAACCGGCCAGGAATGTTTTCCTGATAGCATATTTATCCTAGATAAATTTCACCTGTCAAAGGCCATCGTAGCTGCCACCGCCCACGCACCGGCATTAAGAAAAGAAATCTACCGGGGAATCAGACAGAGAAATAAGCAACATGTCATGCGGTACTTAGCAGAGGCATTAGAACTGGCGGTAACGGAGCCGAGGCAGAAACGTGTCCTCGCCACCATTAAGTATATTGAGAACAATTGGGATGGGATAGAAAACGGGGTGCAAAATCCCCACGTAGGTTGCAGTGCAGAAGGCCATGTCAGTCATATACTCTCCGCCAGATTGAGTAGCCGTCCTATGGCCTGGAGTAAACAGGGAGCGGAGAAAATGGCATCAATACGGTCGGTTCGGGCCAACGGCGAATCCGTGAAGGATCACTACCTGGCCATGTGCCGGCCAGCACCTGTAATCGTAGAACTAAAAGAACAAGTCAAAAAAGAATTAAAGCGCCTGAGTCGAAAACGAAATTTAGGCAGGGAAAACCTGAACAACGTTCCCATTTATAGCGGTGACGGTAATTTAACCCGTATGGCGTTGAAAGGTTTAAATAGTATTACTGCAGTTTAGAAACAAAGAGGTTCTCTTTAAAAACCTACAATGACTTGACACCATCCCACACTAATTCTATGTTGTATTAACCTGAATAAATGTTATATTCTAGACATGTAATAGAGGCACAAGGAGGCACCAATAATGCGGATTTGGAAACTTCACGCTGACGTGAATCATTTTGATACCATAGCTACTGTAGATGAAGACGATTGGGATTTAGATTTCTGTAAAGGGGAACCTATGCACACTACATGGGTCCCTCTGCACTTTGAATACTTGGACAACAGCATAAGAGGCGATTCTCCAGGGTTTTGCACCAAATGTCCTGTACTCTCTGACAGAGCCCTTACTGTTCTTTCCCCACTTATTCGCACCTTTTCTGAGATATTACCTATCTTTGTTGAGAAGGAGAAGTTCTATCTGCTGAATGTTACAACCGTTCTAGATTGCATAGATTACGACAACTCTCGCTTCAAAACATTTCCTGACTCCAAAAAGATAATGAGGTTTATATCCTATTCTTTTCTGCCAGATCTCATTAGGGGAATTCATATCTTCAAAATCAGTGATGAACCTAAATGTAATCCATTTGTTTCCGATGAATTCCGCGATGCGGTAATTGCTAACAAACTAACGGGATTCCACTTTGAAGAAGTATGGAATGATGAAACCTAAGGAGGAGAAATTAATGATTGACTTAAACGAATATACCCCTGGGGTGAAAGAATTCATCCGAGTAGAAGTTGGGAGATTTACTAAGACTCATCCAGAAGTAGAGGTGGCTTCAGCAGCTCTTTACTCTTCTCCCCTGGACTGCTGGTTATTTTTGAATTTCGATTCAGAAGAAAATGCGAAAAGCTTCCTCAAGGAATGGTCTGAAAAAGGAGAACCATGGGTTGGCGAAGATGAAAGTGGCAGTTTTAATAACTCCTGCCCTGATTATGACTTCTTCGAGTTTGGTCGGATGGATTTCGATGAATGGTGTGATGAAATCGAAGAGGCCTCTATCCTCACCATTAGGAGTACCGAGGAATACCAGATTGATCTTGAAGAAGATGGTGACGAGGCGGCGAACATTATTTTTTTCAAATGGCTCCTGAGCATTGTTAGGGAACTTGAGGCAGAAGGGGTTTTCAATGGCTTACAGAAGGCCAGCACTTTTAGATTAGGTGTCCAAATCCTAGACAGTGAGTGCGAAGCCTTTTGGATCTCAGAGTAACGCCCAGGGGGGTTGCGTTGAAAGCAACCCCCCTGATTCTATTCCAGGGTTAGTAACCAAAGTGTGAGGGGTTTTGCAGCTTATTCCAGACGAATGTCACTTCTTTCCCAGCCTCCGCATTCTAGGCGAGGTGATCTTCTGAAATGGCTTGTTTGCCTCCGGGCAAATATGCAGGACGCTGTCGATATCTGCATCCAATTCCTTGGCCTTCTCTATCTCATTGGCGAGAAGCTGTTGTAGAATGGTTGTCCATCAATCAAAGTTATTTGCTCTGCATCTAATTGTAGCCCAATACCTTTAACAGTAATATGACTAACTACTGAACCAGCAATAAGATAACTCTCATGATCAAGTGGTGTGTATAATAGGGCTCCCGAATACGAACATGATCCGTTCCACGTTCCCACTTGGCCAGGCAAAGTGTCAGGTAAATCTATCCTACAAAAGTGAAACCTTATTATATCCAAAGCCTTTTCTGCTTTTAGCGAAAGCCTTTCGATTTGTTTGAGGTCATAATCATAATCAGCGTTTAAAAACTCATTCCAATCAATTTCAGAAGTGAATGCCAGAATAACGTTTCCCTTAAACGTGAGCTTGTTAATTCCTGTTGTGCTGGACTTGAGTTCTCTTAAATCCCATCCAGACTCAAGTGTATATTTGGTAATATACGCAACTCCTCTATATTCACCTCCCCAGCCGGATAAAACGTAAACTCTCCAAGAGAAAATCTTTCCTCAATAACTAACCTCGATACTGGCATAGCAATCAAACACCTACCTGTTTCGAGGTCTTCCTGAAAATCATTAATTAAACTATATAGCAAGATACCACCGCCTCAAATGCCATTGTATAGTCTCTAAACTCCCACATAACTTCCGAATGTCGAAAGGAGCCATAGCTTTTAAAATGTCCCCCGTTTACTTCGGGTCACACATCCTCGACAAAATAAAAGTCCGGTAGTTGCCGCCCAGTTTTTCCATGTCCCAACGTACTCATTTTACCAGACCACGGAAAAACCTTCCTGATTCTCAGTATATCAAAGCAACGGATACATCAGCGGGATTATCTTGATTATTCCAGGAAGTAATTTGGTTTATACGCCACGTCCTCCCGGCTATTTATGTATGGGTTACGAGTTAACTAGAATAGCCGTTTGAGGTAACTTTCCCTACCTGACTTTTGCCAAAGGGGCGTCCAAGATTACGGTGCCTAGTCCCGAGCTCAGAACCGCACGGAAATCCCTAAGGTGAATCCTGATCGGGCAGGTTTTTTGGAGGTGAACGATTTAACTTGTGGGGCTAACCCCTAAATGCTATTGCATCAAGTTGGAAGTGGAGCCCATCTTCTCCACCAACATGAGAAAACTCTGTTTGTATTGATTTTCGTGCAGGATACTTTCCATTAAATCTTTCTTTGATGACCTTTTCCAGCAAAGGTATATTCCAGATATCTCGGAACATACAATCGATCTTAACGACTGATTCTAAAGTCAAACCGATGGATTTCAATCGCCGCTCTAAATGGTCAAATGCACCATTAATCTGATCCTCAACAGGTTGACCAACATTTCCCACGCAATAATTCAAGAAAGCAAAATCGCCGGCCTCAACAATGCCGGAATGCACCCAATCCTCGTTAATGTCGCTTCGGACAATTTTTCTCATGTAATTTTCCTCCCATTAGCAATATGATTTGCTCCTAGAGCAAGCTGGATCTTTACCACTGGCCGATCATAGGTAACCAGCCCGTTAATCTCGGTTTCCACGTCGGTTAGCTGGGTGTAGACGGCGGCACAGACTCCCTTCTCAATTAGGGGATTGAGCTGATTCTCCAGGAGGGCGGTGGTGCTGAGGACTGCCGTAACCTGAAGTAGTGGGGATGAAGCCCGGCTCGCCATTGATGACGGTGGGGATGCCATAGCGGGAGATCAGGAAGGAGCCGATGGCCGGATCGATAACCATGGGAATGACGACGTTAAAGATCATCCTGATGCCTTCAAATTGTCCCCGACTCTCCTGGGGCATAAGGTTCTTGATCCATGCGCCCAGGGAGAGCAGGAATACTACAAACCCACTTTAGATGAGGCTGCCCGTGAGGACCACTTGGTAATTCTCCCGGGAAAGGACAGGAGAATAAAGTCCAGGCAGGAAAGGAAAGGCGCCCCCAGGGTCAGGTGGGAGATATAACCCCTATCTGTCAATCTTCCTGCCGGCACGGCTAGGGCCATGCTGATGAGGATGGGGATGGCCACCAGGGCCCGGAGAGGGATTTGGAAAGGCCTAAGAGAATAATAGTCACCCAGTTCCGCCTGCCAATCTTGGATACCGTTTCCTTATGCATTTCATCCCCATTGTCTTTTAAAGACTAATTCTTGACAGATGGGGATTTTCCTTTTCAGACCAATAAATCTGTTTCCAGTCTATAACTCGTTTGCCCAGGTAGATATCTGGCTTGCCCAGGCCGTTGGTGTTGGGCAGATGTACTGGTTCCCGCCGGAGAAAACGGATGGGATTAATTATCGTCCCCTATTACCCCCTGTTAGGCTTTAAATAATCCTAACAATCATATATAATGTTATTTGGGCTATTGGCATGAAGCAGTAGCCAAATCGGAATACTGTCTAATGAGGAGGAAAAAAAATGATTTTAGGTGTCCCCAGGGAAATAATGGAAGGTGAAAACCGAGTTGCCGCAACCCCCGACACAGTTAAGAAGTACATAGCTGACGGGTTTACTGTCTTAGTAGAGCGCGGGGCCGGTGAAGGCGCTTATTTCCTTGACAGCCAATTTGAAGAAGCTGGAGCCACCATGATTGAGAATCCAATTGAACTCTTTAAACAGGCAGATGTCATCCTCAAGGTAAAAGAACCTCTGTTTAACAAAGAGAAAAACATCCATGAAGTAGACATGATGCATTCCGGCCAATACCTGATTACATTTATTCATCCTGCTGCTCCTGTCAACCATAAGATGGTTCAAGATTTGGCCGCCAAGGGCGTTATCAGCCTCACCCTTGACGGAATTCCCCGCATTTCCAAAGCTCAGAAAATGGATGCCCTGTCTTCAATGAGCACCTGTGCAGGATACAGGAGCGTATTGACGGCAGCCGAATCTCTTTCAAAGTTTGTCCCTGAAATCTTCTCAGCAGTGGGCAGAATGAAACCGGCCAAAGTCTTAGTGGTTGGAACCGGCGTTGCCGGCCTGCAGGCAGTTGCAACAGCTAAGAGGCTGGGGGCAATTGTTCATGCCTGCGATATTCGTCCCGATGCCTGTGAACAGTCAATGAGCGTAGGCGCAAAGGTTGTCGAAACCGGAGTGCCTGCCGACATCGCCATTGGCAAAGGCGGCTATGCCAACAAGCTCCCTGACAAGTGGCTGGTAGTAGAAAGAGAAAACCTCAGAGAAACAATAGTCGATATGGATATCATCATCCTCAGCGCCCTTATCCCCGGCAAGCTGGCCCCAATCATCGTTACCGAAGATATGGTTAAAGAAATGCGGCCAGGCTCTGTCATCATTGACATCTCTATCGACCAGGGCGGCAACTGTGAAATTTCCGAGCCCGGCAAAGTTGTTCAGAAACATTCAGTAACCATCTCCGGGATTAAGAACATTCCCGGCCATATTGCCACCAGCTCCACCTGGATGTTTGCCAACAATGTTTACCATCTGGTAGACTACCTTGTAAAAGATGGCAAGATGGTAATCGACACCAAAGATGAAATCACTTCCTCCATCCTGGTTACCGACGGCCAAAAAATTGTCCACGAAGGTGCCAAGGAGGCAATGGGACTATAACCCTGCTCTTA
The DNA here is from genome assembly GCA_002408465.1 of Firmicutes bacterium UBA5286. Classification (GTDB taxonomy): domain Bacteria; phylum Bacillota; class Proteinivoracia; order UBA4975; family UBA4975; genus UBA4975. Next base: position 25,116 of record DHSM01000023.1, on the reverse strand, counting down.
CCTACAGACTTTTTCCCTTCCACCAGGCGGGATTCCCGCCTGGTGGAAGTACTGTTAAGGCCAAAAAAGTTCAAAACGTGCATTGGAGGTAACTATGTCGCCTTTAATCTTGGTGGGTATCTTTGTCGTCGCTACTCTGCTTGGATACAGCGTCATCAAAAATGTGCCGAGTTTACTGCACACCCCCCTTATGTCAGGCATGAATGCCCTCAGCGGCATTACCGTCCTTGGCGCATTAACTACAGTATCGGTCCTGGCTAAAGAATACAGCCCTGTCATCGCAGGCATTATCGGTGGCCTGGCAGTTATCCTGGCCATGATCAATGTGGCTGGCGGTTTTGGCGTCACCCACAGAATGCTGCGCATGTTCGATAAGGGGGGCAGAAAATAATGACTCCCCTTGTTTACTATATTATCAGTGCAATTCTGTCCATAGTCATTTTATATGGAATCTCCCTGATGAGTCAGGTGAAAACTGCCGTCCGGGGAAACCAGCTCAGTGCTTTAGCTACAGCAATCGCCATTATCGTCACCTTAATCTACTTTAAAATAATCAGCGCGCCCGTTGCTCTCTATATCATCCTGGGTTGCATTGGGGCAGGCGCCATCATCGGCCTTTATTTGGCCAAGACTGTTAAGATGATTCAAATGCCCCAGATGGTGGGAATGCTCAACGGCGTAGGCGGAGCCGCCTCAGCTCTGGTTGGCGGCGCGGCAATGTTCCTCCCCGAGAGCGCCTTTTCATTGCTCACCGCCGTCATCGCCCTCTGTGTGGGAACCCTGACCTTTACGGGCAGCACCATCGCCGCCGGCAAACTAGCGGGTGTAATCAATGGCCGCCCCATTGTCTGGCGGGGCCACCAGACCATCACTCTGGCTGCCAGCATCTTAATGCTATTATCAATCGTCCTCGCCTTTGTACCAGGGATTCCCATTGGCCTTAAAGTGGCCGCCGCCGCTATTTTTAGCGGCTTCTGGGGAATTGCCATCTCCGTAAGAGTTGGCGGGGCAGACATGCCAATCACTATTTCCCTGCTCAACTCCTTTAGCGGTGTCGCCGGTTCTATTGCCGGCATGGCCATCGGCGATATTCTCCTGGTGGCCGTGGGCGGAATCGTTGGGGCCAGCGGCCTGCTGCTCACTCAGATCATGTGTCGGGCTATGAACGCCAGTCTCATGGATATTTTGCTTGGCAAAACCAGTGTTTCCTCTGCCAAACCAGGCAAAGCAAAACAGGGACCCAAACCGACCCCTACAACCGAAAAAGCTGTTGCCGCCAATCCTGCTGACGTCTTGAACAAAGCGAAAAAAGTTATCATCGTGCCGGGATATGGCATGGCCATCGCCCAGGCTCAGCACCTGGTGAAGCAGCTGGCTGACACTCTGGAAGCTAAAGGCGCTGAAGTGAAATACGCCATCCATCCCGTGGCCGGCCGCATGCCGGGACATATGAATGTCCTTCTCAGCGAAGCCGATGTGTCCTATGAACAACTGTATGAAATGGATGAAGTCAATGACGAGTTCGCCGCCTGCGATGCCTGTATCGTTGTAGGCGCCAACGACGTCATGAACCCGGCGGCCAGGGATACCGAGGACACTCCTATTTCCGGGATGCCCAT
>DHSM01000023.1:22818-23314 GCA_002408465.1 Firmicutes bacterium UBA5286 | reverse complement strand
TCAAGCCCGGCTATGCCGGGGTGGATAACCCCATCTATTCCAGAAAAGAAGGCATCAACCTCCTCTTGGGCAACGCCGCCGATACTCTCCAGCAGCTCCTCAATGACCTCAAAAGCCAGGCAGCAGCTGAGCCTGCAGGGAACTCAGGGAAATCTGAAGCGGCTAATGTCTTGAACAAGGCGAAAAAAGTCATCATCGTGCCGGGATACGGCATGGCCATCGCCCAGGCCCAGCACCTGGTGAAGCAGCTGGCTGACACTCTGGAAGCTAAAGGCGCTGAAGTGAAATACGCCATCCATCCCGTGGCCGGTCGCATGCCGGGACATATGAATGTCCTTCTCAGTGAAGCCGATGTGTCCTATGAGCAGCTCTATGAAATGGATGAAGTCAATGACGAGTTTGCCGCCTGCGATGCCTGTATCGTTGTAGGCGCCAACGACGTCATGAACCCGGCGGCCAGGGAGACCGAGGATACTCCTATTTCCGGGATGCCCAT
>DHSM01000023.1:0-22630 GCA_002408465.1 Firmicutes bacterium UBA5286 | reverse complement strand
TCAAGCCCGGCTATGCCGGGGTGAATAACCCCATCTATTCACGAAAAGAAGGCATCAGCCTCCTGCTGGGCAATGCCGCCGACACCCTGCAGCAGCTCCTCAATGATCTCAAAGGCCAGGCAGCAACTGAACCTGCCGGGGACTCAGGGGAATCTAGAGCGGCTGATGTCCTGAACAAGGCGAAAAAGGTCATTATCGTGCCGGGATATGGCATGGCCATCGCCCAGGCCCAGCACCTGGTGAAGCAGCTGGCCGACATCCTAGAAGCCAAGGGCGCTGAAGTGAAATACGCCATCCATCCCGTGGCCGGCCGCATGCCGGGGCATATGAATGTCCTCCTCAGTGAAGCCGATGTCTCCTACGAACAGCTCTATGAAATGGATGAGATCAACGACGAGTTCACCGCCTGCGATGCCTGTATCGTTGTTGGCGCCAACGACGTCATGAACCCGGCGGCCAGGGAAACCGAGGACACTCCCATTTCCGGGATGCCCATTCTCAATGTGGACAAGGCTCCCGAAGTCATCATCTGCAACTACGACCTCAAGCCCGGCTATGCCGGGGTTGATAACCCCATCTACACCAGAAAAGACGGGATCAGCCTCCTCCTGGGCAACGCCGCTGATACTCTCCAGCAGCTTCTCAACAAGCTTAAATAGACTAAAGCCGTGGCTTAACCGCCACGGCTTTTTTACTTAAGAGCCCAGGGCAACATCCGGGCAAAGAGCCAGGGGACAGTCCCAGCCTCCAGCAGAGCCAGCAAAAACATGGCAAGGAAGGCTAGCAACTGCAGACCCAAGTAGCCCAGAATCGGAGTGGGATTGTGATCCCTGCCCCCGAAAACTTTTTTGATGATAATCCAACTGAAAGTCATGGCGGTAGCCCCAGAAAAAAGAGAGGCAAGGACATTTATAATCGCAAAGGGAAAGAGTGTAATCAAGATAAATACGACACCCTTCCAAGCCAGGCGCTGCACCAGGTAACCTGTGGTAAATCCCAGCAGGGCGCCTCTGAAAGCGACCATTACCACCACCAGGGGCAGGCCAATGACAGCCAGTCCGCAGATTACTGTATATAAAATAAAAATCCCGTTGGTGTTGAGAGAGTTGGTGGCAATCTTGGCCCGGGTGACCTTCCCGCCTTCATCGGTGATCTGGAGAAAGTAATCCAAGCCGTTTTCCAGTTCTTCCAAAGCGTAATAATCCATATAGCCAACATAAACCGAGCCGAAAACCAAGCCAAAGGTAAGGGCAGCCAGCAGGATTATTACCGAGACGCGAAATACCTTTTGATATTCACTGGGAAAGAAAAACAACTGGCGAATTCCCACAAGGACCTCCCCCCCTGTTCAGGCTACTTAATAGCTATGCGCCTGAAAGGGGATTTAGACCTGTCCAGAGTTACAGCCAGGCGGGCGGCTGCTCCCAGAGCCAAAAAAAATTCGGGATTTTGCCGGTAATTGCGGCCCATGCTGGCGAAAAGTTCTGGGTGTTTCTCTGCTATTTGGGCAATGAAGCTTCCATCCAGCCAGCGCCTGCGGCAGCGCTTGGGGAGGCCTCGAGCCTGGTCCCAAATTGCCTTTCCCTTTGCCCTCGGCAACAGGGGGAAGGGCACCCAAACCGGGCCCAGGTAAGCCCGTGTCAGCACTGTCAGGCTGTGATGACTGATGCCTTGGTGGCGCTGGCGGCTGTCGGCAAAGCCAAGGCGGGGAACAAATATAGCCTGCCCGCCCAGGGCGTACGCAGCCTGCAGCACAGTGCCTTGTTCCATGCCGGAAAAGCCATATACCGTCCCCGTTCCGGCAATCCCCGGGCCCATAGCTGCAATCACATAATCCGCCTTTGCCACCCTGCCGGCAGCCTGCAGTCCGGTGAAAACATTAATTGTCTCCAGATCGCCGCCAAAGGCGTGGCCGGCAGTTATCACCCGGGAAATGACCCCCAGCTCTTTAAGGATAGCTGTGTTGCGGCTGAAAGCTGCAGGCAGCGCCCCCCCTTCAGTGGCCACATAGACTATACGGGCCTGGGGGGCCAGAGCCTTTATCGCCAGGGCCAGGGGAGCCACCATGCTGTGGAGTTCGGCGGATAGCACCGGCACCCCTTCCAGGCCGCCGGCATCCTGAAACAGATGATGCCAGGGGCTATCCTGTTCTTCAGCAGAGTTGACCCGAAGCTGCAGAGGGGTATAGCGCAGCTTCATCAGATGTCCCCAGCCCGTGTTCATTTCCGCCCGGGCAGGGATGACAAAATGGCAGCCGCCGCTGCCTAAGTTCAGATCCACAGCAGTAGTATTGAGCACAATCTGCTGGCCTGCCTCCACTTTTTCCCCCAGTTCCAGGTAATTGACTGCCCTTTCACTATTTCCGCCAACTCTGACGGTTAAGACCTGTATTTTCCCAGTCTCTTGGACTATAGCTTCCACAGTGGCAGACTTCAGGTTAAGCCCGCTCATGACACCATTCCTTCAGGATTGTGTGCAACCAGGCCGCCATTTTTCCCATGGCGGAAATTGAGACCCTTTCATCGAAGCTGTGGTTGCCCTCCACCCCCAGACCGAGGTTGACAACTGCAAGCCCCAGGCCGTTGAGGATATTGGCATCACTGCCGGCGAAGCGGGAATGGACATCCACCTGAATGCCCAGGGGGGCGGCAGTGCTTTTCAGCAGATCAATCAGGCCATGGTCGGCATTGACCAGGTAGCCGGAATAGCTGTCCCGGCAGTGAAAGTCATAGCTGCCGCCGCTGCCCTCCAGGGCATGCTGCAGCAAGCTTTCAAGCTCAGCGGCAATGCGGACACGCTGGGAATCTTCAAAGCTGCGCACCTCCCCCAGCATCTGCACCCTGGGACAAATAGTGTTGGTAGCCTTTCCGCCTTGGATTACTCCCAGATTATAAGTGGAACCCTCTTCAATGCGATGAGGCGGCAGGCGGTCAATAAAGCTGGCCGCCAGGCGGATGGCATCTATGCCCTCTTCAGGGTTTGCCGCGGCATGAGCTCCCCGGCCATGGATAACAATCTCCATTTCCGTTTCTCCCGGCGCCTGGTTAATCACTGCCCCCACCGGTTCCCCTGCATCCAGCACAAGACCCCATTTGGCCCTAAGATCCCCTGGTTTAAATGCCTTGGTCCCCTCCATGCCCTTTTCTTCCTGCACTGAGAAGACCAGTTCCAGGGCCGGCTGGCAGTCCATATTTTCCAAGGTAGCCAGGATAATAGCAATCCCGGCCTTATCATCGGCGCCCAGGATGGTGCTGCCGTCGCTCCTGATATAATCCCCTTCAATCTTCAGTTCCAGGCCGGCGGTGCTTTCCACGGTGTCCATATGGCAACAGAGCAGTAACGGCTCACCCTGGCCCCGGGCGGCAATGATGCTGCCCAGAGAATCCCGCCGCAGGGAAAAACCCAGGCCCCGTAAAACAACCGCCAGCTTATCCGCCAATTCCCTTTCCTTGCCCGAAGGACTGTCTATGGCAGCGAGAATCTGAAAATACTCAATTAGCTTATCCCGCATTTCATCACCCGTCTTACTCTCTCCATTTTTCAACTAAATATTGCGACACCTTGCTGTCGCAGTTTGTCCTGCTTAATCAAGGACCCGCTGGAATTAGAGGTTCGTCCGCTGTTGAACATGCGTTTATTTATTATCTGTGTGCAGGGGCAAGTTGAAATACACCAGGTCCGGCCGGGTAACCCAGCCCAGGGAAAGCCAAAAGTCCTTGCCCCTCTCATTTTCGGCAAACACGAACAAGCCGCATCTTGTAATACCTTCAGCCTTCAAGGCGGCAATGGCACTGTTTGCTAATTGTTTACCGATCCCCTGGCCCCGGAGGCTTTCCTTCACTGCCGTATGATATATGTACCCCCTGCGCCCATCATGTCCGCAGATGATGGCCCCGGCAATTTCCCCATCGGCCTCCGCCACAAAACTAGTTCTTGGGTTGCGTTTGAGAAAGCGCTCAATCCCTTCTATGGAATCATCAATGCTGCGCAGCCCCATTCCCTTGGTCTCCGACCACAGTTTATACACCCGTTCGTAATCCTCAATTGTCATGATTCTTATCATCATTTCACCTCCAGGAATATTATAGCGAAAAAAACTGGCAATTGTAATTCACGAGATAATAATCTGCGACAGAAAGGGTCCGTCCCCATAAAATAAGAAAGGCCCTTTAGGGCGTTCACACAGGGATTTATGAAAAACTTGTGTGACAGCTTCAAGCGGGGTCAAAGCAAACGCCTACATCTTTGGAATTTTTCCTTTGACGTAGGCGTTTGCTTTTAATAAACAGAATACAACTTGACATCAATGTAATTGCCACATAGTATTTCACGCACTTTGTCACGATACATGAAACTGTTTTTTACCCACTCGTACATTAAAAACCAGGTGTTGGCTTTTATGCAAATGTAGGTGTCACGTTTGGGCTGTTCACTGGCCCGATACTGCATCATAGTTGATAATGATGCATTCAGTATTCTTTCAAATGAAGTCGGTGGCAAATCACTTTTTGAAGAAAACTCATAAGGATAATAAATAAATATATTCCTGTCCTTTTTGAGATTTTTTAAAAGGCTTTTAACCGTGTCGCTCACCGTCTTGAGCTGTATTTCTTTGGGCTTAACTTCCATCAAGTCAAGTAATATATTATTAAATGGAACTGGGGTAGGACTTTGCTTTGTCTTCACAACAATTAATCCCTGACCCATTTTTGAATAATCAACTTCTGGTTTATTCTTGTTCATTGCTTTCATCGTTGCCTGATCTACGAGGAGCTTAAAATCCATGCAGTATTGTGATGATACAACATCATTCTCACCGTTTGATTGTCCGTTTGTTAGATGATACTGCTCAAGATGATGGCATTTGCTTCTGAAAAACATCGAGCCATTAATTACGTCAACCAGATAATCTTCATAAGTCATATCTGGTTTGATAAACTTGCAATTTAATGAAAAATAATTTGGATTTAGTATGCTTATATCCACGTTATTATGACTCCTTTGTTCCATATTCCGTAGTAGGTTCATAGCTTTCCAGAACTTCATTGACCATCTGCGCCATCTTCTTGTTATTCAATTGTTTTTTGAAATATACGGTAATCCGTCCTTTGAGAGCATATCAAAGATCACTTCGGCGCAGCCGATTCTTGCGATTTCCTCTTCACATAAAACAGCTTTATTTTCTACATCTTTTGTCTCGACCACAATGTTCAGTTCCTTTTCTCCGGACGCCCGCCGCACGACATACATGAAGTCCGGGCTATCCTGTGATTGTCGGCATTGCGACACTGCTACGGGGGATTTTACCATACACTATAACTTTCTCAATATCTGCAGTAATATTATCCTTTTCTAACGGTGAGTCGTAAGCGTATGCATCAAACAGGTATTTTTTGCTAGGAGTTACCCGGTGCAATCTTCGTGCCGATACGCCCTTGAGCAATATCTCTGCGTGGTTTGCCCTCTTCATATGTTAAAGCGGTGGCGCCAATCGGGGCATTGCTCTTTTTATAGTGAAAGCGTCCTTGCAGGTTTTTTATTCGCCATGCTTGAAATTCGGAGCAGAATGCCGCAATGGTGCTTTCATTGATATATTTCGGGTCAACAGCACCATGTTTATCGGCATAAGCACACATGGCTTGGTGTGGAACAGTTATCGGGATATTCATTGCTTTCATGATACGCTTAACTCGTACCCTTCGCCTGTGACCGTAACCTTGTCGCTCAGAAATTCTGTGAAACGCTCAATATCAAATGTACCGTCCGTATGAAAGCAAGACGGAAAATTTTCTTTCAAAACCACTATCTCACGACTACAGGGCGCTATGCCCTCGTTGGCAGCAATAATATCCTTAATCATCGTTCTTTTTCTCCTTGTCCGTGCTTTCTGCCTTTTCCGGCACAAATTCCATAATGTCTTCACATTGACTCGCAATGCGGAGCATATCTTGAGCAGCACGTCCATGCTAACATTCTGGTGCTTAGACAGCTTCGCCACGGAGGAGGGGGCTGATTTTTTCCGGCACCTGCAAATCCTGTTTATTCATATCGCGGTCTATCAATAATTTCCACAGTTTTTTATAACTTACAACCAGCATTGCTGCCACTCGCGATTCATATTAGTTTTAATTATAGCAGTAAATCTTCGAGATCACAATAAATAGTGTGTGAATTCGGATATAGTTTTCAAATTATATCCGAATTCACACATTATATGGAGCGGTATATTTTCCAAAAATGGACAAAAAACGGCATAGCCGCAATTCACGACTATGCCGGATTTTTCAGGGAGACAAAATCGCTATGTGAGGACAGCTTTAGGGCCTCTTCTTATTTGACGTATTCTGCTCCCCGCTTCATGGCGTCTTCGTTGACTCCCAGAAGGTCATGGCGGTGGGCAGGCAAGACTTGGCGCAGGGCCTTTTTAATGGATTCGACACCGACAATTTTGGTCTTGGCCAGCAAAGTTCCCATGACAATCATGTTTGCTACCCTGGTGTTGCCCAGTTCACTGGCCAGATCGTTGGCGGGGACGGCGATGACAGTGATATCATCTCTGCCCTCTTTCCGATCGATGAGGGAGGAGTTGTAAATCAGCATTCCGCCGGGTTTGAGCATGGGCTCAAACTTGGTCATGGAGGGAAGGTTCATGGCCACCACTACATCGGGTTCGGTAATGATGGGAGAACCGATTTCGTCGGCGGTGACAACAACGGCGCAGTTGGCGGTGCCACCCCTCATTTCGGGGCCGTAGGAGGGAATCCAGGACACGTTTTTCTCTTCGATCATGCCTGCGTAGGCCACCATCATGCCCATGGACATGACGCCCTGGCCGCCAAAACCAGCAAAGATCATTTCAGCCATTGTTATTTCACCTCCTCAGGTGTGCGGTATTCCCCTAAGGGGTAGTAAGGAATCATGTTTTCCTTGAGCCAGTTCAGGGCCTCAAGGGGAGGCTTGCCCCAGTTGGTGGGGCAGGTGGACAGCACTTCGACGATGGAGAAGCCTGCGCCGCTGAGCTGCACTTCAAAGGCCTTCTTGATGGCCTTTTTGGCCTTGATGATATTGGGCACGTCATGGACAGACACTCTGGCGACCGATACTGCTCCCTGCAGTGTTGAAAGGAGTTCTGCAATCCGGATGGGATATCCGCAGTGCTCAGGATTACGGCCATAGGGTGAAGTGGTGGTCTTCTGGCCCACAAGAGAAGTGGGGGCCATTTGCCCGCCGGTCATGCCGTAGATGGTGTTATTGACAAAAATGGTGGTAATCTTTTCGCCCCGGGCGGCGGCGTGGACTATTTCGGCCATGCCGATTGAAGCCAAGTCGCCATCGCCCTGGTAGGTAAAGACGACCTTGTCGGGATGAACCCGCTTGATGCCTGTTGCCACTGCAGGCGCACGACCATGGGCGGCCTGCTGCATGTCACAATTGAAATATTCGTATGCCAACACAGAGCAGCCTACGGAGGCTACCCCGATTGTCTTTTCTCGCACATCCAGCTCATCGATTGCCTCGGCTACCAGCCTGTGAATGATGCCGTGCGTGCATCCGGGACAATAGTGGGTTTGTTTATCTGACAAGGCTGAGGGGCGTTCAAATACGACTTTCATTACCGCTCACCTCCCATTATTTCCATGGCGACTTTGGTGATTTCTGCAGGGGTGGGAATGATGCCGCCGGTTCTGCCGCAGAAATGGACAGGGCGTTTACCGTTGACGGCCAGGCGCACGTCTTGCACCATCTGGCCGGCGCTCATTTCCACAGTGAGGAAAGCCTTGACGGAATCAGGCAACAAGGCAAAAGCCTTTTCCGGGTAAGGGAAGATGGTGATAGGCCTTAACAAACCTGCCTTGATTCCCTGTTCCCGCAGCTTGTTGACAACGCTCTTGACAATGCGGGCAGTGGTGCCATAGGCTACCATGACCAGCTCGGCGTCTTCAGTTTTATACAGTTCCCAGCGTTGTTCATTTTCTTTCATCTGCTTATATTTTTCTTGCAGCTTCCAGTTATGTTTTTCCAGGTTTTCAGCCACCAGGGCCAACGAGTTAATGATGTTATGCTCACGGCCGACACAGCCGGTTGTAGCCCAATCCTTAGGAGGCAAGTCTCTCTTCTTGATAGCCTTAAATTCTACAGGCTCCATCATTTGACCCAAGGTGCCGTCACCCATGATCATAACAGGGTTGCGGTAGTAGTCTGCGATGTCAAAGGATTCCATAATCAGGTCAACCATTTCCTGGACACTGGCAGGGGCAAATACAAACAAGTTGTAGTCCCCGTGGCCGCCGCCCTTGGTTGCCTGGAAGTAGTCGGACTGGGCTGGCTGAATGCCGCCCAAACCGGGGCCTCCACGGATGATATTAATGATGACGCAGGGCAGTTCGGAGCCGGCAATATAGGAAATACCTTCTTGTTTGAGGCTGATGCCGGGGCTGGATGACGAGGTCATAACCCTGGCGCCTGCGCCGGCTGCACCATAGACCATATTGATGGCGGCCACTTCGCTCTCAGCCTGCAGGAACACACCGCCGACTTCAGGCAACCGTCTTGACATGTATTCGGGCACTTCGTTCTGGGGGGTAATGGGATAGCCGAAGAAATAGCGGCAGCCAGCCTGGATGGCGGCTTCGCCGATGGCCTCATTACCCTTCATAAGTTGCTTGGCCATTCATAAACCTCCTTCTTATCTTACTTGTATACCTTGATAACAGTGTCGGGACAGATCCGGGCGCAGGTGGCGCAGCCGATACATTTGTCCATTTCATGAACGGTGGCCACTTTGTAACCCTTCTTGTTGATTTTCTCATCCAGGATGATGATCTTGGTGGGGCAAACACTGATACAAAGTTCGCAACCCTTGCAACGCTCGCGATCAAACTCCACTTTGGGCATGAGACAACCTCCTTCACTAAGTTATATCTGCCGGGAACAAACTTAGTTCCATGGCAAATAGTTTATCTTTGAATTCAGGGAGTTGGGAGATGAATGGGGGCCGGCAACAGTGATAAGGCACATGAACGCCCATCTGCCCGGCAGCCTCAGAAACAATTGCTGCTCCCTGGCGGACATGTTCTGCTGTGGTTTCCCTGCCCAAGTTGCTGTTGTTCACCAGGGCAGTAATCTTCAGTCCCGACTTTGCCTCAATTCGTCGGGCTGTAGAGATAATTCCCGCCGCATCAGCAGTAAAGGGACGAAAACAGTTGACCACCATCCAAATCTCAGCTTGATTCTTGATAAGATGAGCCTTATACCTGCCCAAGACCCTGGCTCCGTCATCGCCGCCCACATCGATGATCACTGTTTCTGTTCCGGCGACGACTGTATCTGTTCTGGCAGACAGGGCGGGCAAATCAGCATCCCGAAAATCCCGGTTATACACGACTTCCACTCCCAGGGATTCTAAAAGCTCAGTGGCATCCCGGGAACGAAAGTAGGGATTGACGATGTCCAGGTCTACAAGGACAAGGGACTCATTGGCTGCCATCTGCTTGGCCAAGTTCAGGGCAAACTCAGTCTTGCCGCTGCCATAAGCGCCAACAATAACAAGTTTTCGACCCAGCGGCCCGCCTGTCATCATTGGTATTCCCTGGCCTCTTCCTTGCCGGTGAGCACTCTCAAGCCGCCCAAAGCCAGAGCCAGCATTTCAAATTCGCCGGGGTAGACTTTTACCGGGGCAATAAAGGAAACTCTTTCTTCAATCCAAGGCACCAGATAAGTGCGATCGTGAGCCAAACCGCCGGAGAGGACGATGGCATCCACATCCCCCTTGAGGACAGCCGCGGCGCTGCCGATTTCTTTGGCAATCTGATAGGCCATGGCCTTGTAGACCAGTTTCGCCTTTTCGTCGCCAGCCTCTATGCGGCTCGTGATGGTGCGCCCGTCATTGGTTCCGAGATAGGCAACCAGACCGCCCTGGCCCACAAGTTTTTTGTGCATCTCCTGCTGGGAGAACCGGCCGCTGTAACACAGCCGCACCAGGTCGCCCACTGGCACACCCCCTGCCCGCTCGGGGGAAAAGGGACCATCCCCATGGAGGGCATTGTTGACGTCAACCACACGCCCCCGCAAGTGGGAGGCGATGGAAATTCCTCCGCCCAGGTGGACACCGATAAAATTAGCTTCCAAGTATTCCTTGCCGGCTTCGGCCGCAGCCTTGCGGACCACTGCCTTTTGATTGAGGGCATGCCAGATGCTGCGCCGCTCAATCTCCGGCAGGCCGGAAATTCGAGCCTCATCCGACAGCTCATCCACTGAAACCGGGTCGACGATATAGGCGGGAATGTTAAACTGCTCGGCAATTTCTCTGGCAATGATGCCGCCGAGACTGGAAGCATGCTGTCCCTGGACACCACTGGTAAGGTCGTTGATCATTTGGTCGTTGACAATGTAAGTGCCTCCGACAATAGGCTTGAGGGTGCCCCCCCTGCCCACCACTGCCGACAGTTTGTTGAGGTTAATGCCTTGGCTGTGGAGGCTTTCCAGAATTATGTCCTTGCGAAACTGATACTGGTCGATGATATTGTCATAAACCTTCAGTTCTTCGGCGGAATGGCGCAAGGTCTGTTCTAAAAGGGGCCTTTCATCCTCAAAAACAGAAATTTTCGTTGATGTTGAGCCCGGATTAATCACGAGCAGACGATGGGACATGCTCTACCTCCTCAAAATGGGATAGTTGTGTGCTTTTTGCACACAACTACCCTCTTGCACTGGAAATTAGCGGCGAATGAAGTTGCCGCGGATCCGGCCCAGGGCCTCAATGCGCTCTTCGGCCATGCGGTCGGCAGCTTTGTAGCTGGGAATGTTATCCCGCTTGGAAATGGCATAGACTTTGGCGATATTGTCATAGATGGTGGCAATTTTGTCCAGAGCCCGCTCTTCGTTATAGCCCTGAAGTTCGTCGGCCACATTCATAAGGCCGCCAGCGTTGATGACATAGTCAGGAGCGTAAACAATGCCTTTTTCATAGAGCATATCGCCATGGCGGTTATCCGCCAGCACGTTGTTGGCGCAGCCGGCAACGGCCTTGCACTTTAATCTCGGGATGGTATTGTCATTTAGGACTGCGCCCAAGGCGCAGGGAGCGAAAATATCGCACTGGACATCATAGATGGCGTCGGGAGCAACGACTTGGGCGCCGAATTCCTTGACGACCCTGTCCAGAGAATCCTGGTTGATGTCGCAGACTACCAGCTTGGCGCCGGCTTCATGGAGGAACTTGCACAAATAGTAGCCCACATTGCCAACACCCTGAACGGCGATGACTTTGCCGTTGATATCGTCACTGCCCCATACTTCATGGGCAGTGGCCAACAGGCCTCTGAAGACGCCAAAAGCTGTCTTGGGAGAGGGGTTGCCGCTGCTGCCGCTGGCTGCGGAGACGCCGGTGACATGATCTGTTTCCAAATGGATGTAGTCCATATCCTGAACGGTGGTGCCCACGTCTTCAGCAGTGATATAGCGGCCGTTAAGGCTCTGGACAAAGCGGCCAAAGGCACGCCACATTTCTTCACTCTTGTCCTTTTTAGAATCGCCGATGATGACGGCTTTGCCACCGCCTAGGTTGAGGCCGGCTGCAGCTGCCTTATAGGTCATACCCTTGGCCAGACGCAAAACGTCTTCAATGGCAGCGTCCTCGGTTTCATAATTCCACATCCTGGTGCCGCCCAGGGCTGGCCCCAGGGTGGTGTCATGAATGGCAATGATAGCCTTAAGGCCTGTGGTTTTGTCATGACAAAATACTAATTGTTCATAGCCATATTTGCTCATGTAATTAAAAATCTTCATCCGGGTTACCTCCCAAATTTTTATGGTTTTAGCCCGGCGGCATATACCGCGCTAAAGGCTATTGAATCCAGCTTGGCCTGATGAGAATCGGATCTTGAAGTCAGCACTACGGGGGCCCTGGCGCCGGCAATAACGCCTGCTACCCTGGACTCCCTGCCAAAATAGACAGCGGACTTGTACAGCACATTGCCTGCTTCGATGTCCGGCACCATGAGAATATCTGCATGTCCGGCTACTGGGCTGTTGATGCCCTTGACCTGGGCCGAATGAAGAGAAATGGCATTGTCCAGGGCCAGGGGTCCATCGACAATAGCGCCTTTGATCTGGCCTCTGTCGGCCATTTTTGCCAGCAGGGCGGCCTCAACGGCAGCAGGCATGTCGGGGTTGACCAGCTCAACTGCTGCCAGGGCTGCCACCTTTGGCCGTTCAAAGCCCAAGGCTCTGACTACATCGACAGCATTTTGCACAATCTGGACCTTTTGCCCCAGATCCGGAGCGATGTTCATGGCGGCGTCGGTCATAAAGAGCAGGCGCCCAATGCCCTGAATGTCCAGAGCGGTCACATGGCTGAGCAGGCGGCCGGTGCGCAGTCCCTTCTCCTTGTCCAGCACCGCCCGCAAAATATCTGCCGTCCCAATCTTCCCCTTCATGACCAGGTCTCCCTGGCCAGCGGCAACCATCGCCACAGCCCTGCGGGCAGCCAGAATTGCATCTGTTTCGGGAATGACTGTGCATTTTTCCAGGGGAAGCCCGACCTCACCGGCAATGGCGGCTATCTTCTCTGGGTCGCCAACGAGGATTGCCGAGACTATGCCCCAATCAACCGCATCCCGCACAGCTTCCAGGACATCAGGGTCCTGAGCGGCTGCGACCACAAGGCGCTGGCGGTTGGGCAGGGATTTTGCGGCATCAACAATATCTTGCATATTGTTATACATTGATTCACCTCGCCTTAAACATATTCCCGGCTCTGCTCTTCGCCCTTGATTACTCGCAGGCAGCCCTGAGCCAGGGCAAGCAGTTCATCTTCCCCGGGATAGACCAGGACCGGGGCGATAAAACGCACATCGTCCTTGATCCAATCAGTCAGCATGGTTGAATAGGCCAAACCACCGGTAATGGCGATGGCCCTGACCTGCCCCGAAAGCGCCGTCGCCATGGCGCCAATTTCTTTGGCAATCTGGTAAGCCATGGCCTTGTATATCAGCTGGGCCTTTTGGTCGCCGGCTGAAATCCGCCTTTCAATCTCCAGGCCGTCATTGGTGCCCAGGTAAGCTGACAGGCCGCTGCTGCGGACAATCTTTCTCCTCAGCTCATCCTCAGTGTACTTGCCGGAAAAACACAGGTCAATCAAATCGCCGGAGGGCAATCCCCCGCTCCTTTCAGGAGAGAAGGGGCCCATTTCATTGGCATCGTTGACATCCAGCATCCTCCCTCCCGCCATGGGAGTTACGGAGATGCCGCCGCCTAAGTGCACGAGAATGAGGTTGATATCCCTTAGATCCTGCCCCAAATCCTTGGCTGCCCGGCGAGCGATGGCCCGGATATTCAGAGCATGAGACGAGCTGTGCCGTTGGATTTCAGGCATGCCCGAAATCCTCGCCTCGGGTATCATTTCATCTACTGAGACCGGATCGACAATGAAAGCGGGAATGCCCCTCTTGCTGGCCAACTCAAAGGCAATTAAGCCGCCAAGGTTGGAAGCATGCTGGCCCTGAACTCCTTTGCGCAGATCTTGGCGCATGGCCTCATTGACCATGTAGGTTCCCCCGGGAATCGGCTTGAGCATGCCGCCCCGGCCAACTATGGCACTAAGTTTGTCTCCGACAAATACCGAATTCAGCCATTTTTCCGCCAGATTGGTGCGGTACTCCAGCTGGTCGACAATTTCCGGCGCCAGATCTCTGGGGTTATGGCGCAGGGCTTCGGCAGCATACAGAGAGTCATCTTCAAAAAGAGCCAGCTTGGTAGAGGTGGAACCAGGGTTAACAGCCAGTATCCAATGGGTCATTTTAGCACCTCTGCAGGACTATTTGCCGGTATAGTTGCGTCTAATCCTGCCGATAGTTTCAATTCTTTCAGCAACTATGTGATTAGCAGCCTCGTAGGGAGTAATATTTTGTTCTTTGGCAATGGCAAAGATGTTGAGAATACGATCGTATATCATAGCGGTCTTGCGGAAAGCCCGCTCCTTGTTATAGCCTTCCAGCTCATCGCAAACCTGAATCAAACCGCCGGCATTGGCGACGAAATCCGGGGCGGCAAGTATTCCCCTCTTATGGAGCATTTCGCCGTGGCGGGGTTCAGCTAATTGGTTGTTGGCAGCGCCGGTGATGCCCTTGCATTTTAATCTTGGAATGGAGTCGTCATTGAAAACTGCCCCCATGGCGCAAGGTGAAAAGATATCGCATTCTGTTTCCACAATTTTGTCAGGGGAAACGGTTTTGATGCCATACTCTTTGACGGCCCTGTCTACGTTTTCCTGGTTGATGTCACAGGCAATTACTTTGGCGCCTTCCGCCACCAAATGGCCCACCAGGCTGTAACCGACTTTGCCCAGGCCCTGAACGGCAATGGTCCGGCCCTTAAGAGAGTCATCGCCAAAGAGTTCCTTGGCCACAGCCTTCATGGCCTTCCACACGCCAAAAGCGGTAATAATGCCAGAGTTGCCCCCGCCGCCGTATTCTTCAGGCAGAGCGCCTACATACTTGGTTTCTTTGAGAGCAATGATGAAATCGTCATAAGTGGTGCCCACATCGGTGCCAGTCATGTACCGGCCGTTAAGCACTTCAACATAGCGGGCGAAAGCCCTGAATAGAGCTTCGCTCTTGTCAGTCTTGGGGTCTCCCCAGATAACTGACTTGCCGCCGCCGTAATCCAAGTCTGCAGCAGCGCATTTGTCGGTCATGCCCTTTGACAGGCGCAGAGCATCTGTCAAAACCTGGTCCTCGTTGTCATAGTTCCACATGCGGCAGCCACCTTGGGCAGGGCCCAGCGTGGTGTCATGGATGGCTATGACAGCCTTAAGTCCGGTAGTGCGATCGTAGTTGAAGAACACCTGTTCATGGCCATTCTTGGCCATGGCTTCAAAGATTTTCATTCCTCAATCCTCCATCTTAAGTGTAATGGCAACCTGACCACATACATAATTGCAATAATCATGCCACAATAGATTACAACACCTGGGCTCATCTTTATACCTGTATGCAAGATTCTTCAGGGCATGCGCAGAAACTTGCATGCAACCTTTTGCAAGCTAAAGACCATATTTATCCAGCTTGTAATACAACGAGCGCAGGGAAATTTCCATTGCCTTGGCCGCCCTGGTCTTATTGCCCTGATTTTCTTTGAGAACCAGGGCGATATAGTCCTTTTCAAAATCAGCCAGGACATCCCCCAGGGGCTGGACTAAGACTGAGGCGTCATTTTCGGCAACAGAAACAGGCATGGTGTGTGGACCGGCTGTAAACTGTGGTAAGTGTTCACGGCAAATACATGTTTCATTAAAGCGCATGTTGATAATAGCGCGACCTAATATGTTTTCCAGTTCCCGGACATTGCCAGGCCATGAGTATTTTTGAAGCACCTTGAGGACATCCGGGGCAATGTCTTCGACTACACGGCCATATTCTTGGTTAAATTTGCCCAGCAAGCGACGGGCCAAGGCAGGGATTTCCACCAGACGCTCCCTAAGTGGCGGAATATACAGGGGAATGACGCGGATACGGTAATACAGGTCTTCCCGGAACTTGCCGGTGGCCACAGCTTCCTCCAAATCAATATTGGTTGCTGCAATTATCCTCACATCTACAGACACTTGCTTGGCGTCTCCCACCCGCACAATTTCCTTTTCCTGCAGAACCCGCAGCAATTTGGCCTGGACGCCGAGACTGATTTCGCCGATTTCATCCAAAAAAATGGTGCCGCCGCCAGCTTGCTCAAACAGCCCTTTTTTGCCCCCTCGACGAGCGCCGGTAAAGGCGCCATCGCTGTAACCAAAGAGTTCGCTCTCCAAGAGGCTGCCTGTGAGAGCGGCGCAGTTGACCCGGATAAACTGATTATGCTTGCGCTGGCTGGAATTATGAATAGCATGAGCAAACAATTCCTTGCCAGTGCCGCTCTCGCCCAAGAGCAAGATGGTGGCGGGGGTGTTGGCTGCCTTGCGGGCCTGTTCAACCACCTCAAGCATTTTAGGGCTGGTGGCGATAATGTCCTTAAAATCGTACTTTGCCTCCAGTGTGCGAATGATCTGCTTAGCCTTGTCCAACTCTTCATTAAGGCGCTTGATTTCGCTGATGTCGTGGATTACAGCCACGCTGCCCTTGAGCTCATCATTGACCAATATGGGCGCTCCATCCACCAGCACATCTTTTTTGGCGCTGCCGACCTTGAGCTGAATTCCTTTGACAGGAAGGCGGCTGGACAACACCTGCAAATGCACGCTCTCACCCTGAGCAATGTCTACAGTAGCAGGTTTGCCCAAAACATCTGACTCGACATAACCGGTTATCCGTTTATAGGCCGGATTGACCAGAATGCCCCTGCCCTGGCTGTCAACTACAGAAATGGCATCTTGAGTCGCATTGATAATCGCCTCCAGCATGCTTTGAATTTCTCTGAGGTTGGTAATCTCTTCAGCCAGTTTTTTGATTTCTGAGATATTGCGAAATACCGCCACTGCCCCAATGATGGCGGCATTGGTATCCCGGACGGGAAGCCGGGAGGTGAGAATGGTTTTATTGGCCAGCTCCTGACGCTGATTGATTTCAGGCTCTCCCGTCTCCAGCACCAAGAGCATTCGGGAATTGGGTATGATATGACCCACTGGCTTGTCCATAGCGTGGTCTCGCTGAACGCCGAGAATCTCCGCCGCCGCAGGATTGAGAAGGACTATTTTCCCCTGTCTGTCAATGGCTACAAGACCGTCGTGAATCGCGTCTAAGATTACTTGCAAATGATAATTCGGGGCAATAGCCTTCATCTTGGTCCTCCTTGCATGTTTTTGCATGCTTAAAGTATTCGCCATTTACGCTCTATTTCCCTGCCTGGGGCCGCCCGATTTGATCCAACCAGGTTAATAATTTGCTTCTTTCGATAATGGCGCTAAAGGATGAAAACTCCCCCGCCCCGTTGCCCAGAACAAGGAGGACAAAGGCGATGATTATCCCGGTCTGAGGCAGGACGGTGACAAATGCCAGGCCGGCCAGGGCTCCCAAAAGATTGGCGCCCGCGTCCCCCAGCATATAATCAGAGCGCAAATCCCCAGGCAACAACCCCAAGGCGCCTCCCCAGCCCACCGCTGCAAGAATGCTGCCTGCTGCCGCCAGCCCCCCGGACAAAAAGAGAAAAGCCTTGAGGGCTCGGCCGGGGCGCAGATCTAGCTGGTTAAACAAGTTGACCGCCAGAATCAGCACTCCGATTTCCAGCAGAGACAGCCACTTGAGAGGCAAAGAAATGAGCAGCGCCCCAAGGGTGACAAGGAGGACCTTGATCATGCCGGTGGTCAGGCGGCCCTGAAACAGGGCGCGGAAATGTCCGCGAAAGCCCCTGCTCTCATGATCGCCAAAGGCATCGTCCACTAATCCTGCCAGGCCGACCAAGGTCAGCCAAAAACCATAGAGACTAAGCTGAGAAATGCTGAACAGGCCGGCCAGGGTCAACAGCCCCAAGCCGCTCAACACAGCCGCCAGCAATATGGTTCCCATGCCGGTAGGAATAGTCTTGCCGGAAAAGTTTTCGACACTGCCCCGGGCCAACATCCGCTTCCCGGGGCCTGCTAAGACTCCGGCGACAGCCCAGGCCGTCACTATACCTATTACCGCCGCCATTGGCATCCACCCCGCAGGAGAGCGGCCAAAACCTGAAGAAATTGGCGCCCTCGATGTTGAAAGCCCGCCAGCTTCCAGCCCTGCCCCCGGTGAACAAAACCCGTGGCGAATTCCCTCACCCGGTAGCCCCGGCGCAGGGCATTAAGGGTCAGTTCTGTCTCCAGGCCAAAGCCCCCTCTCCGGGGAAGGCACTGCTCCAACAGCTGGCGCGTAGCTGCCCGCTGTCCTGAGAGAGGAGCCTCCAGTTTGGCCCCGGTTAATAAAAAAATACCCCAGCGGGCAAGATTGCGCACCAAACCTACTCCGCCGCCGCTGGAACTGGCAAAGAGGGCGATGGCCAAATCACAGCGGTCCCTGGCCACGGCCTCGGCCAGGCCGGCGATTTCGCCTGCACAGCTGCCCATATCCCCATCGACCATGGCTACTACCTGGCCGGCAGAATTCTCCAGGCCGGTTGCCAAGGCCTCAGCTTTGCCGCGGTTGCGCCTGTGCCGGAGGACTGTAACCTCCCGGGAGGCGGCCAGGGCCGCCGTCGAGTCGCTGCTACAGTCGTCAATCACCACCAGTTCCGCCTGGGGCAGAGCCCTGCGCAAGCTGTCAATTGTCTCAGAGATGTTTTCCTCTTCATTATAGGCAGGAATCAGGACTGAAACCTTCATTGCCCCAAAGGTCCCGGCAGCAGGATTTCAGGACCATAATGCCCTCCCTGGCCACGCAGGATGGCATCCAAACAGTAGAGACCCAGGGGAGTATCAAGATGCGAGACCGAGGCAAAAAGGGGATGCCGCACCAAATCCGCCACGCTTTCCCAGCCGCTAATCCCTAGGGCAACCACCGGCAGCTCTGCATTCAGCAGCCCCACCGCCAGAGTCTTGACCTCGGCCCAGCCACCTCCCTGCCCCGGCGCCAAAAACACGAAATCCGGCTGCCCTAGTTCTCCTTCCCATTTAATGTCCTCCAGACCCGCCAGCAATTGCTTATCCCCCTGGACCAGGGCCTGAACAAGGATGTCTGCGGTCTCAAGGTCAAGGCTGTCCAGTTGCAGCCGAGTCTGGATGACATTTTCGTTAAAATAACTGCCAAGATAATCCGGGTTGAAGTCCCCAGCATAAATCAGCACCGCTTTTTGCTGGATGGGATTGGCCTCCAGATATAACTGGCTCATATTCCCCAGCCAGGACTGGAGCAGCGACAAGGTCTCAGCCTGAGTCTTTTTTTCTGTCAGCAGCCTTGACTGCTCTTTGGCCAGATTGTCCAGGCTCTCCCTCATGCTTTCAATGGTGTTTCGCTGCTGGAGGATAATGCTTTCCTCGGTAAAGGTGCTGCCGATAAAAATGCCCAGAGCTAAAGCAAGGAAAATACCGACAACCGTGACCAGATGAAATTTAAAATTTGCCATTTTGTTAGCCTCCTACCACACCTGCCAGTTTGTACAGCAAGAGATAGAACAAATGCCGGAACCCCGGGGAAGCATAGAGCAAAGCTGCAATTGGCATAGCGGCGGCCGCGAACAGGACTGCTGCCCAGCCTAGAGTAAGCTTTCCCTGGTATAATTTGCTTAAGCCCCGGGCATCTACCAGTTTGTCCCCGATCTTTAAGCGGGTCAAAAAGGTGCTGCCCATTCCAGGCCGCCCCTTCTCCAGAAAATCAATCATGTTGGAATGGGTGCCCACCGCCACCACCAAATCAGCGCCTTTGCCGGCGGCAAGGAGCAAAGCCACATCTTCGCTGGTGCCGGGAGCGGCAAAGACTGTATACTTCACTCCTAATTCTTCAACCCGCTGTTTCCCCGGCACCCGCCCGTCGGTATAAGCATGGACCACCCGCTCGCACTTGCTCAACAGGGCCCGGTCGCTGACACTGTCCATATCCCCCAGGATGATATCGAGCTTGAGGCCGTAATCCAAAATGGCGTCGGCGCCGCCATCGACGCCGATGAGGACAGGACGCGCCTCTTTGATATAGCTGAGGATAGCGCCAAGGTCACGTTTGTAATCCCGGCCCCGAACCACCACGACCACCGGCCTGCCCCAAATTGCCGTTTCCAGGGGCGGCAGTTCTCGCAAGCCCAAAATTAACTCTTTTTCTTTCCTGGCATATTCCAGGGTGTTGTCGATAAACTTTTCCAATTCACCGTCCAAATTGGCTCGAGTCCTGGCCAGCTGCAAGTCAGCGGCCTCCGCAGTCAGGGGGCTGTCCAGCTGAAAACTGTCTTTTCCCGCAATCAGCACATTGTTTTCTTCATCAATGGTCACTTCTGTGCCGTCTGGCAGCGACCACAGTTCCCTGGGAACACAGTCATACAATTTGAGATTTCTGGCCAGCAGATGCTCCGGTCCCAGGTTGGGATAGCGTCCGCTGATATATTTTTTTTCATTCAGCACCGCGGCGATTCCTGTCCGGGCAAGGCTTTCCGCAGCCACCAAGTCCAGATCCTCGTGACTGATGAGAGCAATGTCCCCCCGCCGCAAATAATTGACAAGTTCCTTGGTTCTGCGCCCTTTGCGCAACCGGCCCTTTACCATTATTATCACCCCCCGGTGATAGTATTGCACCAGAGGTGGGAAAATTATCCTAAAAAAAAAACGCAGGCCCTTTCCTGCGTTAATTTTGCCCGGCCTGCATTGATTTGAGTTTCAGCCGCAGATTGTCTGCCAGCAAGGCGATAAATTCCGAGTTTGTAGGCTTGCCCCTGTCGTTGCGGATTGTATAGCGAAAGAGGCGGTTGATGACATCTAATTCGCTGCGCTCCCAGGAGGTTTCGATGGCGTGTCGGATTGCCCTTTCCACCCGGTTAGGAGTAGTCTCAAATTTGATGGCGATTTCCGGATACAAGGCTTTGGTGATGCTGTTGAGGATAGTGATGTCCTTGATAACCAAGGCAATTGCATAGCGCAAATACTGGTAGCCGCGAATATGGGCGGGAACCCCCAGTTCGTGCAAAAGGTTGGTTATTTCCACTTCTAGGTCAACCTTAGGCGCATCCCGGGTAATATACCTTGCTCCGCATTCTGCCGCCAGCTCAGGCTTGCTGTCCAACTGCAACGTCCTTATTCTTCTTATCAGCACATCTATATTAAAAGGTTTCAGCACGAAGTAATCTGCCCCCAGCCTCAGAGCTTGCTGGGTAATGCTTTCCTGCCCGAAAGCAGTCAGCACTATTACCCGTGGCCGCGGATTAAGATCTGGGGTGCTATTAAGTTTCTCCAGTACACCTAATCCATCTAAGTGAGGCATAATAATGTCAAGGATGAGGACGTCAGGCTGATGTTCGATTACTTTGTCGATGGCATCTATGCCATTATTAGCAGTCGCCACCAAGTTGATATCTTCCTGGGTAGACATGTAATCAGACAACAGGTTACAAAACTCACGATTGTCATCGGCAACCATTACAGAAATCACAAAAAATTTCTTCCTCCTCCATAAAATAGGTAATGCCAGTCTTTAACAACGTTCTACATTATGGCACAATTTCCCTGCTATTTATCATTCAATCCGAAAAAATATATTAAAAAGCGGCCTCCAATATTTTTGGAGGCACATTCGATTCAATTTCGGCCAGCAATCCAGATTCTAAAACCATCCACTCGGCGAAGCAGCCGTAACCACGCTCAGGTTCGTTAATAAAGACATGGGTTACTGCCCCCACAAGCTTGCCCCCCTGAATAATGGGGCTGCCGCTCATCCCCTGGATGATGCCGCCTGTTGCAGCAAGCAATTTTGGATCAGTTATTTTAATCACCATACCTTTGCTAGCCGGCTGGTTTTGCATAAACAACTTTTCTATCTCAATGCTGAAACGCTGAATTTCTTCACCTTCAATGACTGTCAGGATCTCAGCTTTGCCCGTCTTTACCTCATGTTTGAGGCCCAGGGGCAATGGCTCAAATTCCCGTTTCGGTTTGCGGGCAAGGGTGCCAAAAATCCCTAGTTCAGTGTTCGTCTTTATTGCTCCCAAAGGCTGGCTGTTTTCATCAAATACCCCCTGTTTCTCTCCCGGCTTGCCCTGCTGGCCCCGACGGATTGAGACGATGCTTGCCTCGACAATCCGGCCCGAGCTCAGGTCCACAGCCTTCCCCCCGTTTTCATCTGTGATCATATGCCCCAAAGCGCCAAAATAACCGGTTTCCCCATGGTAAAAGGTCATGGTTCCTACTCCAGCTGCCGTATCCCTCAGGAGCAGGCCCAGACGGGGTCTGTTGGCCTCGATGTCATAGACAGGAGTTATCGCCAAAGACAGCTTCCTGCCTCTGCGGATTATCTGACAGTCCAGCTCTTCCCCCGGCCGACTGAGCTCTTCAAGAACTGCGGCGGCATGCCCCAGATTTTTCAGCTCCACATCATCGACGGCCACAAGAATATCTCCCACCTCAAAACCCGACTCTTTTGCGGGCTCCACTTTGCCTGTTCCCGTCATGATGCTGTCCAAGCCGGCTACTATTACCCCCGATTCCGCCAGCTTTACCCCAATTGAATGTCCCGAGGGCGTCAATTTCAAATGGGGGATGACATTGACCTGCATTTGCTTGAGGGGAATTATTCCCAGCAAACTGAAGGAAAAGCGATAGTTCCCTGACTTTACGGCTTTGAGGAGAAAGCCCTTGCCAGCTTCGTCAGCTGCCTCGAGAATGCCGTCGCTGTCACTGATTTTAATGGCCCAGGGCAGGTCAAAGCTAATGGACTGGTCATCTCCTTCAAAGCGAGTGACCTCTGCAGGGATCAGCAGCAAGGCATGCAACCCCTGGCCGAACATGAGCAACAGCAGAAATGCCACCAGGCACATGGCAAATCTTTTTTTCAATTATTTCCACTCCCTTGTCAACCAACTCCCATTTAAAATCTTTTTGACACTAGTTTTAAGTTGGCTAAAAAGAGAGATTGCTATGCTGTTAATTAAGGGCACTAATTTCAAATAAAGCCCCCATTGTCAATGAATTTTTTGCCAACGCTTGAATCAGAGGGACTTAAAAAAAACACCTCATTGTAACTGTGATATGCTCCCCTTTGAGTAG